>NZ_JBAIYT010000003.1:0-195726 GCF_036763125.1 Nitratidesulfovibrio sp. 1201_IL3209
CATACGAACAAAGGCTCTTTTCCGATGGCTCCACCGTTACAACAATCTCCGCCCCCATTCTGCCCTTGGGGGCAGAACTCCGGCAGAACGACTAGCGCAACGGGGAACAACCTGTTGACACTCTACAACTAGCGGCTGCGGACGGCAATCCAGCTGCCCAGGATGCCCATGAGCACGGGTACGGCCAGCAGCAGGGCGGCCTGTTCCGGCGGGGGCAGGCGCAGTTCCAGCAGCAGGGGCGGCACGTTGAGCGCGGTGCGGAAGCGCCAGTGCATCAGCAACAGCAGCAGGCAGGCCAGGCCGCCGCCCAGCAGCCCCTGCAACGCGCCCGCCACCACCAGGGGCAGGCGGATGTACCAGTTGCGCGCGCCCACCAGTTGGAGGATTTCGATTTCCTCCCGGCGGGTGGACAGGGTGAGCCGCACGGTGTTGCCCACCACCAGCGCCAGCACCACGCCCAGAAAGCCCACGGTGGGCCAGATCACGAAGCGGCTGGCCGAACGCCATGCCTTGCCCAGTTCGTCGCGCAGGGGCGATGCGGCCACGCGCTCGACACCGGGCATTGCCGTGAGAAAATCCCGGGTGTCGGCGGCCCATTTTTCCGGCTCGGCCTCGCGCGGGGCAAAGGTCAGCAGGGCCGTGGGCGGCAAGGGGCTTTTGCCGGACAGAAAGCCCATATCCAGACCGTTGGGCGGCCCGCCGCCCGTTTCGCCCATGCGGCGGGCCAGGGCCTCCAACGCCTCGTCCGGGCTGTAGGTTTCCAGGCTGGCCAGCCAGGGCATGTGGCGCAGTTCTTCCCACTGGCCGCGCACGTGGGCCATGTCCGTGCCGGGCCGCCAGTACACCTGGTACACCGTTTCCCCGCGCGACGCGCTGAGTTCGGCGTCCACCGTGGCCAGGGCCATCAGGAACAGCCCGGACAGAAAGACCACCAGGGTCACCGCCGCCATGGACAGCAACTGCGCCCACGGGTGCAGGAACAGGTCGGCCACGCCGCGGCCCAGCAGGCGGAAGAAGGTGCGCATCACAGCGACAGCCTTCCGCCGCGGCGGTCGCCGGGGGCGCTGCCCGTGCCGCCGTCGTCCGAATGGCCCGACCTGCCAGAGCCGCCGGAACCGCCCGGAACGCCCGGCGCGTCCAGGCCGCAGGGGTCCATGCCGCCACCGTCACCCAGATGCAGGCCGCCGTCGGCGCAGCGGAACACCTCGCCCCCCGGCCAGTTGGCGTGGGTGATCATGCCGTCCTCCAGCCGCAGCAGGCGCGCGTCCGAATGGCGGCGGATCAGTTCCGGGCTGTGCGTGGCCAGCACCACGGTGGTGCCGTAGGCGTGGAACTGCATGAAGATGTCCATGAGCCGCAGCGACAGTTCCGGGTCCAGGTTGCCGGTGGGTTCGTCGGCCAGCAGCACCTGGGGGTTGACCACGATGGACCGGGCCACGGCCACCCGTTGCTGCTCGCCGCCGGAAAGCTCGCCGCACGGCGTGTCCAGCCGGTTTTCCAGCCCCAGCGCGCGCACCACGGCGCGCACCCGCCGCCCGATGTGCTGGGGCGCAAGGCCGCGCACTTCCAGCGGCAGGGCCACGTTGGCGAACACGCTGCGCTCCGGCAGGATCTTGAAATCCTGGAACACCACGCTCACCTGCCGCCGCAACAGCGGCACCGTGCGGCCGGAAAGGCGCGTCAGGTCGAAGCCCGCCACGGAAACCGCGCCGCGCTGCACCGGCAGGGCCCCGTGCAGCAGGCGCAGCAGGGTGGTCTTACCCGCGCCCGACGGCCCGGAAAGAAACAGGAATTCGCCCTTCTCCAGCGAAAAGGACACGTTCTTCAGCGCCCAGTGGGCGCCGAACGAATGCGACAGGTGGCTGACCTTGAGCATGCTGGCCGCATCAAAGCAAAGCCCGCGCGACATTGCAAGGGGGCAAGAGGCAATGGGCAATGCGCGGGCGGCGTGGCCGGGCAAGAAAACACGGGGGAGAGGAGGGGCGCTTTTCCAAAACCGCCCCCCCTCTCCCCCGGTACCGGATACTCTTACCCAACCCGCATTTCGTAAACCCGCAGCCGGGGCAGATGTAGCAGCCTTCCTGGAACACGAGTTCCTCGCCGCAGTCGGGGCAGCGCTGCTTGTCCAGGTCGTTGACCGGTCCGTGGGGGGGCAGTTCGCCCTTGAGGTAGCGGTTTTCCAGCACCCACGAGATGGCGTCGGGGATGGACAGCAGCAGGCCCTTCTTCTGGAACACCGGGTGTTCGCCGCCGATGCCCTTGAGCTGTTGCACGATGTCGCGCACCTCCACGCCGGAGCGCAGGGCCAGCGACACCAGGCGGCCGATGGCCTCGGCCTTGGCGGTGATGGACCGGCCGGACTTGCCGATGGTGGCGAACACCTCGAAGGGCTTGCCGTCGGCCTCGTTGACGGTCAGGTACATGGCCCCCAGGCCCGTGGGCACCTTCTGGGTGAACCCGTAGACCACGTCCGGGCGCTGGCGCACGGCGCTCTTGTGGTCGTCGTCCTTGCCGTCGTCCTTCTTTTCGCCTTCGCCGGTGCACAGCACCTGCACGGACTTGCAGCCGTCGCGGTACACGGTGACGCCCTTGCAGCCCTGCTCGTAGGCCATCCAGTAGATGGCCCGGATGTCGTCGATGTCGGCCGAGTTGGGCAGGTTCACGGTCTTGGACACGGCGTTGTCGGTGTACTTCTGGAAGGCGGCCTGCATGCGCAGGTGCCACACCGGGGCGATGTCCATGGCGGTCACGTACACCCGGCGCAGGTCTTCGGGCAGGTGGTCCATGGCCTGGATGGAGCCCTTTTCGGCCACGGCCTCCATCAGCTTCCTGCTGTGGCTGCCGGTGGCCACCAGGGCCGCCTCGAAGTGGGGATTCACCTCCACCAGGCGTTCGCCGTCCATGACGTTGCGCGAGAAGCACAGGGCGAACAACGGCTCGATGCCCGACGAGCACCCGGCGATGATGGACAGGGTGCCGGTGGGCGCGATGGTGGTCACCGTGGCGTTGCGGTAGGGGCCCATGTCGCGCTCGGCAAAGGTCGATTCCTCGTAGGCCGGGAAGGGTCCGCGCTCCTTGGCCAGCACCTTGGAGGCGGCGCGGCCCTCGTCCTGCACGAACTGCATCACCCGCTCGCCCAGGCCGATGGCCTCCTGGCTGTCGTAGGGAACGCCCAGCTGGAACAGCAGGTCGGCCCAGCCCATGACGCCCAGGCCGATCTTGCGGTTGCGGTGCACGGTCTCGGTGATGCGCTCCAGCGGAAAGCGCGAGGCGTCGATGACGTTGTCCAGGAAGCGCACGCCAAGGTGGATGACCCGCTTCAGTTCCGCCCAGTCGATGGCCTTTTCCGGCGAGGGATGCGGCAGGCCGCCTTCCCTGGCAGTGGCGGTGCCGGGCACGAAGAACGCGGCCAGGTTGATGGACCCCAGGTTGCAGGCTTCGTAGGGCAGCAGCGGCTGTTCGCCGCAGGGGTTGGTGGACTCGATCTCGCCCTGTTTCGGCGTGGGGTTGTCGCGGTTGATGCGGTCCAGGAACACGATGCCCGGATCGCCGCTTTCCCACGCCTTCTGCACCAGCATCTCGAAGACCTTGCGGGCCTTCAGGCGTTCGCGCACCTGGCCGGTGTGCGGGGCCACGAGGTCGTATTCCTCGTCGGCCTCCACAGCCTTCATGAAGGCCTCGGTCAGGCCCACGGACAGGTTGAAGTTGTTGAATTCGCCGTCGCGCTCCTTGGCGCGGATGAACTCGATGATGTCCGGGTGGTCGATGCGCAGGATGCCCATGTTGGCCCCGCGCCGGGTGCCGCCCTGCTTGATCTGCTCGGTGGCGGTGTTGAAGATGCGCAGGAAGGACACCGGGCCGGAGGCCACCCCGCCGGTGGAGCCCACGCGGGCCTCCTTGGGCCGCAGGCGCGAGAAGGAAAAGCCCGTGCCGCCGCCGGACTTGTGGATCATGGCGGCGTGCTTCACGGCGTCGAAGATTTCCTCGATGGAATCGCCCACGGGCAGCACGAAGCAGGCCGAAAGCTGGCCCAGGTCGGTGCCCGCGTTCATCAGGGTGGGCGAGTTGGGCAGGAACTTCCAGCCGGTCATCAGGTCGTAGAATTCGCGGGCCAGCGCGTCCGCCTTGTAGGGTGACTTCCTGTACTTGCCCTCTTCCGCCGCGATGGCCCCGGCGATGCGCCAGAACAGCGAGCGGGCGTCCTCGAAGGGCTGTCCGTCCGGGCCCTTGCGGTAGTACCGCTTGGCCAGCACGACCTTGGCGTTGGGGTTCAGGGCCACGTCGGGCAGGGCATCGGGCATGGACGGCGGAGTGGGCAGGGGTGGGTTCGCTGGCGCTGTCATGTGGCTGTTTTCCGGTGATAATTTTGTAATATGTTGAATTTGAACGGAAAAAATTTCCGTGGATGCAGTTGTGACCAGACCATGGTGTAACCCGCCGGGATGGGAAAATCCAGAGTCTAGAATTTTTCCACAGTCAGTGCGCGGGGGCGGCAAGGTGGCGCGGGCACAGGGCGGACGCATGATATGCCGTTTTGATGTCATTTCGTAATACGGCATAACGCGGCGGAATAACGGGCGGAAAAAAGATGCGCGAAATCACCGGGTGGGGAAAACGGTGGAGCCGCGAGCGGGGGGGGGGGCGGACTGCTGGTGGCGGGGGACTATGGCGGCGCGAGGAACGGGCGTTGGCCGCCGGGCCGCGTGGGCGTGGCGGAAGGGGCTGTTGGCAGGGACGGGCCGGGAGGGAGCGCCGCCCCGGCTACACCTGTTCGCGGGTGCGCTGCCGCCGGTCGGCAATGACCCGGCCCAGCCAGTTGCGCAACTGGTCCAGGTCCTGCTGGTGGATCTTTTCCGAGGAATCCAGCAGCAGGCGCAGGGTTTCCACATCCTTGCGGATGGTGCCCACCTCGCCCTCGGCGGTGCGGGCGAGGTCGGCCAGAAGGTCCATGGCCGACTGCCGGGCCGCCAGGGTGGACAGGGCGGCGGCGATGGTGTCCAGCGCGCGGGTCTGGTGCTCGATGAGCGCGTACAGCGCCTGGCCCGGTTCCAGGTTCCCGGCGGGCGCCGGCGGGGCGGCGGATGCGCCTTCGGCCACGGGCAACGGCCGTACCGGCTGGGGGGGCGTTGCGGTAGGGCTTGTTGCGGAAACCCCGTCCGCAGCCCCGGCCCGGACGGGCGCGGGCTGCACGGCGGCATTGCGGGGAAAGCGCCGGGCCAGGATGGCCTCCACCGCGCTGGCGGTGCGGGCGGTGTGCATGGCCTCGATGATGGCCTCGATGATGGTCAGGGTGCCCGTCCGGTAGCGGCGGCGGCGGCCGTCGCCCACGGTGGGCATGAATGCCGCGAAGCGCTTGCAGTAGTAACGCGCGGTGGATTCCGGCAGGGAAAGGCGGCGGGCGATGTCGGCGATGGTCAGCAGGTCGTCGGCGGGGGCCTGCGTCACCTGTGCGGTATCGCGCGGTGCGGTGTCCGGCATGGTGTGCTCCCGTGGCGTTGTGGCGGATACGCTGCCCGACGGCATGCGCATTGCCTGTTGCTCTGGGGCCGTGTGCATCATGTCTTCTATACGCAATGCGAATCAAGCGCAACAAAACGGGGGGACGGATGAGGAAAATGGCGTGTTTCCTTGCGTTGCGGGGCGTGAAACGATTGACAAGAAAACGCGGTCACTGCATAGGGTGGGACATGCTGACCGTGGTTTGGTTACGGGGGGAAATCCGCATAGCGCAAGGAGGACATCCTGATGTTGACCAAGGCTGAATTTGTTGCCGCCCTCAAAGAGGCGCTGCCCGACGTGTTCGTGACCAAGGTGAGCGCCGAAAAGGCCTATGACGCGTTCTGCCGCGTGCTCTCCGATGGCGTTGCCAACGGCGCCGGCGTGCGTCTGCCCGGCGTGGGCGCGTTCTCGGTCACCGAGCGGGCCGCCCGCACGGGCCGGAACCCCCAGACCGGTCAGAGCATTTCCATTCCGGCCCGCAAGGCCGTGAAGTTCATGGCCGCCAAGACCCTGGTCGAAGGCCTGAACAAGTAGCATTCGCAAGTACGCGTCCGGACGCGAACGGCCGCATCCTTCGGGGTGCGGCCGTTTTTGTTTCGGGGGAAGCGTGCGTGCGGGCGCGCTCAGGGCTGGGCGGCGGCGGTCTGCTCCGCCGGGTGCAGGATGCGCCGCGCGGCGATGAAGGCGCGTTGCCAGTAGTGCACGGTCAGGCTTTCCTCGCGCACGATGCCGCCGGGCTTGGGGCTGTGCACGAACTGTCCGCCCCCGGTGTAGATGGCCGTGTGCAGGCCCAGCGGGCCGGACCCGGTGCGGAACACGATGATGTCGGCCGGGCGCAGCTCGCCGCCGGGCGGCACCGGGTTGCCGCAGGCGGCCTGCTCCTCGGAGGTGCGGGGCAGGTCCACCCCGTGCTGGCGGAAGGTCCACCACACGAAGCCCGAGCAGTCGAAACCCTCTGCCGGGGTGCGCCCGCCGCTGCGGTAGGGCACGCCCAGGGCGGAGCGGGCGGTGCGCACCAGGGCCTGCGACGGCGCGGACGGGGCCTGCTGGCGGACCACGGATTCCTGCACAGGGTCGATGACGATCTGTTGCTTGCCCGCGCAGCCCGCAAGTGCCACAACGGACAGCAGCAGGACGGTCAGCGCGGTCCGCCGTACCGTGGTACGGGCGGCTTGGGCGGCGGCATGGGCGAGGCCGGGGCGGCGGGCGCAATGCGTTGCGCCGCGCGTTCCGGTGCGTTGCGGAACGGCGGTGGCGGGGTCGGTGCGGTGCGCGCGCCGGTCCGCGCATCGATCCGGGCCGACGGAGTGTGCGGTGCGCATGGCCGCCCTGTAGCACGAAATCCTGAAAATGCCCATGCATGCGGAGGGGTGATGGCCGACGGGAATCGTGAAGGCGCAGCGGGCCGCGGCGCGGTCTTTCCCCTGTTGGACCTGCTGCCGCTGGTGGAGGCGGCGGGCGCGGTCATCCTGGACTGGTGCGACGGGGCCGCCCCGCGCATCCGCCGCAAGGCCGACGATTCCCCGGTCACCGAGGCGGACGACGCCTCGCAGGCCGTGCTGGCCGAAGGGCTGGCCCGGCTGCGGCCGGACCTGCCCGTGCTGTCCGAGGAGGGGCGCATCCCCCCGCATGCCGAGCGCGCGGGCTGGCCGCGCTTCCTGCTGGTGGACCCGCTGGACGGCACGCGCGGCTTCCTGAACGGCGAGGGCGACTTCGCGGTGTGCGTGGCCCTGGTGGAGCGGGGACGCCCCACGGCGGGCATCCTGCATTTTCCGGCGCTGGGCGTCACCTGGTACGGCGGGCGCGGCTGCGGCGCGTGGCGGGTGGAGCACGGCGCCCCGCCCGAGCCGGTGCGTGTGGCGCGCACGTTTCCGCAACGCGCCACGGTGATGCAGGGCCGGGTGCGCCGTACCCCCCGGCTGGACGCCTATCTGGCCGCGCACGCGGACATCCGCTCTGCGGCCTTCCCCGGCCGGGCCGGTGCGCCCGCGCCGGTGCCCATGCCCCTCGACCCGGCGGCGCAGGACAGGCTGCGGGCCGGGCTGTTCCCGCACCGGCGCATGCAGGCGGGCGGGCCGCTGAAGTTCTGTCTGGTGGCGGAAGGGGTGGCGCACGTCTTTCCGTGCATGCACCCCACCTGGGAGTGGGATACCGCGCCGGGCCAGGCGTTGCTGGAAGGGGCGGGCGGCGTGGTCACCCTGCTGGACGGCACCCCGCTGGTCTACAACAAGCCCGATTTGCGCAACGATTTCATCCTTGCGGTGGGGCCTTCCGGCGGGGCTGTGGGACCTTCCGGCGGGGCTGTGGGACCTTCCGGCGGGGCTGTGGGACCTTCCGGCGGGGCTATGGGGCCGGATGGCGTACAGGACGCCCCGGCCTGACCGGAAAACATGACGGCGGATGGCCGGTGCGCGATTTCGCCCGGCCTGCCGCGCCGCCTGTCGGGGCGGGCGTGGGGTGCGGTTTCCGCAGTGCGGTGTTGCGGTTGCCCGGCGCGGTCAGCGTTCCGCCCACAGGGCGCGCCCGCCCTTCACGCGCAGCCGGGCCAGCGGCAGGCCGCGCCAGTGGAGCAGGGCGGTGGCGGCGTTGCGCGGGGCGTCGATGCTGCGGCCGGTGAGCAGCCCGGCGATGTCCGCCGGGTCGTCCATGTGCAGCATGGCCACGTTGCCGTCGGCGGGGCGCTCCGCATCGGCGGGACAGGGCGACAGAGGCATCAGGGGCGTCAGGGGTGACGGGGGGATCAGGGCGCGCAGCCGGGGCGAGGGGCGGATGCCGTCCTTGCCCCATTTGCCCAGCGGGTAGCCGCGCCACCGCAATGCGGCGGGCAGCCGTTCCAGCGCGGGCCGGGGCAGGAAGTAGGCGGTGTCGCCGAAGGGGGCCACCACGCCGTCGGGCAGCAGGGCCGGGTCCAGCCCGGCGTCGGGCCAGGCCGAGGGGGGCAGGGCGTCGGCGCGCACCCGCTCCGTGTCGGGCAGGGGCGGGCAGGGGGCAAGGGGACCGGCGTCGCCGTTTCCGCCGGGCTTGCGCAGGCAGGCGATGAAGAAGCCCTGCGCGCCCGAACGTTCCGGGTCCACCCGCAGGGTGCCCTCGCAGCCGGGCAGTTCCGGCTCGGCGAACACGAAGCCCGGCGGCGGGGCCAGCCGTACGATCTCCAGCCCCAGTTCGTCGCGGGCGTGCAGCACCTGGGCCTCGTTCTCGTGCACGTTGGTGGTGCAGGTGGAAAACACCACTCGGCCGCCGGGGGCCAGCAGGCGCGCGGCCTCGGCCAGCAGCAGCCGCTGGATGCCGATGAGCGGCTTGACCTTGTCGCCCTGCCACAGCTTGAGCACCGAGGGGTTGCGTTCCACCGTGCCCCAGCCGGAGCACGGCGGGTCCAGTTGGATGCGCGTCCATGAACCGTCGGGCAGGGGCAGCGCTTCGCCGGGGTGCGAGCAGGTCACCGTGTTGACCAGGTTCAGGGTGAACAGGTTCTGGCGCAGGGTGGCCAGACGGGTGTGGTTGGGTTCGTTGCCCACCACCAGCCCGTGCGGCCCCGCCAACTGGGCCAGGAACCCGGTCTTGCTGCCGGGGCTCGCGCACATGTCCAGCACGGCGGCCCCGGCCTCCGGGGCCAGCGCCAGCGGCGGCAGCATGGACGAGCGGTCCTGGATGTAGATCAGCCCGAAGAACGCGGCCAGGCTGCCGCCCAGGGGGCGCGGTTCCGCCGTGAGGCGGCGGCACCACGGAGAGAACGGCTCCGGGTCGAACCCGTAGCCCTGCGCGCGGAGCAGGTCTTCGACCAGGGGCACCTGCGCGGGCGGGCACACGATGCGGAAGGAACGGGCGGCGGGTGCGGTCATGGGGCGTGGGGAAAGATGTTGGAGGGCGGCGGCCGGGCAGCGACTGGGCAGCGACTGGGCAGCGACTGGGCAGCGACCTGGCGGCAACGCCCCGGCAACATCCCGGCGACATCCCGGAACCGGGCGGCAATACGCCGGCAACGTCGCCGTGCCAGGGTGGTTCCGGCGCCCGGCCCGGCTCGGGCCGTACGGCACAGCGCCGCTCCTACCTTATGGTTGCTTCGGCCATCAAGAGATATTATGAGAGCGTTCAGCGCCAAGGCAATCCCCCTTCCCCTTCCGGGATGCGCGCGGGGATGCGCCCTTGAACCAAGGAGAACCTGATGCAACTGCTCATGCGCTCGGCGGCGCTCGTGCTTGCCCTGCTGCTTTCCGCCGCCACCGCCATGGCCGCCCCGGCCCCCAAGAGCTTCGCCGTGCTGCCGTTCAAGGTCAACGGTCCCGCCGGCTACAAGTATCTCGAGCGGGCCATCCCCGAGATGCTCACCTCGCGCCTGTACTGGAAGGACAACTTCCATCCCGTTTCCAAGGAAGCCTCCGCCAAGGTCACCCCCCCGGAAACCGAAACCCAGGCCAAGGCCGCCCAGGCCTCGCTGGGCGCCGACTATGCCGTGTGGGGCAGCGTGACCGTGGTGGGCGAGGATTGCAGCCTGGACGTGCGCGTGCGCGACCGCGACGGCAAGGAATGGCCCAAGTCCGCCAACGCCAAGGTGGCCGGGCTCATCCCCGCCCTGAAGGGCGTGGCCGACTCCATCAACGCCGAAGTGTTCAAGCGCCCCGGCGAGGGCGGCCCCGCAGCCGCCGCGCCCAAGGCGGTCAACCAGATGAACCCCGAGCTGGTGCACAACGAGACGCAGCCCCAGCAGGTGTACCTGAACCCGCAGTTCCGCTACGCGGGCGCGCCCGAGGGCGACAGCCGCATCCGCAGCCAGGCGCTGAACTACTCGGCCATCGGCATGGTGGTGGACGATCTTGACGGCGACGGCAAGAACGAAATCCTCATGCTGGACGACCACGGGGTCTACGCCTACCGCTGGGACAACGGCCGCCTGATCCCCATGGGCGAATACCGCTCGCCGGGCCTGGTGGAATGCCTGAGCATCCGCACCATCGACTGGAACCGCGACGGCGTGAAGGAAATCGTCGTCAGCGCCTACAACAACGACGGCGAGCCGGAATCGTTCATCCTCAACTGGAAGAACGGCCAGTTCACCGAAGTCATGCGCCGGGTGCGCTTCTACCTGAACGTGGAAAAGCTGCCCCCGGACTACATTCCCACGCTCATCGGCCAGCGCGGCGACAACCCCCGCCTGTTCAAGCCCGGCGTGTACGAAATGCTCAAGACCGGCGACCAGTTGGTCACGGGCAAGCGCCTGGACCTGCCCGAAGGCGCCAACGTGTTCAACTTCACCTACCTGCCCGGCGGGAAGGGCGAAGGCGACAAGTGCGTCATCCTGACCGAGAACGAACGGCTGCGCGTGCACACCGACCGCGGCGCCCGCCTGTCCGAGACCGACGAGAACTATTCCGGTTCGTCCAAGGGCATTCCCGAGGAACCCTCCATGCCCGGCCTCGGCAAGGACCGCTTGCAACTGAAGAACATCTACTTCGTGCCGCTGCGCATGTACGCCGTGAACCTGGACCGCGACGAGCACTGGGAACTGCTGGTCAACCGGCCCATCTCCACCGCCGCGCAGTTCTTCGAGCGCTACCGCTTCTTCCCGCAGGGCGAAATCCACGCCCTGTACTGGGACGGCGTGGGCCTGAACCTGCAATGGAAGACCCGCCGCATCAAGGGCTCCGTGGCCGACTTCACCGTGGGCGACTTCAACAACGACGGCGTGACCGACATCGTGCTGTGCGTGAACACCCACCCCGGCGCCCTGGGCCTGGAAAGCCGCAAGACCATGCTGCTGGCCTATCCCCTCGACCTGTCCAAGGCCGACCCCAACACGGCCCCGGACAAGACCGAGAGCGAACAGCAGTAGCCCTTGCGGGCACGGGCCCTCCCCCGGCGGGGGCCTTGCGCGATCACCACGCCCGGCGGGATGCCATGCACCCGCCGGGCGTTCGCGTAGGGGGGCGGAACTGCCCCGGCGGCGCAACCTTCAACCCTCGGAACCGCACCCCATGGCCGAACCGCTCGTGGTCACCGCCGCAGAGGCGGGGCAGAAGCTGGTGCAGTACCTGCAACGGCGCTGCGGCGCGCCCCCGTCGGCCATCCAGCGCTGGGTGCGCACCGGGCAGGTGCGCATCAACGGGGGGCGCTGCAAGCCCTTCGACCGGGTGGCCGAAGGCGACGTGGTGCGGGTGCCGCCCTTTGCCCTGGCAGAGGGGAATGGGGGCGCAGCCGTAGCGGCGGATCGTGAGCCGGGCCGTTCGGCCGGCGGCGTGGCCGGAAAGGCCGCGCCGCCTCTTCCCGTAGTCTCTCCCCTTCCTCCCCCCCCTCCCCCCCTTCGCGTCGTCGGCCGCGCCGAGGGGTTGCTGGTGCTGCTGAAGCCCGCGGGCCTTGCGGTGCAGCCGGGCACCGGGCACGACGACTGCGTCACCGCCCGGCTGGCCGCGCACCATGCCGGGGCGGACTTTCTGCCCACGCCCGCCCACCGGCTGGACCGCGACACCTCGGGCCTGCTGCTGGTGGCCACCAGCTACGCCCGGCTGCGCGCCCTGTCCGACGCCTTTGCCGCGCGCGAAGGGCTGGTGAAGGAATACCTGGCCTGGGTGGCCGGGCGCTGGCCCCACGAGGGGGCGCAAACCCTGCGCGACCGGCTGGAGAAGCAGGGTGCGCCCGGCCACGAGAAGGTGCGCCGGGTGGAGGCGAGGAGCGCGGGGGACGCGGCGGCGGGCCGCTTTGCGTCTGGTGCCGACACGGCCCGCGACGCGTCTGGTGCCGAAATGGGCCGCTTCGCGGCCTGCACCGTCATTCCCCTGCGGCGGGGCGATGCGGCCTCGCTGCTGCTGGTGCGCCTGCACACCGGGCGCACCCACCAGATCCGGGTGCAACTGGCCGGGCGCGGCCATCCCGTCATGGGCGACCGCAAGTATGGCGGCCCTCCCGGCGGGCAGGGCATGCTGCTGCACGCCGTGCGCCTGACCCTGCCCGGCGGCGAACGCTTCACGGCCCTGCCGGACTGGACCGGGCGGTGGAAGGTTGACGCCGGGGAACTACCCTAGCCCGGTCGGCCATCGGCCTCGCCGGATTTCCTGAAACTGCACCTGTACCCCCGCCCGTTTTCCGGTACAATGGCAGGCATGTCACGCGGACCGCATGCCGGTTGTGGCCTGCCTCATGCCCGGTGGAACCTGCGCCGGGCCGCGTCCGGTGGCGTGCAACCTACGGGAGGGAGCCGGAATGATACCGGAAACAATGTTCGAAGTGTTGAAGAACGAAGGGGTCGTGGCCATCGCCACCCAGGGCGAGGACGGGCCGCATCTCGTCAACACCTGGAACAGTTACCTGAAGGTGCTGGACGATGCCCGCATCGTGGTGCCCGTGGGCGGCATGCGCAAGACCGAGGCCAACGTCTCCCGCGACGCCCGGGTGCTGATGACCCTGGGCAGCCGCAAGGTGGCGGGCCGCAACGGCCCTGGAACGGGCTTCCTGATCCGGGGCACGGCGGCCTTTCGCACCGACGGTCCGGATTTCGAGGCCATCGCCCGGTTCAAGTGGGCCCGCGCGGCCCTGGTGATCACCGTGGCGTCGGTGGAGCAGACCCTGTAGGTCCGTCCGGGCGGGCCAGTCCGGACCCCGGCCGCATGCGGCCACGGTTCGGGGGCTCCCCGGCAACCGCTCCGGGGCGCAGTCGCGAACAGGGGCGGCCCGCCTTGCGTGCGGACCGCCCCTGCGTGGCTTGTCGTGTGGCGCGGCCGTCCGCCCGCTACTTGGCGGCCTCGATGAGCGCCAGGCAGCGCTTGGCCAGGGCCGTGACCTCGGGCTTGGAAATCTGGTCGTCGGCGCCCACGGATTCGCCCTTGTGGCGCAGCTTGTCGGTGATCAGCGACGAGAACAGCACCACCGGCAGCTGCTTCAGCGCCGGGTCCTCCTTGACCTGCTTGCACAGGTTGTGGCCGTCCATGCTGGGCATCTCGATGTCCGAAACCAGCACCTGCACGTAGTCGGTGACGGGGCGCGCGTCCTGCTCCGCCTTGCGCTTGATGTCGACCAAGCGTTCCCACGCCTCGCGGCCGTTGTTCACGGCCTCCACCTCGAAGTTGGCCTTCTGCATCAGGTCCTTCAGCATTTCGCGGATCAGGCCCGAGTCGTCGGCGATGAGGGCGCGGTAGCGGGTGTTGGCCGACCAGTCCACGGCCTCGTCCAGGCGCAGGCCCAGTTGCGGGTTCAGGTCGGCCACGATCTTCTCCAGGTCCAGGATGAAGATGATCCGCCCTTCCAGCTTGACCACGCCGGTGATGGAATTGTTGGACAGCGCCGCCACGTAGCGGTTGGGCGGCTCCACCTCTTCCCAGCTGATGCGGTGGATGCGGTTGACGCCGGACACCATGAACGCCGTGGTCACGTTGTTGAATTCGGTGACGATGACCTTGGGCGGCTCGCTTTCCGCGCGCTGTTTGCCCAGCCATTGGCTGAGATCCACCAGCGGGATGATGTGCGAGCGCAGGTTGAACGCCCCCAGCACCGAGGGGTGCTGCACCTCGGGCAGGCCCGTGACCTTGGGCATGCGGATGATTTCCAGCACCTTGGCCACGTTGACCCCGTAATAGCCCCGGTAATTGGGGGTGGCGGGGTCGGTGGAGCTTTCCTCGAGGTGGAATTCCACGATTTCGAGTTCGTTGGTCCCGGCTTCGAGCAGGATGTTGGTCTGGGACATGGCCCCCCCTCTTGGTGCGGCGCGTCTCTTGTGATGCGGTACGTCTCTCGTGATGCGGCGCGTCGATGGAAACGTATCTACAAAGATTCCAGGAATCGTTGGACGGCGTCAATAAGACTTTTCGGCGTGGAGGCCGCGGCCGTTAGCCCGATGACCGATTTTTTCCGCAATTCGTCCACAGGCAGCTGGTCCACCGTCTCCACGTGCACGGTGAACACCCCCTGGGCGCGGGCCACGTCGGCCAGGCGGCGGGTGTTGCCGCTGTCGAAGCCGCCCACCACCACCATGGCCTCCACCCGCCGGGCGATGTCCACGGCCTCCTGCTGGCGCTTGCGCGTGGCGTCGCAGATGGTCTGCAACACGGGAATCTCTCGGCCCAGGCGCTGGCGCAGCCAGGCTACCACGTCCTCGAAGGCCGCGCGGTCCTGGGTGGTCTGGGCGGCCAGGAAGTAGGCCACGCCGTCGCGCAGGGGCAGCCCCTTCAGTTCGTCCAGCGAGCCGAAGACCATGGCCCCCTCCCCGGCGTAGGACAAAAGGCCGCGCACCTCGGGGTGGTCGGCCTCGCCGAACAGCAGCAGGGTGCCGCCATGGCCGCGTTCCTCGGCGATGCCCAACTGGGCGCGCTTGACCTTGGGACAGGTGGCGTCCACCACCGAGGCGCCGGTGGCCTTCAGGGCCGCCTCCTCGGCCACGGGGATGCCGTGGGCGCGAATGACCACCCGCTGGCCGGGCGTCACCTGCGCGGTGTCGCGCAGGCAGCGCACCCCGCGCTCCTCGTAGTGGGCCATGACCTGCGGGTTGTGGATGATGGGGCCCAGCGTGGCGATGGGCGCGTTGTTTTCGGTCACCTCGCGGTCCAGCTTGCGCAGGGCCAGGCTGACCCCCATGCAGAAGCCCGCCGTGCGGGCGCGGATGATCTTCATGGCCGGGCGTCTCCATGGGGGACGGTTGCGGTCGTGCCCACGCTGCCGCCGTCTTCGGCGAACGCCTGCGGGGTAAGGTGGGTTTCCAGCAGTTCTTCCAGCAGGTCCCGGTCCAGGCACGAGGCCAGCCGGTTGCGCAGCGCCCGCACGCCGGGAATGTGGCGCACGTAGCGCGGCACGAAGGTGCGCATCTTGAGCAGGGCGGTGCGCTCGCCGGAATGGGCCAGGGCCAGTTCCAGGTGACGGCGGATAAGCGCCTTCAGCCGGTCCGCGTCGGGCGGCGGGGGCTGGCCCCCGGCCAGCAGGACGCGGTATTCGTCGAACACGGCGGGGTTGTTCATGGCCCCGCGCGCGAACATCACCGTGGCCACGCCCGTCTCGCGCACGCAGCGCACCGCGTCGGCCGCCGTGAACAGGTCGCCGCTGGCCACGACCGGAATGGACAGCGCGGCCGCAAGCTCGCGCAGGACGCTCCAGCGCGCCTCGCCCGCAAAGCCCTGTCGGGCGAAGCGGGGGTGCAGGGTGATCCACCCCGCGCCCGCGTCCTGCAACCGCAGGGCCATTTCGCGCCAGGTCTCCTCGCCCGCCTGCCAGCCGAGCCGCATCTTGAAGCCCACCCGGCCTTCCCCGGCCACCTCGACCATGGCCCGGGCCACGGCCAGGGCGTTGTCCATGTCGCGCGACATGGCCGAGCCGCAGCCTGTCTTGACCACCTTGGGCACCGAGCATCCCATGTTCAGGTCGAACCAGCGGAAGCCCTGTTCCATGAGCCCCGGCATGACCTGGCGCATGATTTCCGCGTCGGCCCCGAACAGTTGCAGGATCAGGGGCGCGTCTTCAAGGGGGGCATCTTGCTGCGTGGTGGCCAGCAGGTCGCGCGTGCCGGGGCTGTGGTACAGCAACCCCTTGGCGCTGACCATTTCGGTGCAGCAGGCGGCCGCGCCGTGCTCGCGGCACAGCAGGCGGAAGGGCAGGTCGGAGTACCCGGCCAGGGGGGCCAGCCACGGGGCGTCGGGCCGCAGGGGCGGCGCGGCGGCGAGGTGGGAGGCGGCGGAGGCGGTGTCGGTCATGCGTCGTGCGGGTCGGGGTGGACGGTTGGGAGTGAATGGGAACGGAAAGGGTTTTGTACGCCTCCGGCGGGCGGGGGGCAACGCCCCCCGCACCCCCCGAACGGGGATGATGCGGAGGGGTTCGGAAGGGCCGGGAATGATACCGGGATGCCCCGGCGTCAAGCCAGCAGGCCGGACCCCCCGTGCAACGCGGCCAGCAGCAGGCCCAGCGGGTCGGACGGCCCTGCGGGCAGGGGGCCGGTGGACAGCAGGGCCGTTTCAAGGGGTACGGACGGGGAGGGCGTATCCTCCGGCTGGCCGGTCAGGATGGGCAGCAGCGGTTCCAGCAGCGCGCCGATGGTGTCGGGATGCTCCGCCATGACCCGGAAGGCCAGGCGCGCCGGAGTCTCCTGCGTCGCGGCCCGCAGCAGGCCGTGCAGCAGGAAGCGGCCGGGGGAATGTGGGGACGGGGATGCCCCGCCGTCCGGGGTGCCGTCCGGGGTGCCGTCCGGGTCGCCGCCGGGGCCGGGCGGGACGGGCATCCCGCCCAGCAGGATCCGGGTCAGCCCGCCGCCCGTGGACTCCGGCTGCGGCGGCAGCACCGCGCAGTCCAGGGCGCGGGCCGTGGGGCACAGCCACGGCAGGTGCAGCAGGGTCACGCCGGGGTGCGCCGCGCGCAGCACCGGCAGCAGGGCCAGCCGGGCACGCTGGCAGGCCAGGAACAGGGCGGCGGTTTCCGCGTCTTCGGCCACGTGCGCGGCCAGGGCTGCATGGCGCGCGGCGGCGGTAGGCGGTGGATTCGGAGCGGTGGATGCGCCCCACGCCGGAAACAGGGCCTTGGCCAGCCGGGCGTCCAGCCGGTCGCGCGCGGTGGCGTAGTCCGCCGCCAGCCGGGCGGGCGAGGGGGGCGGCACGGCCGCGCCGTCGCCTTCGGCCAGCAGGCGCAGCACGATGTCCGGCTCCGTCCGCTCCACCCGGAACAGCAGTTCCGTGCCGGGCTGGGGAAAGACGGGCATGGAGGCCAGCAGGGTCTGCCCTTCGATGTCGGCCCAGCCCAGCCCGCCCGTGCTGGCACCCGGCGCGGCGAAGGCGGACGACTGCGCCGCCGGGCGCAGGAACGTGCCGCGCACCGTGTCGCCGGGCCGGTGGGCGCGCCGGAAGCGCGCCGCGCGGTCCGAGCGCTCCGGGTCGTGCCGCTCGCCGAAGCCCCCGGACGGCCCGGCGCTTCCGGAACCCGGCGCGTGGCGGATGCGCTCGCTCATGCCCTGCCGTCCCCGGCGTCCTCCGCCTGATGCTCGCGGCGGCAGCGGCCCTGGTTGGACGCCTTGCAGGCGTCGCACACCGCGCCCTTGAGGTAGCGGCGGTAACACAGGGCCAGGGCGTCGGACAGGGTTTCCGCCATGTTGTCCGCGCCCAGCTGCGGCACCAGCCCGGAACGCTCGAACACCGCGCGCACGGCGGGTTTCACCCCGCTCAGCACCAGGGCCACGCCGCGCCGCTGGCACTTGCGCAAGAACTGCTGGAAGGCGTGCACCCCCGTGGCGTCCACCCAGTGCACCTGGCGCAGGTGCAGGATCACCGCCCGGTGGCCGAAGTCCTCGTACTCGTACAGCCGCTGCTCCAGTTCGTCCACGGCCCCGAAGAACAGCGTGCCCTCTATGGAGTACACGGCCAGGTTGGGGCAGCACGGCCCGGCGGGCAGCCCCTGCAACTCCGGGCTGTCGCAGGTGTCCATGCGCGTCACCAGCGGGTGCGACACCTTGCGCAGGAACAGCACCAGCGACAGCAGCACGCCCACGAACACGGCCTTTTCCAGGTCCAGCAGCAGGGTGGCGGCAAAGGTGGCCAGCAGCACCATGCGGTCGGCCCGGGTGGCCCGCAGCGCAAGGACGATGCCGTGCTTGTCGATCATGCCCCAGGCGATGATCATCAGGATGCCCGCCAGCGCGGCGATGGGAATGTACGCGGCCAGCGGGGCCAGCAGCAGCACCGCCACCAGGGTGATCACGCCGGAAAGCGCCCCGGCGAAGCGGGTGCGCGCCCCGGCCACGAAGTTGACGGCGCTGCGGGTGAACGAACCGCTGCCCGGAATGCCGGAAAAGAACCCGGCGGAGATGTTGGCCAGCCCCTGGGCCACGAATTCGCGGCTGCCGTCCACCTGCTCGCCCCGCGCGCCCGCCAGGGTCTTGGCGATGGACAGCGCCTCCACCACGCCCAGCAGGGCGATGGCCAGGGCGGGCATGAACAGGTCGCGCATCACCTGCGCGTCGGGCGCGGGCGGCAGCGAGAAGGGCGGCAGCCCGGCCGGGATGGCCCCCACCACCTTCACCCCGTGCGCGCCAAGGTCCAGCGCCCACGCGGCCACGCCCGACGCCACCACGGCCAGGAACGCGGCGGGCAGGCGGCGGTGCGTCCGCGCCACGCCCAGGGCCACGGCCATGGCGAACAGTCCCGTGCCCAGCGCCCACGGGTTGGTCTGGGGCAGGTGGCGCAGGGTGGAAAGGACCAGTCCGAGGAACGTGGGCGCATTGCCGATGCTCACGCCCAGCAGGTTCTTGATCTGCCCCACGGCGATGAGCACGGCCGCCCCGGCCGTGAAGCCCACCATCACCGAATGGGAGATGAAGTGCACCAGTTCGCCCAGCCGGGCCAGCCCCATGACCACCTGGAGCAGCCCGGCCAGGATGGCCACGCCGAACACGTAGGCCATGCGCGTTTCTTCCGGCAGGCCGGACAGGGGCACGCCGTTGACCACGGTTTCCGCCATGGTGGCGAAGAGCAGCATGGAGATGGCGTTGGTGGGGCCCGCGATGAGGTAGCGCGAGGCCCCCCACAGCGCGGCCACGATCACCGGCACGATGGCCGCGTACAATCCGTACCTGGGATGCACCCCGGCAATGACCGCATAGGCCATGGACTGCGGCAGGGCCACCACGGCCACGGTCAGCGCGGCCAGCAGGTCGGCCCGCAGCATCTGGACGTTGTAGCCGCGCAGGCTTTCCACGAAGGGCAGGGCGGCGCACAGCATCCTGTCGCCCAGGCCGCGCGGGGGCACGGGACAGGCGGGGCCGGAAGGGGGTGGCGGCGGAGGGGGGGTGGCCGGGCCGTCCGGCTTGGCCTGCCCGGCCGGTGCCTCCTGTTTCCCGTGTCTGGCGTCTTTGTCTGGCGTGTCTGGCATGGTCTCACCGTTTGGCGTGGAGGCACCCGGCCGGAGCGCATGGGGTGCCGGGCATGCCCACAGGATGCCTCCGAAGGGGCCTTGTGTCCAGCGCGGGACAACAGAAAAGGGGAAGGGGCGACGGGTTTCCGTCGATGGCCTCACCGATCATGTCCCCCGATCAGGCCCCGGCCCGGGAGCCCGGCCCATGGCCCGCATCTTGCTTTGCCGCGCCCATGGACATCTTTGCCTTTGACGCCGCCTCCATGCTCAGCTTCCTGCTCACCTTCATGCGGGTGAGCCTGGTGCTGTTCCTGCTGCCCTTCTTCGGGGGCGAGGCGGCCCCGGTGCAGGTCAAGGCGGCGCTGTGCCTGGTGTTCACCCTGGCCCTGTGGCCGCACGTGTCCCTGCCGGGCGGGCAGATGCCCGCGCATCCCTTTTCGCTCATCGTGCTGCTGGCCGGGGAACTGATCCTGGGCCTGATGCTGGGCATGACCGTGCACTTCCTGTTCGCGGGCATCCAGACCGGCGGCCAGATGCTGGCCACCCAGATGGGCTTCACCATGATCACCCTGGCCGACCCGCTGACCGGGGCCAACGTCAGCATCACCTCGCACTTCCTGTACATGGTGGCCATGCTCACCTTCCTGGCGCTGGACGGCCACCTGTACATGCTGCGGGCCTTCGTGCGCACCTTCGAACTGGTGCCCCCCGGCGGCCTTCTGCTCGGCCCCTCGCTGGTGAAGGAAATACTGGCCCTGTCCGGCTCCATGTTCGTGCTGGCCGTCAAGATCGCCGCGCCGGTGCTGGTCTCGCTGTTCCTGGTGGAACTGGCGCTGGCGCTCATGGCCCGCGCGGCCCCGCAGATGAACCTGCTGATGATCGGCTTTCCGCTCAAGATCGCCGTGGGCTTCTTCTTCATCGGCATGCTGTTCACCATCATGGCCGACAAGATCCGCGAGTTCATCGTGGGCATGGACCCCATGATGCTGCACCTGTTGCGGGCGGCCAGCCCGCTGGTGGACCGCTGACCGAACCCTGACGGAGGGCTGCCATGGCGCAGCGCGACCCGAGCAAGACGGAAAAAGCGACGCCGAAACGTCGCAAGAAGGCGCGCGGCAAGGGCAACGTCCCCAAGTCGCAGGAACTCACCAAGACCCTGACCATTCTGGCGGGCTCGGTGGGCCTTCTGTTCTACATCGACTTCCTGGCCAAGGACATGCAGGCCATCTTCCGGCATTTCCTGGGCAACGCCTTCGGGTTCCATCCCAACCAGCAGAACGTCATCGACCTGCTCATGTGGATCGCCGGGGAACTGGCGGTCATGCTGCTGCCCATCATGCTGTTCATCGGGTTCACGGCCTGGCTGGTGCTGCGCCTTCAGGTGGGCAAGCTGTGGACCACCGAAGTCTTCAAGTTCAACTGGTCGCGCTTCAACATCCTTGCCGCGCTGAAGCGCATGTTCTTCTCGCCCGACACCTTCATGCGGCTCGGCAAGAGCCTGTTGCAGGCGGTGTTCATCGGGGTCGCGCCGTACCTCATCATCCGGCGCGAGATGCACAACTTTTTGCCGCTGTACTACGCCGACGCCCAGGGGGTCAGCGCGTACATGCTCAAGACCGGGTGGGACATGGTGCGCTACGCGCTGGTGCCCATGTCCATCATAGCCGTGGCGGACTTCTGGTACACCCGCTGGAGCTATGAGGAAAACCTGAAGATGACCAAGGACGAGACCAAGGACGAGCGCAAGCAGGCCGAGGGCGACCCCGTGGTCCGTTCGCAGCAGCGCCGCAAGATGATGCAGATGATGGCCAGGCGCATGTTGCAGGACGTGCCCAAGGCCGACGTGGTCATCACCAACCCCACCCACTTCGCCATCGCCCTGCGCTACGACGCCACCGAGGCCCCGGCGCCCATCGTGCTGGCCAAGGGCGCGGACAACCTGGCCCGGAAGATCAAGGAAGTGGCCCGCGAACACGGCGTGCCCATCCGCGAGAACAAGCCGCTGGCACAGGCTTTGTATAAGGCGGTGGAGGTCGGCGACATGATTCCCGCCGAACTGTTCCAGGCCGTGGCCACCGTGCTGGCCAGCCTGTGGAAATTCAAGGCGGGACGGGCATCGTAAGGCCCCGCCGGCGAACCTGAAGCAAGACCGCGCAACCTCCGACAGGTGTCAAGAACATGGCTGCCAAACCGGGATACGCACCCAAGATAGACTACCAGCGCTTCGCCAAGCAGGGCGACATCCTGCTGGCGGGCGGCGTCGTCACGATCCTGTTCGTGATGCTGGTGCCGCTGCCCACGTTCTTCCTGGACATGCTGCTTTCGCTCAGCATTTCGCTGTCGCTGGTGATCCTGGTCACCTCCATGTTCATGCTCTCGCCGCTGGAATTCTCCATCTTCCCGTCGCTGCTGCTGGTCACCACCCTGCTGCGCCTGGCGCTCAACGTGGCCTCCACCCGCCTCATCCTGCTGCACGGCGACGAAGGCACCGACGCGGCGGGCAAGGTCATCCAGGCTTTCGGCGAGTTCGTGGTGGGCGGCAACTACGTCATCGGCGCGGTCATTTTCATGATCCTGTTCATCCTGAACAAGATCGTCATCACCGCGGGCACCACGCGCATCGCCGAAGTGGCCGCGCGCTTCACCCTGGACGCCATGCCCGGCAAGCAGATGGCCATCGAGGCCGACCTGAACGCCGGGCTCATCGACGAGGAGGAAGCCACCGCCCGCCGCACCAACATCCGCAAGGAAGCCGACTTCTACGGCGCCATGGACGGCGCAGGCAAGTTCGTGCAGGGGGACGTGAACGCGGGCATGTTCATCACGCTGATCAACGTCATCGGCGGGATACTGCTCGGCGTGTTCCAGAAGGACATGGAGTGGCGCGACGCGCTGACCACCTACACCCTGCTGACCATCGGCGACGGCCTGGTGGCCACCATTCCCTCCATCATCGTATCCACGGCGGCGGGCATCATCGTGTCGCGCGCGGCGTCGGAAGCGAAGATGGGCGAGGAATTCGTGGGCCAGCTGTCGTACAACTCGCGCGCGCTCAACCTGGTGTCCGGGGTGCTCGTGCTGTTCGCCCTGGTGCCCGGCATGCCCACGCTGCCGTTCCTCACCTTCGGCGCGGGGCTGTACGGCGTGTCGCGCCTGGTGGGCGGCAGGCAGGCCGAGGACGCCGCCGACGCCAAGGACGGCAAGGGCGCCAAGGGCAAGAAGAAGGGCGATTCGCTGGATACCCCCGAAGAGGTGCAGACCCTGCTGCCCCTGGACACCCTGGAACTGGAAGTGGGCTACGGCCTGATCCCCCTGGTGGACGAGGACCAGAACGGCAACCTGCTCTCGCGTATCCGCTCCATCCGCCGCCAGTTCGCCCTGGACATGGGCGTGGTGGTGCCCTCGCTGCACCTGCGCGACAACCTGCAACTGAAGCCCGGCCAGTACTGCGTGCTGGTCAAGGGCAACCAGGTGGCCTCGGCCGAGATCCTCGTGGACCACTACCTGGCCATGGACCCGGGCAACGCCAAGCACCGCATCCGGGGCATCGAGACGCGCGAGCCGGCCTTCAACCTGCCCGCCCTGTGGATACCCGAATCGCAGAAGGAAGAGGCCATGCTGGCGGGCTACACCGTGGTCGATCCCTCCACGGTCATCGCCACCCACCTCACCGAGGTGTTCAAGCGCCACCTGGGCGACTTCCTGGGCCGCCAGGAAGTGCAGGGCCTGCTGGACAACCTGGCCAAGCACGCGCCCAAAGCCGTGGAGGAACTGGTGCCCGGCATCCTGCCCCTGGGCACGGTGCAGAAGGTGCTCCAGAACCTGGTGCGCGAGAACGTTTCCATCCGCGACCTGCTGACCATCGCGGAAACCCTGGCCGACTACGGCCCGGCGGTGAAGAACGCCGACACCCTGACCGAGTACGTGCGCGAACGGCTGGCCCGGTCCATCGTCAAGCCGTACATGGACAGCGAGGGCGGCCTGCCCATCGTCACCCTGGACCAGGCCGTGGAGAAGACCGTGCAGGAAGCCATCCGCCAGACCGACGGCGGCAACTACCTGGCGCTCAACCCCGGCATCGCCCAGCGGCTCATCCAGCGCGTCAACGGCGCGGTGGAGCGGGCCGTGAACACCGACGGGCAGCCGGTGATCCTGGCCTCGCCCGTGTCCAGGCCGCACCTGGCCCAGTTGCTGATGCGCTTCCTTCCCAACGTGGCCGTGATTTCGCAGGCCGAGATTCCTTCGGACATCCGGTTGCAATCCGTGGGGAGCGTGGCCTTCGAGTAGGGGCTATTGACGCCATGGCCCTTTTGCCCTCTGCCTTCGTCAGAATGGTTTTTTATTCCGGTTGAATACGATAAGAGTATACGCCCTCCACAAAAAACCATTCTTCCTTGGCAGAGAACAAAAACCCTCATGGCGACAACAGCCCCAAAGAGGGGAAAACCCCCGGCGGCAGCGGCGAAACGGGGTTTCGCCAGATCCGCGAGGCGGGCGGCGCCGTCCGCGCTGAGAGCATTTTTCTGCAACGGTACAACTTCAAGGTCGAAATGCTCTGATGCAGATCAAGACGTACACAGGCCGGAACGCGACGGCGGTGCTGGCGAAGGTCAAGGCGGAACTGGGCCCGGACGCGGTCATCCTGTCCTCGCGCGAATGCCGCGAGGGCGGCCGCGCGTGGCACGAGATGTCCGTGGGCGTCGAGCACGCGGCCGCGCCCGGCGCGGCTGGCGCGGGCGGCCCGGCGGGCTCTTCTTTTGGCTCCGGCGGCTCCGGCGGCCCTGGCGGTTCCGTTCCCCCCGGCTGGGAGGAATGGCACCGCGAATGGGGCCAGATGAAGGAACACCTGTTCGCCCTGATGAAGCCCGCCCTGCGCATGGAAGAGCTGACCCCCCGCCAGCGTGTGGCCCTGGAATACCTGACGCGCGAAGGCGTGGACGACGGCGTGGCCATGACCCTGCACCGCAGGCTGGCGGCCGATGCCGGGGCCTCGGTGCTGGATGCGCTGGCCGACATCGTGCCCGTGCGGGGCTGGGGCCTTGCGGCATGGCCGCAGCGGGCCCACGTGTTCGCCGGGCCGTTCGGCGCGGGCAAGACCACGGCCATGCTGCGCATGGCGCTGGCCCTGCGCCGCGAGAAGCCGGACCTGAAGATCGTGCTGGTCAACGCCGACTGCGGGCGCGGCCACGGCCGCCTTCTGCTGAAGCACTACGCCGAGCTTTCCGGCCTGGTGTACCGCGAGGCTTCCAGCGCCGCCGAATTCGCGGCCATCCTGCGCGAATGCCCGGACGCCGGGCGCATCCTGGTGGACCTGCCGGGCGTGGCGCGCGACGGCAGCCTGGCCCGCCAGCTGACGACCCTGGGACTTTCGGGAGCGGGGGCGGGAGCGGGGGCGGGAGCGGGGGCGGGCACGGGCGTCGCGGTGCATCTGGTGCTGCCGCCGCATCACGGCCCGGCCCAGATGTCCGCGCTGCTGGCGCGCTATGCCTTCCAGGGGGCGGGCAGCCTTGTCTGGACGAAGCTGGACGAAGCCTGTACCTTCGGGGCATTGGTGAACGTGGCGGCGGCCTGCGGCCTGCCCGTGTCGGCCCTTTCCTACGGTCCCGGCATGCGCAATTCGCTGGTTGCCGCGAGCGATGCGGCGTTGTGGCGCCTGCTGTTCAAGCGGCAACTGCCCGGCGAGGCCCCGGAACAGGTTGCGCCCCGGCCCGAACCCCGTCAGGCGGAGGCCCGTCAGGCCGAACCTCGGACGGCGGCGCAGGCGGCCCCGACGGCACACGGCATCCACGGGCAGCCGCGCACGGCGCGCCCGGCACCGCACGCACCCACTGGAGCTTGCATCGCATGAGCCCCGATCTCCCTCTGGTATTCTCCGTCACTTCAGGCAAGGGTGGCGTCGGCAAGACCAACATCGCCGCCAACCTGGCCTGCTGCCTCGCGCAGGAGGGCAAGCGCGTGGTCCTGCTGGACGCGGATCTGGGCCTTGCCAACGTGGACGTGGTGCTGGGCCTGACCCCCCGGCTGAACCTGTTCCACCTGTTCCACGAAGGCGTCAGCCTTTCGGAAATCCTCTGCGACACGCCCTACGGCTTCCGCATCCTGCCCGCATCGTCGGGCATGAGCGAGATGCTTTCGCTCACCACCGGCCAGAAGCTGGAACTGCTGGAGGCCATGGACGCGCTGGAAGGCGCGGTGGACTACCTGATCGTGGACACCGGCGCGGGCATCAACGACAACGTGCTGTATTTCAACCTGGCGGCGCAGGAACGGTTGGTGGTGCTCACCCCCGAGCCCACGTCGCTCACCGACGCCTACGCCCTGATCAAGGTGATGAAGCTCAACCACGGGGTGGAGCATTTCAAGGTGCTGGTGAACATGGTGCCCGACGCGCAGACCGCGCGCGACATGTTCACCCGGCTGTACAAGGCGTGCGATCATTTCCTTTCCGGGGTGTCGCTGGACCTCGCGGGCTTCGTCCCGCGCGACCCGGCGGTGCGCAGGGCGGTGGTGAACCAGCGCCCCTTCTGCGTCATGGCCCCGGACAGCGCGGCCTGCGCGGCGGTGCGCGAGGTGGCCCGGACGGTACAAACGTGGGACGTGGCGGCGAGCCTCGATGGAAACATCAAGTTTTTCTGGAAGAAGCTCCTCTTCCGGCACTAGCCCCTGGGAGGCGCTGGAATCGGGAGCCGTCGCCTGGGGCGACTTCCCGCGCGCCGACCAGGAACGGATAGTCCGGCACTACGCGCCCAAGGTGCGGTTCCTGGCCTTGCGCCTGAAGGCCAAGCTGCCCCGCAACGTGGAGCTGAACGAGCTGATCAGCGCGGGCACCCTGGGCCTCATGGAGGCGCTGGGCAAGTTCCGGCCGCAGCTCGGCATCCGCTTCGAAACCTACGCCGAAAGCCGCATCCGGGGCGCCATGCTGGACGAGCTGCGGCGGCTGGACTGGTTTCCGCGCAGCCTGCGGCAGCGGGTGCGGCAACTGGACGAGGCCATCCAGCGCATCGAGCACGAAAAGGGACGCCATCCCACCGAAGCCGAATTGCAGGACGCCACGGGACTGGACCAGAAGGATGTACGGCTGGGTCTTGAGGCGTTGCAGAACCAGTTGTGTCTTTCGCTGGACGCAATACAGGACTCGCTGGCGCCCGATGCGGCCGTGCAGGGCGATGGCGAACCGTTCCAGACCACGGCGACGCAGGAACTCATAGAGCGGGTGGCGGCGCTGATCGACGAATTGACACCCCGGGAGAAGCTGGTATTGTCGTTGTATTATAGCGACGAACTGAACATGCGCGAAACAGCCGAGGTCATGGGCATCACCGAGGGGCGCGTCTCGCAACTGCACTCCCAGGCGCTCAACAGGCTGCGCAAGGAATTCAGGAACCACTACGGAGAACACGGCACCGTCTGACTGCGGCGTCCGTTGGCCAGGAGTACGCACAATGCCCTACGACACCAATATGCGTGTCCTCGTGGTGGACGACTTCTCCACCATGCGTCGCATCATCAAGAACATCCTGCGCCAGCTGGGGTTCACCAACGTGGTCGAGGCCGACGACGGCACCACCGCGTGGGAAATCCTGAACAAGGACCGCATCGAGTTCGTCATTTCCGACTGGAACATGCCCAAGATGACCGGCATCGAACTGCTGCGCAAGGTGCGCGCCAGCGAGGAATTCGCGGACATGCCGTTCCTGATGGTGACGGCCGAGGCCCAGCAGGAAAACGTCATCGAAGCGGTGCAGGCCAGGGTGTCCAACTACATCGTCAAGCCCTTCACCGCCGAGACCATGAAGCAGAAGATCGACAAGATCTTCCCGTAGGCCGCCGTTCCTTCCGGGCGCGGGACCGTCATCCGGCGGGCTTGCGCCCGTTTGCCGTGCCGGACCGCACGGACGGCGCGCACGCCGCCCCGCGCATGGGGCCGCACGTCGCGCCGGCAGCCCCGCAACCTTCCGGAGCCTTCCGGCGCATGCCGCCACGGCGTCTTTCCATGCCGGCGATCCCCGGCCGGGCCTGATCCGGACGCCCGATATCCCGGCGCCCGCGCGCGGGCCGTGCGAGGGACCAGACCATGCTCCTCATGCCCATCGTCACCGCAGCCGTTCCCGATACCCCCGATGCGTTGGGGGGCGGCGGCCTGTTGCCCGACGAGGCGGGCAAGGCGGAACTGGACGCCGGGCAACTGGATGCCGGTTCGCTGGGCCCCCCGGTGGAGGACAAGGTCGAACTGGACCTGGAGGACGCCCCCTTCCTGCTGCCGGAAGAGGAAAAGGCGCCGCCCCCGCTGCCACCCGCCGCCCAGTCCCTTTCCCTGTCGCCCGAAGGCGACGCCCCCCAAAAGAAGAAATTCAGCCTCGACCTTTCCGGGCTGCTGGCCAACAAGAAGCTGGTGATCGCCGTTGTCGTCGCGCTGGCGCTGCTGCTGGTGGGCGGCGGGGCGTGGTTCCTGCTGCGCAAGAAGGAGGCTCCGCCTCCGCCCGCCCCCGAGGTCCAGAAGATCGTGGTGCCCCAGCAGGCCGCGCCGCCGCCGGAACCGGCCGGACCCGTCCAGACCATCCTGACCTGGGAGCCGTTCTGGGTGGAGCAGAAGGACGCCAAGGGCAACATCCGCTTTCTGGTCGTCAAATTCTCGGCGCCCACCGAAAACCAGAAGCTGGTGTTCGAGGCGCAGGCCAAGAAGGTTACCATCCGCGACGCCGTGTACTACTATCTGAAGAACAAGTCGCTGACCTTCCTCACCGACGCGGCCAACGCCGAAACGCTGAAGAAGGACATCCTGGCCATCATGAACGAGTACCTCAGCATCGGTAAGCTGGAGGATTTGCTCATAGAGAACTATCTGGTGAAATAGGGCTGCGAGAACGCAGCCCCAGCGCGCCTTCGGGCTCCGGCCCAATCGATCCGGCCCGGCGCGCCAGCCCGCCGCCCCCGCCGACAGCCGACCCGCCCCGGCAGCGGGTTTCGTCGTCAGCCGCCGCCACCCCGCGCAGGGGCGTCGTGCGGGAACCCGTGCGGCGATGGAGGATCCGCCGTGTCCGTAGACCCGACGCTTCCCGTCGTCATCGCCCAGATGGGCCACGCCGAACGCGTGGTCCACGAGGCGCAGGCCCACCCGGAAATGGCCCAGGCGGCCGCCCAGCAGGCCGCCGCCCAGGCGTTGCAGCACGACCGTTCGCAGGTCCAGAAGACCGGCGAAAGCGATAAGGCCGCGGTGGTGGACGAGCGCGAGCGCAACCGCCAGCGCCGCCGCGCCCTGCTGCTGGCCCGGCGCAAGGCCCGCACCGCGCAGGAGGACGACGACACTCCCGACTCCGACGACGATCCGTGGTCCGGCAACATCCTGAACATCAAGGTCTGACCGCACGCCCCTCCGCGACCGGGCCATGCGGCGGCAACCCCAACCGGAACCTTCATGACCATATCCCTGTGGATCATCATTCTCGTCAGCGTGGTGGAAGTGGCGCTGCTTGGCGTGCTGCTGGTGTTCTTCCTGCGGCTGCGCAGGTCCGAGGCGTTGCTCAACCGCCTGCAGGCCAACCAGGCGCAACTGCTGGACCGGCTGCGCCAGAACGCCGAACTGGAACAGGAACTGGTGGCCACCTTTGCCCAGCGGCAGGAGCAGTTGCGTCATCTGGACCGGCGGCTGGAGGAAAGGGCGGACGCCCTGCGCCGCCTGCTGGAGCAGGCCGAGGGCATCAGCCGTTCGCCGCAGTTCCTGCGCGAGGTGATCCTGAACGGCCACCGCAAGGGCCGCAGCCTGGAACAGATCGCCCGGTCCACCGGACTTTCGGTGGACGAGGTGGAACTGATCCTGGCCCAGGCCGGGTAGGGGGAAGCCCCGGCTGTTGTCTGTCGCTGCCTGTCGCCGTCCGTTCCGGCCTTGGGCCATGCCGGGGCGTTGCCTTCCCGGCGCCATGCCGCATGCCGCAGCGCCAGTGCAGGGCGCTCCGCCGGAATACGGCGGGGCGCCCTGTTTTGTAGGCACGGCGGGTAAATTTTAAAATAACGCTGCAATACCAGCATAGTACTACGTAAAACCGAAGGAAAGACGAAGGGGAGTCCTTTTTCGCATTGACAGTCTTGCATAAGACATCATACACATGTTTCCAACAACGCTCCCCAAGGAGGAACTCCATGTCGATCCAATTTCTGGTGCACGAAGACGGCGATTCCGTCGGCGTCGTGGTTGTCGAAGGCGTCAAGGCCGGCCAGGATCTGACCGGCTGGGTGATGGCAGAGGACAAGACCATCACCTTCAAGGTGCTCAACGATATTCCCATCGGTCACAAGCTGGCCCTGAAGGCCCTGTCCGCGGGTGACACCGTGATCAAGTACGGCACCGACATCGGCAAGGCCGTCGCTCCCATCAAGCAGGGCGAACACCTGCACGTCCACAACGTCAAGACCAAGAGGTGGTAGGAACATGACCGCGAATACCTTCTTCGGCTACCGCCGCGAAAACGGCCGCGTCGGCGTGCGCAACCACGTGATCATCCTGCCCCTGGACGACCTTTCCAACGCCGCGTCGGAAGCGGTGGCCAACAACGTCAAGGGCACCATGGCCCTGCCGCACCCCTATGGCCGCCTGCAGTTCGGTGAAGACCTGGAACTGCACTTCCGCACCCTGATCGGCGTGGGCAGCAACCCCAACGTGGCCGCGGTGGTGGTCATCGGCATCGAGCCGCAGTGGACCAACCGCATCGTGGAAGGCATCGCCAAGACCGGCAAGCCGGTGGCGGGCTTCTCCATCGAGCAGAACGGCGACCACAACACCATCTGCAACGCCTCGCGCAAGGCCAAGGAATTCATGCACTGGGCCTCCGAGTTGCAGCGCGTGGAATGCCCCGTCAGCGACCTGTGGGTGTCCACCAAGTGCGGCGAGTCGGACACCACCTCGGGCATCGCCTCCAACCCCACCGTGGGCAACGCCTTCGACAAGCTGTACGATCAGGGCTGCACCCTGCTGTTCGGTGAAACCACCGAACTGACCGGCGGCGAACACCTGGTGGCTGCGCGCTGTGCCAACGACGAAGTGCGCAAGCAGTTCCAGTTCTTCTTCGACCGCTACGCCAAGCTGGTGGACGACCACAAGACCAGCGACCTTTCCGACTCGCAGCCCACCAAGGGCAACATCGAGGGCGGCCTGACCACCATCGAGGAAAAGGCGCTGGGCAACATCCAGAAGATCGGCCGCAAGGCCCCCGTGGTGGGCTGCCTGGACAAGGCCGAAGCCCCCACCGGCCCCGGCCTGTGGTTCATGGATTCCTCGTCCGCCGCGGCGGAAATGGTCACCCTGTGCGCGGCCGCCGGGTACGTGGTGCACCTGTTCCCCACCGGGCAGGGCAACGTCATCGGCAACCCGATCCTGCCCGTGGTGAAGCTGTGCGCCAACCCGCGCACGGTGCGCACCATGAGCGAGCACATCGACGTGGACGTCTCCGGCATCCTGCGCAAGGAACTGACCATGGACGGCGCCGGCGACAAGCTGGTGGAAATGGCCATCCGCACTGCCAACGGCCGTAACACCGCCGCCGAAGTGCTGGGCCACCGCGAGTTCGTGCTCACCCGCCTGTACGAAAGCGCCTAGTCTCAGAAGCGTGTCCCCATGGCGGCTGCGCACCGCCGCCATGGGGACGCCAATTGGGCGGCACGCGGACGCCGCCGGCCGACGGGGAGCGCAAGCCCATGCCGGCATGTCCCGCGTCCGTGTGCCGCCACCCTGATATCTCACGGCCCCGCGCCGGGTTCCGGCCGAACTCCGGCCGGTGCTCTCACCGCGCATCCGCCTCGATCCCCGACTGATGCATGGGGGCGCAGGGGGCCACCCCTTGTTCTCTGCATACCATCCTCCCCATCGCCGCGCGCACCGCCTGACGCGCGGCGCCCCTTGCGGACGCGGACCCGGAAACGGGTCCGCGTCCCGTTTTTGCGTGCGCGCAAAAAACACCCGCCCCAAAAGAGGGCCGCGCTCTCGATATGGCAATCAATACGCCGCAATACCGATGTACCATTGTGACAGGCGGCGTAAATTTGGTGGTGCAGACTGTTCATGTGGATGGTAATCGTCCGGATAGGTCGATGTGCATTTCCCGGACGGCAACGGCGTATGGGAGAAAAAGCACATGGGCCGCAGCGGTCACCCGGCCCGGCAGAACCGGCTCACTGCAAGCACCCAATATTGATTGTTTAACCAGTTGGCACGATATTCGAGGGTACCGCATCGTTCTTTATTTCACCGAGCACACAATCACTTTTGGTAATATGAAGAATATCAGCGTATTGAAAAATACGATATGGAGCGCCACCCCCAACCTGTCGGAGAGAGGGCCGGGGGAGACATAAAAAACATGAAGTGTTGTGCCATGTTGGCGTGAAGTCGCCCGGCTTGGGCAAAAAGGTTCAAGTTTCACGTTGACAGTCTTGCATAAGACATCATACGCATGTTTCCAACAACGCTCCCCAAGGAGGAACTCCATGTCGATCCAATTTCTGGTGCACGAAGACGGCGATTCCGTCGGCGTCGTGGTTGTCGAAGGCGTCAAGGCCGGCCAGGACCTGACCGGCTGGGTGATGGCAGAGGACAAGACCATCACCTTCAAGGTGCTCAACGATATTCCCATCGGCCACAAGCTGGCCCTGAAGGACCTGTCCGTGGGTGACACCGTGATCAAGTACGGCACCGACATCGGCAAGGTCATCGCTCCCATCAAGCAGGGCGAACACCTGCACGTCCACAACGTCAAGACCAAGAGGTGGTAGGAACATGACCGCGAATACCTTCTTCGGCTACCGCCGCGAAAACGGCCGCGTCGGCGTGCGCAACCACGTGATCATCCTGCCCCTGGACGACCTTTCCAACGCCGCGTCGGAAGCGGTGGCCAACAACGTCAAGGGCACCATGGCCCTGCCGCATCCTTACGGCCGCCTGCAGTTCGGTGAAGACCTGGAGCTGCACTTCCGCACCCTGATCGGCGTGGGCAGCAACCCCAACGTGGCCGCGGTGGTGGTCATCGGCATCGAGCCGCAGTGGACCAACCGCATCGTGGAAGGCATCGCCAAGACCGGCAAGCCGGTGGCGGGCTTCTCCATCGAGCAGAACGGCGACCACAACACCATCTGCAACGCCTCGCGCAAGGCCAAGGAATTCATGCACTGGGCCTCCGAGTTGCAGCGCGTGGAATGCCCGGTGAGCGACCTGTGGGTGTCCACCAAGTGCGGCGAGTCGGACACCACCTCGGGCATCGCCTCCAACCCCACCGTGGGCAACGCCTTCGACAAGCTGTACGACCAGGGCTGCACCCTGCTGTTCGGTGAAACCACCGAACTGACCGGCGGCGAACACCTGGTGGCTGCGCGCTGTGCCAACGACGAGGTGCGCAAGCAGTTCCAGTTCTTCTTCGACCGCTACGCCAAGCTGGTGGACGACCACAAGACCAGCGACCTTTCCGACTCGCAGCCCACCAAGGGCAACATCGAGGGCGGCCTGACCACCATCGAGGAAAAGGCGCTGGGCAACATCCAGAAGATCGGCCGCAAGGCCCCCGTGGTGGGCTGCCTGGACAAGGCCGAAGCCCCCACCGGCCCCGGCCTGTGGTTCATGGACTCCTCGTCCGCCGCGGCGGAAATGGTCACCCTGTGCGCGGCCGCCGGGTACGTGGTGCACCTGTTCCCCACCGGGCAGGGCAACGTCATCGGCAACCCGATCCTGCCCGTGGTGAAGCTGTGCGCCAACCCGCGCACGGTGCGCACCATGAGCGAGCACATCGACGTGGACGTCTCCGGCATCCTGCGCAAGGAGCTGACCATGGACGGCGCCGGCGACAAGCTGGTGGAAATGGCCATCCGCACCGCCAACGGCCGCAACACCGCCGCCGAAGTGCTGGGCCACCGCGAGTTCGTGCTCACCCGTCTGTACGAAAGCGCCTAGTCTTCGCCACCCCCTCCGCGACGGTCGCGGAGGGGGCGTCCCGCCCCGGTCGGTGGCACGCCGGGGCGGGACAGCGAGACCATGACCACCACAGGTAGCGCGCGTAGTGATCGGGAGAATTGCTTGACAGCGAACCAGCAAGGGGCGGGACCGCCACGGGCGTGATCCTGCGGGACGGCGTAGCGGCGTATGCATGCATGGGGACCGCCGCCACTCACCCCCGCCTTTCGTGGGGCCGGTTCGTACGGGCGCTGCCAGAATTTCGCTCCCCCCGAGGGGGAGCATCGACAGGTGCCTTGAACTCAAAGACCGAAAAAGGAGCCCTACATGAAAGTGCGTTTCCTTGCGCGGCTGGCCCTTGCGGCGCTGCTCGTCCTCGGCCTCGCGGTTGCCGGCGATGCCTACGCCAAGTATCCCGACAAGCCCATCAACATGATCATCGCCTTCACGGCGGGCGGGTCCAGCGACGTGCAGGCCCGCATCATGCAGAAGTACTGGAACAAGTACTCCGACCAGCAGTGGGTGTTCGTCTACAAGCCCGGCGCCGGCGGCGCCATCGGCTTCGGCGAGATCGCCAACGCCCGTCCCGACGGCTATACCATCGGCGGCATCAACATTCCGCACCTGGTGTTGCAGCCCATGGTCCAGAAGGCCATGTTCTCCATCGATAGCTACGCCTACATCTGCCAGGTCGTGAACGACCCGCAGGCCGTGGTCGTGCGTAACGACAGCAAGCTCAAGTCCGTGAAGGACGTCTTCGAGTTCGCCAAGGCCAACCCCGGCAAACTCAAGGTGGGCCTGGTGGGCCCCAACAGCGGCCATCACCTGATGTTCCTCGACGTGAAGGGCAAGTTCGACTTTCCCGTCACCGAAGTGTTCTACAAGGGCGCCGCCGACCAGAACGCGGCCCTGCTGGGCGGCGAGATCGACGTCATGTTCGGCAACCTGAACGATGTCATGCGCAGCCTGGAGGAAATGACCGTGCTCGGCCTGGCCGGCGAAAAGCGCAACGACTTCCTGCCCGACGTGGCCACCCTGCGCGAACAGGGCTTCGACGTGGTGTCCGACATCCGCCGCGCCTACGTCGCCCCCAAGGGCATCGACAAGGCCCAGCTGGACTACCTGCGCGAAACCTTCAAGAAGATCTGCGACGACCCCGAATACATCGCCGACATGAAGAAGGCGGGCCAGCCCACCGAGTACATGGATGGCGACACCTTTGCGGCGTACGTCCGGACCCAGAACGAGTTCGCCAGAACCATGCTGCAAAAGGCCGGCCTGCTGAAGTAGGCGGTCCTGATACCGCCGGGGAGGGGGTGCCATCCCTCCCCGGCCCGTACCAAGGAGCTTCATGATGATGGAATTTATCGGACCGGCCATCGGGCACCTGTTCGAGCCGCTGAACATCCTGCTGATGGTCGCGGGGCTGACGGGGGGCATCATCGTGGGGGCCCTGCCGGGCCTTACCGCCACCATGGGCGTCGCCCTCATGGTGCCGGCCACCTTCGCCATGGACGCCACCAGCGGCCTGATCATGCTGGGCGCCATCTACGCGGGGGCCATCTACGGCGGGGCCAACTCCGCCTGCCTGATCTGCACGCCGGGCACCCCCTCTTCCGTGGCCACCACCTTCGACGGCTGGCCCCTGTGTCAGGCCGGCCGCGCCGACATCGGCCTGATCACCTCCCTGCTTTCGTCCGCCTTCGGCGGCATCGTCGGCACCGTGCTGTTGCTGTTCCTGGCCGCGCCGCTGGCCCGGGTCGCCTTGCAGTTCGGCGGCCCGGAGAATTTCTGGCTGTGCATCTTCGGCCTGTCCACCATCGCGGTCATGTCGTCGGGCAACATGGTCAAGGGCCTGCTGTCGGGCGCCATGGGCCTTCTGGTGTCCACCGTGGGCATCGATCCCAACGCCGGCGTGCCGCGCTTCACCTTCGGGTACTACCCGCTGGTGCAGGGCATCGAGGTCATCCCGGCCATGATCGGCCTGTTCTCCTTCTCGCAGGTGCTGTACCTGATCGGCAGCTACAAGCCGTACATCGCCGAGTACAGGCCCACTCCGGGGGCCTTCCGCGAAGTGCTGCGCGCCCTGGCGGGCCGCTGCAAGGTCATCCTGATGCGTTCGTCGCTCATCGGCGGCCTGGTGGGCATGCTGCCCGGCGCGGGCGGCGAGATCGCCTCCATCATCGCCTACAACGAGTCCAAGCGCTGGGACAAGAATCCCGAACGCTACGGCAAGGGCGTGATCGAGGGCGTGGCCGCCAGCGAAAGCGCCAACAACGCGGTCATCGGCGGCTCGCTCATCCCCATGCTGACCCTGGGCATTCCGGGCAGCGCGGTGGCGGCGGTCATCCTGGGCGCGCTGCTGGCCAAGGGCATCCAGCCCGGCTTCAAGGTGTTCACCGCCACGGGCGACCTGGCCTACACCTTCATCATGTCGCAGTTCGCCGTGAACCTGCTGATGATCCCCATCGGCCTGCTGCTGGCCCGCATCATGACCAGGCTGCTCAGCATCCGCCTGACCTTCGTGGCCATCGCCATCGTGGTGCTGTCGGTCATCGGCTCGTACGCCATCCGCAACAGCATGCTGGACGTGTGGATCGTCATCGTCTTCGGCTTCCTGGGCTACTTCTCGGGCCGGGTGGGGCTGGACACCGGGGCCATGGCTCTCGGCATCATCCTTGGCCCCATGATCGAGGAGAACCTGGGCAAGTGCGTGCACCTGTCCAAGGCATCGGGCGGATCGGTGATCAACGTGTTCCTTGAAAGCCCCATCGCCATCCTGCTCATCCTGCTCACCCTGCTTTCCCTGGCCACGCCCTTCCTGCTGGACTGGAAGCGCAAGCGCCGCGACTGCGGTTGCGACGTGCCGCAGCCCAAGGAGGACTCCACCCATGCGTAGCAGCGTTGCCGACATCGCATCCGGTCTCGCCGTACTGGTCATGGCCGGCGTGTTCCACGCCCAGAGCGGCGACCTTGAAGGTGTCAGCCTGCTGTTTCCCCGGATGCTCGTCATCTTCATGGCGCTTGGCGGCATCTACCTGTGCGGCCTTGGCATGCTGAAGGGCCGCAAGGGCGGGGACGCGCCGCAGGACGACGAACCCGTGGCCGTGGGCCGGGTGGGCATCATCTCGGCCGGGGCCATCGCCTATGTCGCCATCATCCCCCTGCTGGGCTTCTACCTTGCCTCCGCCCTGTACCTGTTCGGCATGTCCATGGTGCTGGGCGACGCCAGTCGCGGTACGCGCAGAAAGGCGCTGGCCTCCGCCGCGTTCACCGTGGTGCTGTGCCTGTCCGTCTGGATAGGGTTCGCGATGCTGTTGGGCGTTCCCACTCCGGAAGGCATGCTGTTCTAAGCGCACCTGCCGCACGGCGCCGTTCGCTCCGTCCCCCCGTCGTGCGCATTCCCGGAAGGGTTGCGTGCGGCGGGGGGCATCCGTTTCCGTTGTCGATACCACCCGCAAGAGGTTCCGTTTCATGCGCATCGACCTGAAGTACGGGCACGGCCACGTGCCCCTGGAACTGCCCGAGGACATCCACGTGGACGTGTTCGAGCCGAACCCCGTGGAGCCGTTGGCCGATCCCCTGGCCGCCCTGCATGCAACCCTGGACGACCCGCTGGGCTGCCCCCGGCTGGAGGACCGCCCGGCCCCGCGCTCCGTGGCCATCGCCGTGCCCGACGAAACGCGCCCCGTGCCGGTGCGGTTGCTGCTGCCGCCGGTGCTGGACAGGCTGTTCGCCGCGTATCCCGCGCTGAAGCCGCAGGACGTCGTGGTGGTGGTGGGCGGCGGCCTGCATCCCCCGGCGGACGAGGCCCAGCTTGCCCGCGTGCTGCCCGAGGACCTGCGGGGCTGCCGCGTGGTGGCCCACGACGCCGAGCATTCGCCGCTGGCCCGCTTCGGCGCCACCACGCGCGGCACCCCGGTGGAGGTCAACGCCGCCTACGGCGCGGCGGACCTGAAGATCGTCATCGGCATGGTGGACGCGCACCAGTTCGTGGGCTTCACCGGCGGGGCCAAGGGCGTGGCCATCGGCTGCGCCTCGGCCGCCATGATCGAGGCCAACCACCGCCTGATGCGCGACCCGGCCGCCACCGTGGGCGCCATAGAGAACAACCCCGTGCGCCTCGACCTGGACGAGGCGGGCGAACTGGCCGGGGTGGCCCTGGCCGTCAACGTGGTGCTGGACGCGGCCAAGCGCCCGGTGGCGGTGCTGGCGGGCTGGCCCCCGCTGGTCATGCGCGCCGCGGCCAAGGTCACGGCCGGGGTGTACGGGCTGGCCTACGACGAGCCGTACGACATCGTCATCGCCTCGTGCGGGGGCGCGCCCAAGGACATCTGCCTGTACCAGGCCCAGAAGGGGCTGAACACGGCGGTGCAGTGCGCCGCGCCGGGGGCCAGGGTGCTGCTGGTGGCCGAGTGCGGCCAGGGCATCGGGGACGAGGTGTACCACGACTACGTGCGGCGCTTTCCCTGCGCGCATTCGCTGAAGAAGGACTTCGAGTCCGGGGCGTTCCGCATGGGCGCGCACAAGGGCTTCCTGTTCGCGCGGTCCACCACCCGCTTCGACGTGGTGGTGCATTCCGACCTGGACCCGGACCGGATGCGCGAATGCCATCTGGTGCCCGGCGACATGCAGCAGACCGTGGACGGCTGGCTGGCCGGAATGAAGAACCCGCGCGTGGCCGTGGTGAAAAGCGCCAACTCGTCGTTCTTCTACAGGAAATAACCGGCGAGAGCGTGCCCGTCTCCTCCTGGAACGGCGGGCGGGGCATCCGGTGCGCTTCCGCCATGCGGCGGACGGCACGCACCGGATGCCCCGCCCGCCACTCCGCAAGGGGGGCGGATGGGGCGCGCGCCGAAGGGTGTGGCGGCCGGGCTGCCGGGGGGCATGCGGCCGCAAGGACGTGCCCGGTGCCGCGGGGGGAAACGCGGCAACCGGGTGGGGTGAGGCGGCATGAAGCCGTGTCCGGGGAGGGACGGCGGCGAGACGAGGGGGGAACGTATCCGAAGCAGGAGCGGGCCGCGCCGGAACGCGCGGGCATGCTCCTCTGGCCGGCAGGCAGAACACCAGACACGCTCCGGAGGGCGGCATGCTCCTGAAAACCAAACTCTATCTCGGATTCATGGCCGTGCTGTCGTTGACGGCCATCGTGGGCGCCATAGGCTGGCGGGGAATGCACGAAATGGTCGCCTACGGCAACTATTCCACGTCCATAGAAACGGCCATGCGCCATCTTTCGTCGGCGGAGGCGTCCATGGGGCGCTTCATGCTGCGCGGCGACCAGGCCCACGCGGCGGCCACGGACAAGGGCCTGGACGACGCCCGCGCCGTCATCGAGGCGGCGGGCGTCGGCCTTGCGCATGACTGGATGCGGGCCGACGGCAACGGGCTGCTGGAAAACCTGGAAAATTTCAAGACCGCCTTCGCCCAGTTGGTGAACTCGCAGAACGAGGCCATCGCCATGCAACAGCGCATCGGCGCCAACGCCGCCAAGGTGGTGGAGGCCGTAGCCGCGCTGGACGGCAGGCTTGGCGGCGCGTTGCAGGCGGCTCCCGACGCGGGGCGTCTGGAGGGGTACCGGATGCTGCACGCCGGGGCCGCCGCCTTCGCCGAGGTGCGCGTGCTGACCGGGCAGTTTCTGGAAACACCCACAGAGGAGTTGCGCACGGCCATCCGCGCCAGGCTGACCGAAGCCCGCAAGTCCTTCCAGGCGGCGCGCGACGCCCAGCCGGATGAGCCGTCCCAGGACGCCGTGCAGGAACTCGTGGGCTACGTGGGCAACTATTCCGGCCTGTTCGGCATATTCTCGCGCCAGATGCTGGCCAAGTACGAGGCCCTGGACCGCCAGCAGCAGGTGGTGGCCGCCACCCAGGCCGCCGCGTCCGAGGCGCTGCAACATGCCTCGGCGGCGTCCGACGCCTCGGTGCGCACCGCCACCTGGCTGCTGGCCGGGGTGGCCCTGGCCGCCATGGTCATCGGGGCGTGCATCGCCGTGGCCCTGCCGCGCGGCACCGTGCGCCAGTTGGGCAAGGATCCCGGCGAACTGGCCGACATCGCCCGTCGGGTCACCGAGGGCGACTACGCCATTGACGACGGCAGCCCGCACACGGGCGTGTACGGCCACATCGTGGACATGGTGGAATCGCTGAAGGCCCACCTTGCCAGCGCCGAAGAGGAATCGCGCCGGGCGCGCGAGGAGTCGGAGCGGGCCCGCCTGGCCATGCAGCAGGCGGACGAGGCCCGCACGGGCGTGGAATCGGCCAACAGGACCATGCTTTCGGTGGCGGACGAAGCCCACGCCATTTCCGCGCGCATCGCCGCCGCCGCGGAAGAACTGGCCGCCCAGGCCGAACAGGTGGGCGCGGGGGCCGAGGTGCAGCAGCAGCGCATGGCCGAAACCCTGGCCGCCATCACCCAGATGAACGCGGCCGTGGCCGAGGTGGCCGCCAGCGCCGCCGCCACCAGCCGCGGGTCCGACGATTCGCGCCGCAACGCGGAAGAGGGCGCGCAGGTGGTGGCCCGCACCGTCGCCGCCATCGAGAAGGTGGCGGATGGCTCCGACGCGGTGCGCCGCAACATGCAGGAACTGGGCGTCAAGGCAGAGGCCATCGGCAAGGTCATGGAGATGATCGCCGACATCGCGGACCAGACCAACCTGCTGGCGCTGAACGCGGCCATCGAGGCGGCCCGCGCCGGGGACGCCGGGCGGGGCTTCGCCGTGGTGGCCGACGAGGTGCGCAAGCTGGCCGAGCGCACCATGCAGGCCACGGCGGAAGTGGGCGGCAGCGTGCGCGGCATCCAGGACGTGGCCCGGCGCAACGTGGACGCGGTGGAGCACTCCGTGGCCGCCGTGGGCGAGGCCACCCGGTCCGCCCGCGAATCGGGCCAGGCGCTGGACGCCATCGTGCGCATCGTGGGCGACTCCGCCGCGCAGGTCAACGGCATTGCCACGGCGGCGGAGCAGCAGTCCGCCGCCAGCGAGCAGATCGGACGCACCGTGCAGTCGGTCAGCGACATCGCGGCGGAAACGGCGGGCGGCATGCAGCAGTCGGCCGTGGCCATCCGCGAACTGTCGGAAATGGCCGCGCAACTGGAGCAGGCGTTGCACCGGCTGCGCACATAACAACACAGGGGGCCTTGGCCCCGGGAGCAACCATGGCAGTCATCGTCAGGCCCGAAGACCTCGCAACACTGTGCCGCGCCGCGCTGGAACGGGTGGGCGTGCGCCCCGACGCCGCGGCCAGCGTGGCCGACGCGCTGGTGGCGGCCGAGTGCATGGGCATCCCCTCGCACGGGATGTCGCGCCTGCCGCAGTACGTGGACCAGGCGGCGGTGGGCAAGGTGCGCGGCGACGCCGTGCCGCGCGTGGAAACGCCGTTTCCGGCGGTGGTGCGCGTGGACGCCGCGTGCGGCTTCGCCTACCCGGCCATCGACGCCGGGCTGGCCGTGGCCGTGCCTCTGGCCAAGCGGATGGGCTGCGCGGTCATGGGCGTGACCGACTCGCACCATTGCGGCGTGGGCGGGCTGCACGTGGAACGGGCGGCCCGGCAGGGGCTGGTGGCGCTGCTGTTCGCCAACACCCCGGCGGCCATGGCCCCGTGGGGCGGCAACCGCGCCTCGTTCGGCACCAACCCGGTGGCCTTCGCCTGCCCGCCGGTGGCCCTGCCCGGCAGGGGGGAGGGAACCGGCGCTCCCGACTCCCCCGACTCCCCCGACGGCTCCGGCGCGGACAGGCCCGACCCGCTGGTACTGGACCTTTCGCTGAGCACCGTGGCGCGCGGGCGCATCGTGGACGCGGCCCGCGTGGGCCGTCCCATCCCCGAGGGCTGGGCCGTGGCCGCCGACGGCAGGCCCACCACCGACCCGGCCGTGGCGCTGGGCGGCATGCTGCTGCCCTTCGGCGGGGCCAAGGGGGCGGCCCTGGCGCTGATGGTGGAACTGCTGTCCGCGTCGCTCACCGGCAGCAACCACGCCTTCGAGGCCACGTCGTTCCTGGACGCCGAAGGCGGCCCGCCGCGCACCGGACAGTGCATGGTGCTGCTTTCGCCGCAAGCCTTCGGCGCCGATTTCGCCGAACGGGCCGCCGCCCTGCTGGGCCACGTGCTGGACCAGCCGGGCACCCGCCTGCCCGGCGCCCGGCGGTTCGAATTGCAGCGCCGCGCCCTGCGCGAAGGGGTGCCCGTGCCCCGGCCTCTGCACGAGGAGTTGTTGCAGCGCGCCGGCATGGTCTAGAGCCATTCAGGGTTGAAAACAGCCCCTAACGCCCGTTACTCGTGAACAGTCCATCCCGGCGGTGCACCCCCGCTACGCGGGGAAACGCAAAAGGGCCTTCCCCGGCGGGAAGGCCCTTTCACGCGGCGCCGGGCGGCGGCCCGCGCGGCTACGAAAGCTTGGTGCGGTAGTGGAAGTTGGCGGTCACGCAACGGGTGTGGCGCAGTTCCACCGGGTTGTCCTCGATGTCCATGGCCACGCGGCGGATTGCCAGCAGCGGGTGCCCCACGGACACGCCCAGGCGCTGGGAATCGGTCCTGTCGGCGGCCACGGCGGTGATGCTTTCATCCGCCTTGGCGATGGTCACGTTGAACCGCTTCTGGAAGAAATCGTACAGGGTGTTGGGCAGCGCGTTGTGCGGAATGGCCTCGATGCCGGGCATGCGCGCGCAGTTCAGCGAGATGCTTTCGTTGAGCAGCGGCACGCCGTCCAGCGAGCGCACGCGTTCGATGCGGAACACCGGCGCGCCCACGGGAATGTCCAGGGCCGCCGCCTCTTCGGCGTCGGCGTTGGCCGGGGTTGCGCTGTACACTTCCGAGATGGGCAGGGTGCGCCTGTCCTCGCAGCTGACGATGCGGAAGAAGCGGAACAACGCCTCGTCCGCGTCGAAGGTGGCCACGGCCGTGCCCTTGCCCTGATAGCGCACCACGCGCCGCTCGGCGGTCAGCTCGTTCAGCGCCTTGCGCAGGGTGCCGTGGCTGACGCCGTATTCTTCGGCCAGGGCCGGTTCGCTGGGCAGGAAGGTGCCCGGCGCCCATTCGCCGATGGCGATGCGGCGGATCAGCGATTCCTTGACCTGCTGGTAGAGAGGGTGAAAGGCGGGCTTTACAGGCATGTGTCTTTGTTTGTAGTCTCGGGAGCGATCGGCCCCCGGGTTGGGTGGCGGGTCTTGCAATAAATATAAGATATCAGTCTTGGCCCGTGCCCTGCAACTATCCGAGAAACGGGCACAGCACAAGAGGCTGAGAGTGCGCCCAACCAGCCCGTTCCGCCGCCTGCGGAGCGGGCCGCGTCGTTTTCCGGCCCCGGCTCGCGGGCCGTGCCCAATTCAGCCCAGTTCAGCCCGGTTCAGCCTAGTTCAGACCAGTTCTGCCCAGTTCTGCCCAGTTCCGTCCAGTTCCGTCCGGCCCCGGCGCATCTTCCTCCGGCTCAGGAAACCTGCGTCTCTATGCGCAGCCCGTACTTTTCTATCTTGGCCAGCAGGGTGGGGCGCGAAAGCCCCAGCAGGCGCGCGGCACGGGTGCGGTTGCCCCCGGTAAGGTGCAGCGCTTCGCGCACCACCAGCCGCCCCACGTGGTCCATCAGCGCGTCGAACACGTTGTCGCCGTCGCTTTCGCTCAGCGTGCGGCGGATAAGCTCCTGCATGGTCTGGTCGGCGGCCAGCGAAAGGTCGCAGGCCGGGCCTTCGCTGCCGGGCCGGATGCCCCGGCTGGCCTCCAGGGCCTGCTTCAGGTCCGGCTCGCCCAGCGGCCCGCCCCGGCTGAACACCAGCGCCTTCTGGATGGTGTTGCCCAGTTCGCGCACGTTGCCCGGCCACGGTTGCGCTTCCAGATAGGCCAGGGCCTCGGGGGTGATGCCGGGGTTCGGCATGTCCATCTCGCGCGAGAAGCGGGCCAGGAAATACCGGGCCAGCGGGGGGATGTCCTCGCTGCGCTCGCGCAGGGGGGGCAGCCACAGGGTGACCACCTTCAGCCGGTAGTAGAGGTCCTCGCGGAAGCGCCCGTCGGCCACGGCGGCTTCCAGGTCGGTGTTGGTGGCCGCGATGATGCGCACGTCCACGGGTATGGGCTGGCGGCCGCCCAGCCGTTCGATCTGCTTTTCCTGCAACAGGCGCAGCAGCTTGGCCTGGATGCCCAGCGGCATGTCGCCTATTTCGTCCAGGAACACGGTGCCGCCGTTGGCCTGCTCTATCTTGCCCACCCGGCGGTTGGTGGCCCCGGTGAAGGCTCCCTTCTCGTAGCCGAACAACTCGCTTTCCAGCAACGTGTCCGGAATGGCCACGCAGTTGATGACCAGGAACGGCTTCTGGCCGCGCAGGCTGTGCTGGTACACGGCGCGGGCCACCAGTTCCTTGCCGGTGCCCGATTCGCCCCGCACCAGCACCAGGGCGTCGGTGGGCGCGGCCCGGCCGATGGCCTTGTACACCTGGTGCATGGCCCGGCCGGTGCCCACCAGGGCTTCGCCCAGCGGGTCCTGCCCGCCGCCTTCGCCGTCCGCGCCGTCGGCCATCATGTCCACGCGGGCGCGCATGCGGCGGCCCGCCTCCACGGCCTGCTCGATGAGCGCCAGGATGTCCGGAATCTCGAATGGCTTCAGGATGTAGTCGAAGGCCCCCATCTTGGTGGCCTCGATGGCGGTCTCGGTGGTGGAATAGGCGGTCATGATGACCACCGGCAGGCGGGCGTCTATCTCGCGCATGGCGCGCAGGGCGGTCAGGCCGTCCATGCCCGGCATGCGCACGTCCATGATCACGAGGTCGGGCAACTCCTCGCGCACCAGCTTCAGCCCCTGCTCGCCGGTGGATGCGGCGCGCACGTCGTGCCCCTCGCCGGCCAGCAGGCGCTGGAAGCTCTGGCGCAGTTGCAGTTCGTCGTCGACGATCAGGATCTTAGCCATGAGTCGTCCTTGCGGGCGGGCAGCACGATGACGAAGGTGGCCCCCTTGCCGTGCGCCGAGTGCAGGTGCAGCCAGCCGCCGTGCTCCTCGAAGATGCGCCGGGCGATGGGCAGGCCGAGGCCGGTGCCTTCTTCCTTGGTGCTGAAGAACGGCTGGAACACTTCCTCGCGGATGTGCTGGGGCACGCCGGGGCCGCTGTCCGCGATGCGGATGACCACGGCCCGGCCCAGCGGATTGATGATGCCCTTTTCTTCCGTGATGTCCAGCGTGCCGTCGTAGCCCATGGCCTCGCACGCGTTCAGGATGAGGTTGACCAGCGCTTCCTTGAGCTGCTCCGCGTCGCCGTCCACCTCGGGCAGGCGTTCGGCCCGGTGCACGGAAACCGCCACGTTGAACGACTCTATGCGGTGCTTGAGCAGTTGCAGGGTCATGTCCACCACGTCGGACGGGCTCACCGGCTGCATGCGCAGGCGCGGGCGGCGCGAGAATTCCAGAAAGTTGGTGACGATGGCGTCCAGGTGGCGGATTTCGGCGGCGATGACCTCGAAGTCCTCCCGCTGGTCCTGCTGGTCCGGCCCCAGCTTCAGGCTGCGTTCCAGCGCGAACAGGCGCAGCTTCACCGAGGTCAGCGGGTTGCGGATGGAATGGGCCACCCCGGCCGCCAGCTTGCCCACCAGGGCCAGCTTTTCGGTCTGGCGCAGGGTTTCGTGGCTTTCCTCCAACTGCACCTGGGTGCGGTGCATGGTGTCCAGCAGGTGGCGCAGGCGGCGGTCCAGCACTTCCACCTCGTTGCCGTAGGCTTCGGCGTCTTCCAGCCCTTCCAGGGCCAGGCGGCGGATGGGCCCCAGCACCTGGCGGAACACCACCACGGCCAGCAGCCCGGCCAGGAACAGGACCAGCAGCATCAGCCCCAGGGCGTCGGTGGCCGGGTCCGCCGTCCAGGTGCCGAAGGGCGTGGGCAGCGACAGCCGCCCGCTGGCCATGAGCAGCGGCAGCGCGGCGGCGGCCATGGACGTGGCCGCCAGCGCGGCCAGCAGCAGGCCGATGCGTACGCGCAGGCTGGGGCGGAAGCGCACCACCCTGGGCAGTCTCCAGTTCACCATGGCGAATCCGTGGGCCGAATGTGAGGTTGTGGTGTCCGTTGTGTCAGTGGGTCAGGGGCGGTTCTAGCCCAATTCGCGCGCGGGAACAACGAGACGGGCCGGGGCGTGGTCTGCCGGGGAGAGAGGGCCGCTGTCGTGTGTCCAGCCACCTTGTGGCCCATGCCAAAGAGCGGTAGGAAGGCAGGGCGGACCAGCCCCCTGCCCCCTCCACAATACACGGAGGCCAGGACCCGCCACCCTGACGCCGGGAGGCCCCATGACCGACACGCCGACATCAGACGCTGCATCCGGTGACGCCCAATCCGGCACCGGCAGATCCCTGCCGCGCATCCTGCTGGTGGACGACGAGCCCGAAAGCACCGAAATGCTGGCCCTGCGCCTGGGCAAGCGCGGCTTTCCGGCCGCGCGGGCGGCCAGCGGCGAAGAAGCGCTGGAACACCTGGCCCGCCAGGGGGCCGACGTGGTGGTCATGGACGTGAAGATGCCCGGCATGGGCGGCATGCGCGCGCTGGAGCGCATCCGCACCGAATTTCCGGGGGTGGAGGTGATCATGCTCTCCGGCCACGCCGACATGGAGGTGGCGGTGGAGGGCATGCGCCTGGGCGCCTTCGGCTACCTGATGAAGCCCACGGATTTCGACGAACTGCTGTTCAAGATAGAGGACGCCTACACCCAGGGCCAGCTCGACCGCAGGGCGGCGGCGCGGGGGCGCGGCGGGGCGTAGGGATCGTTTCCGGGCAAGAAACCTGATCTGGAAACACCCCCTGAGGGCCGCGCGGCCGCAGGGTCCGTCCAAACCATACTCCGACCCGGGAAAACGCCATGGGGCTGTTCTGCTGGCTGCCCTTCCGCCGCAAGCGGCGGGACGAGGAACGCGCCGCCGCCGAAGAGGCCTTCGCGGCGCGCCATCACCGCTTCAAGCTGGTGCTCAACGCCTGGGCCAAGCTCCAGGAAGTGATGACCGAGATGGAACTGGCCCTGTGCTGCGTCCATCCCTTCGGCATGCAGACGGTGCGCTCGCTGTGCACCCGCATCACCACCCAGGTCTTCCAGTGCATCCGCCAGCTGGATGAACTGGCCCCCGGCCGCTACCCCGAGCTTTCCGCCCGCTTCGACGCCATCCAGGCCGAGGTCTCGGCCATCGTCTACGGCCGTCCGGCCACCATGGACGGCCCCCTTGCCCTGCCATTCGGCCATCCGGACCTTGCCCAGCCCGACCTTGCCGACCCGGCCCTGACCCGCCTGGGGGGGCTGCGGGACGCCCTGGCCCCGCGCGGCGGCGGGGGTACATCCAGCGTGCCCGACGGGTTCATCGTCACCGCCGCCGCCTGCCAACGGCTGTTCCGCCATCAGGGCCTGCAAGAGGAGATCGGGCGGCGGGTGCAGGCATCGGGCGGCATCCGGCCGGACAACCTGATGGACCTTTCGCCCTCCATCGCCGGGCTGATCCTGGCGGCCGAGGTGCCCGGCGAGGTGGCCGACGCCCTGATGGACGCCCTGTCCGCCCTGCGGACCCGCGTGGCCGCCCGTCCCGGCGCGCGGGGACGCAACATGCGCCTGCTGCTGCGCGGCCGGGTGTGGCCGCAGGGGTCCACTGGCGCGGGGGAAGGTGGCGACGACGACGCGGGCGGCATGACCCTGTGGGGGCCGTCCATTCCCCTGTTCGAAGAAGGTTCCGGCCCCGAGGCCCCGCCCGACCGGCAGCGGGTGCTGGAAGCCCTGCGCGCCACCCTGGCCCTGAAGTATTCGCCCCAGGCCATCGCCTACCGCCGCAACCGGGGCCTGCGCGACGCGGGCACCTGCGTGTGCGTGGGCTGCTTTGCCGTGGAAGATCCCGTGGCCGGGGGCATCGCCTACACCGGCAACCCCCTGCACGCCCGCGACACCTCGGTGCACGTGTTCGCCGCGCGCGGCCTGTCCGAGGCCGTGGAGGACGGCGCGCACGACGTGGACGCCTACCACGTGTGCCGCGCGGGCGGCTCGGTGCGGCTGCGCAGCATCGCCTCCGGAACTGGCGCGGACGCCGGGCTGGCGCTGCCGGTGCTGCCGGTTCTGGATGACACGGAGGCCCGGGCCGTGGCCGAACTGGCCCTGGCCGTGGAGGAGCGCTACGGCCTGCCCCAGGAGATCGACTGGCTGCTGGAGCCGGACGGCTCCGTCTCGCTGCTGCATGCCCGGCCGCTGCCCGCGCCGCGCGCGCACCTGCCGGAAAGCTACGCGGAATCGGAGGCCGAGGACGCCGCCCAGACCGAATGTCCGCCCCCGGCCCTGCTGGACGGCGGGGTCACCGCCGGGCCGGGCGTGGTGGCCGGGCCGGTGCACATCGTGCGTGAACGCGACGACGTGCGCTCCTTCCCGGACGGCGCGGTGCTGGTGGTGCAACGCGACCTGGCCGAATGGGGCATGCTGCTGGACCGCGCCGGGGCCGTGGTGGCCGAGCGGGGCCGCATCTCCAGCCAGTTGGCCGCCGTGGCCCGCGAATTCGGCAAGCCCGCCGTGTTCGGGCCGTTCCGGCAGGGCAGCCCGCTGGACCTGCTGGAGCAGGGGGCGGTGGTCACCGTGCACGGCGACGTGGGCGTGATCTACCCCGGCCGCGTCGACGCCTTCGTCGAATCGGCCCCGCCGGAATGCAACTTCATGCCCGGCAGCCCGGTGCTCCAGGCCCTGGACGCCGCCGCCCACCACATGCTGCCCCTGACCCTGGACCCGGACTCGCCCGACTTCAAGTCGGCCAACTGCCGCACCTTCCATGATCTTGGGCGGTTCTGCCACGAAAAGGCCGTGGCCGAGATGTTCCGCTTCGGCTCGCAGCAGCGCCACGCGCCGCAGCGGGTCAAGCAGTTGCAGTGCGACGTGCCCAAGCAGTTCTGGGTGGTCAACCTGGACGACGGCTTCGACGGCGAGGTCAACGGCCCGCTGGTGCCCATCGCGCGCATCGCCTCGGTGCCCATGCGCGCCCTGTGGCGCGGCATGAACGCCGTGCCGTGGCAGGGGCCGCCGCCGGTGGACGCCAAGGGTTTCCTCTCGGTGATGTTCGAGGCCACGGCCAATCCGCATCTGGACCCGGCGGCCCAGACCGCGTTCTTCACCGAGCGCAACTACTTCATGGTTTCGCGCAATTACTGCAGCCTGCACTCGCGCTTCGGGTTCCATTTCGTGGCCGTGGAATCGCTGGTGGGCGAACGCACCCCCGAGAACTACGTGGTCTTCCAGTTGCGCGGCGGGGCCGCCAACATCGAGCGCCGGGTGCGCCGGGTGGAATTCGTGGCCGGGCTGCTGAAGGAATTCGGCTTCGCCTGCACCGTGCGGCGCGACGCGCTGTCGGCCCGCATCGAGAACCTGCCCGAGGCGCAGGCCCTGCGCATGCTGCTGGTGGCCGGGTACATGACCATCCACACCCGCCAGCTGGACATGATCATGAACGACGGCCCGCAACTGGACGAGCGGCGCGCGGCCATGCTGGCCGACTGCCGCCGCCTGCTGGAAGAGGCCGATCAGGCCGCGTCTGTTGAAGCCGCGCGCCCGCGCCGGGCCGTGGACCCGGCCGCCCCGGTCTGATCCGCCGTCACCGGGCGCGGCCCCGGCCGAGGGGCGGAAACGGGCGGGGCGCGAAACGGATGTTTCCCCGTTCCGCGGTCCGGACGCTCCTTGCGATTGTAAAATGCTGGATGATCGGGTAATTGTCGCACATGGGGTGACCCCCGCGCGGCCCGTGTTCCACAAATGTGCCGCCGGGGGAGAGGGGTTGCCGCCCCGGCGTGCCGACGTGCCGCCACCGAAACGAATGTGCCGCGCGCGCAACGTTTTCGCGCCGTGGCCGAGGCATCACCCGCCGTCAGGCGACGGTTCCCTTCCCCGCCCCCAGACCCCTCGCCCGAGGCGGCCTTTTTCCGGGCGCCCCTTTCGCGGGGGCGGCCCGCCCACGGAGGCTGGATGGACATCGGCGGATACACCAGGCTGCGGCGCAGGCTCACCTTCGCCATGCTCGCCTTTTCGCTCGTGCCGCTCTTCGCGCTGGGCTTCTTCATCCATCTCCAGTTTTCCAAGACCTACCACGAACGCATGGTCTCGGGCATCGAGGCGGTGACCGAAAGCAAGCGCCGCGCGCTGGACACCTTCCTGGCCGAACGCGTCTCGCAGATCAAGAGCCTGGCCTGGACCCACTCGTTCCGCGAACTGTCCGACCCCGCCCAACTGGGCACCATCTTCGGGGTCATCCAGTCCAACGCCCGCTCCTACGTGGACATCGGGGTCATCAACGACCAGGGCGAACACGTGGCCTACGTGGGGCCGTACTCGCTGGAGGCGGCCAACTACCGCGACGAGCCGTGGTTCCACGAGGTGATGCTGAAGGGTCAGTACGTCAGCGACGTGTTCACCGGGTTCCGCCGCTTTCCGCACTTCATCATCGCGGTCATGCGCCGCGAGAACGGCCGGGCCTGGATATTGCGGGCCACCATCGATTCCGCCGCGGTCAGCGCCATGCTGCACCGCGCCTACTCCGGCACCAACAGCGACGCCTTCCTGCTGGGCACCGACGGCACCCTGCAATCCGATTCGCGCAACAACGGCGCCATCATGACCCGGCCCGGCCTGCGCATGACCATGCCCGACAGGGCCAAGCGCGGGGTGGTGGTGGACACCATCGCCAACACCGAAGGCCGCCCCATGGTCACCGGCATGACCTGGCTCGAGAACATGCCCTGGCTGCTGGTGGTCATGGACGACCCGCGCGAACCCCTTTCGCCGCTGGTGCACACCCAGCTCATCGTGGTGCTGTTCCTGCTGGGCGGGGCCGTGGTCATCTGCCTGGGCACCTTCTTCACCACCCGGGTCATCGTGGACAAGGTCATCGAGGCCGACCGCAGGCAGGCCATGCTCGACGCCTCGCTCATGCAGTCCAGCAAGATGGCCGCCCTCGGCAAGCTGGCCGCCGGCGTGGCGCACGAGGTGAACAACCCGCTCATGCTCATCCGCGAGAACGCCGGGTGGATCCGCGACCTGCTGTCCGAGGAAGACGCCGCGCGCATGGCCCACCACGCCGAAATCGAGGAAGCCGCCAACAAGATCGAACAGCACGTGGACCGGGCCAAGGGCATCACCCACCGCATGCTGGGCTTTGGCCGCCGCATGGAACCCATGCAGGAAGACGTGCCGCTCAACGTGCTGACCGAGCAGACCGTGAAGTTCCTGGAAAGTGAAGCCCTGCACCGCTCCATCACCATCCACAAGGACTTCGACGCCGAACTGCCCGCCATCACCACCGACACCGCCCAGGTGCAGCAGGTGATCCTGAACGTGCTGGACAACGCCATCGACGCCGTGGGCCAGGGCGGCGCCATCACCGTGCGCACCGGCGCCACCGAAAGCGGCCACGAGGTGTTCGTGGCCGTCACCGACACCGGCGGCGGCATCGCCCCCGACGTGCTCGAACACATCTTCGACCCGTTCTACACCACCAAGAAGGCAGGCGAAGGCACCGGCCTCGGCCTGGCCATCTGCTACTCGATCATGGAAAAACTCGGCGGCCGCATCGTGGCGGAAAGCACCCCCGGCAACGGAGCCACCTTCACCGTGCTCCTGCCCACCGCGCCGCCCGCCTTCACGCAGGATACCCTGCTCAACTTGCGGTAACGGCAGCTGTTTCTTGTACGCCTCCGGCGGGCAGGGAGCTTCGCCCCCTGCACCCCTGCTATGGAGGGGTACGGTGCCCTCGGCCCCTCCCCCACCCCGAATGAAAAGTTTGGGGGGATGGGGGCCGGGGGAAGGGGACCCTTTTCAAAGGGTCCCTTCCCCCGAAAATCTTCGAAAAAGGGCCACGACATGAAGATTCTCATCGTGGATGACGAGACGGAATTCCTGGACCTCATGCACAAGCGGCTTGCGCGGCGCGGCATGGAGGTGGACACGGCGGACAACGGCGCGGACGCGGTGGCGCGCGTGGAGCAGGGCGTCTACGACGCCGTGGTGCTGGACGTGAAGATGCCGGGCATGGACGGGCTGGAGACGTTGCGGCGTATCAAGGCCCTGCGGCCCGAGGTGCCGGTGGTGCTGCTGACCGGGCATGCCAGCCTGGGCGCGGCGCTGACGGGCATGGAACTGGGCGCGTTCGACTACATGCTGAAGCCCGTGGCCATCAACGAACTGATCTTCAAGCTGGGCGAGGCCGTGCGCCACGCCTGAACGGGGCGTGGACACGGCGGCGGACACCACGACGGACACGACAGCGGATAGCACATGGGCGGCTTTTTCCACAAACTCGGCACGTTGTTCCGGCGGCAGGACGCACCTGCGCGGGACGGCGGCGTGTCCGACGCCGAAACCGAACGGCTGCGCGCGCTGTACCGCGAGCGCTGCTCGCGCTTCCGTCTGCTGCTGTCCGCCAACAAGAGCGCCCTCGAGATCATGGCCGATATGGAGGAGGCCCTGCGCGGGGTGCGCCCCTTCGGCATGACCTACGTGCGCGGGGCCTGCACCCGCGCGTGCGCCAGCGTGTTCCAGATCGTGCGGCACCTCAACGCGCTGTCCGACAACCGCTGGCCCGAACTGGAAACGAAGTTCGACGAGATCCGCACCGGCATCGAGGCCGTGGTGGCCCCCCACGTGCGCGCGGGCGGCGGGCCGCTGGTGCTGCCCATTGCCGCCACCGGCGTGGACCTGGCCGACCAGACCGGCGGCAAGATGGCCAACCTGGGCGAAATCCGCCGCCGCCTCGGCATCACCGTGCCCGACGGCTTCGTGGTCACGGCCAGCGGCTACCAGCGCTTCATGGAGGCGGGCGGCCTGCAGGAGGAGATCGACCGGCGCATCCAGGCCGCCGACGCCACCCGCCTGGACGAGGTGTTCGCCCTGTCCGCGTCCATCCAGCAGCTCATCCTGGCCGCGCCCGTGCCCGACGACCTGGCCGCGGCCATCACCGCGCAGGTGGAACGCCTGGCCGGGCCGCTGCATTCCCCCCATCCCGGCACCAGCGCCTGCGCGGGTGCGGAGGTGCGCTTCGCCGTGCGCTCCAGCGCCGTGGGCGAGGATTCGCTGGACGCCTCCTTTGCCGGGCAGTACCGCTCCGAACTCAACGTGCCGCCCGAGGACGTGCTGGACACCTTCAAGGACATCGTGGCCAGCAAGTACGGCGTCACCGCCATGACCTACCGCCTGGCGCGCGGCATCCCCGACGAGGACGTGCCCATGTGCGTGGGCTGCCTGGTCATGGTGGACGCGGTGGCGGGGGGCGTTGCCTACAGCCGCAACCCGCTGGACCTGCGCGACAACACCGTGGTCATCAACGCCGTGCCCGGCCTGCCCAAGGCCGTGGTGGACGGCAGTTTCAGCCCCGACGTGTTCGTGGTCTCGCGCGAGGTGCCCATGCAGGTGGCGCAGCGGCAGATCGCGGCCAAGCCCCAGCGCTTCGTGCGCGACCCCATCGAGGGCGTGCGGCTGGAGGACATGCCCGCCGACATGGTGGACGCCCCGTGCATCGACGACGCCCGCGCCCTGGAAATCGCCTCTCTGGCCGCCGGGTTCGAGGTGTTCTACGGCGAGCCGCAGGACATCGAATGGGCGGTGTGCCCCGAGGGCGTGCTGACCATCCTGCAAAGCCGCCCCCTGCGCGAGGCGCGCCACGACGAACTGCCCGAGGGCGAATGCGCGCCGGGCAAGAGCGTGGACGGCGCGGGCGGCGCTGGCGATGGCGCGGCGGCCGAGCCCGGCCCCCTGCAAGGCGGCTACGGCTGCGCCGAATCCGGTCCGCCGGTGCTCCTGCTGGGCGGCACCCCGGTCAGCCCCGGCGCGGGCGCGGGCCTGGCCCACGTGGTGCGCAAGGACATGGATTTGTTGTCTTTCCCCGACGGCGGGGTGCTGGTCATCGAGCGGGCCCTGCCGCGCTGGGCGCCGCTGCTGTCCCGCGCCTCGGCCGTGGTGGCCGAGGCGGGCGGCGCCGCCGGGCATCTGGCCAGCGTGGCCCGCGAATACGGCGTGCCCGCCCTGTTCGGCCTGCCCCGCGCCGCCGAACTTCTGGAGCACGCGGGCATCGTCACCGTGGACGCGGACAACCGCCGCGTGCACCCCGGCCGCATCGAGGAACTTCTGGGCCACGCCCCGCGCCGCAACCTCATGGAGGGCAGCCCCGTGCACTCCGCGCTGGCCGCGGCCGCGCGGCTCGTCCTGCCGCTGCACCTGCTGGACCCGGAATCGCCGCAATTCGCCCCGGCCCACTGCCGCACCCTGCACGACATCACCCGCTTCTGCCACGAAAAGTCCGTGGAGGTGTTGTTCGGCGCGTCCGATCCCATCGGTTCCATGGGCACCGGTCCCGGTGCCCAGCGCCTGGGCAAGCAGCTGCGGGTCAACGGCACCAAATTGCAGTACTGGCTGCTGGACATCGACGGCGGCTTCCGCAAGCCCGTGCCCGGCCCCGTGGTGGACCTGGCCGACATCGCCTCCGCCCCCATGCTGGCCCTGTGGGACGGCATGACCGCCGTGCCCTGGGCCGGGCCGCCCGCCACCGACGCGCGCGGGTTCCTGTCCGTCATGATGGAATCCACCGTGAACCCGGACCTGGAACCCACCGCCGCCACCACCCTGGCCAACCGTAACTTTCTCATGATCTCGCGCGACTACTGCAATCTTCAGGCGCGCTTCGGCTACCACTTCTGCACCGTGGAAGCCATGGCCGCCGACAACCCGCACGAGAACTACGTGACCTTCCAGTTCAAGGGCGGCGCCGCCAGTTCCGAACGCCGCACCCTGCGCGCCCGCTTCGTGGGCGAAGTGCTGGAAGCGCGCGGCTTCCGCGCCGACGTCAAGGACGACGCCCTGTTCGCCTCCCTCGAAGGACTGCCCAAGGAACGCATCCTCACCCTGGTGCGCGGCGTGGGCTACCTGCTCATCCACACCCGCCAGATCGACATGGTGGCCCACAACGAACGCGTGTTCGGCCCCATCCGCGACCGCATCGCCGCCGACATGGCGAGGATTGCGCCTGTTGCGGGGTAGTCTCATCTACTGAAGAGTTTGATGAAAGAAGTAACCGGGGAAAGAAACCTTTTGCGGCAGCCGTTAGGTGAGCGCGAAGCGCGAACCTTACGGATGGAGTCCGCAACGCGTGAAAAGGTTTCTTTCCCCGGACCCCTATCTTCCAAAACTTTTCAATTGGGTAGGGCCTTGGAGTTCCAGTTGGGTGCTTATGTTACGCCATGGCTACGTAGGGGCATCGCGTATAAAAAAGATCCCCCCTAACAAAAAGTTTGGGGGGGTGGGGTTCGGGGAGGGAGACCTTTTTTCGCTTGCGGTCGCCATCCGTAAGGTTCGCGCTTCGCGCTCACCTAACGGCTGCCGCAAAAGGTCCCCTCCCCGATTCATTCTTAAAAAATCTTGGAACAGCCGGTCATCTACAACCGCTTGGCCACCTCGTCCCAGTTCACCAGCTTGTCGAAGAAGGCCTGGACGTAGTCGGGGCGCTTGTTCTGGTAGTCCAGATAGTAGGCGTGTTCCCACACGTCGATGGTGAGGATGGGGGTATAGCCCTGGGTCATGGGGTTGTCGGCGTTGCCGGTCTTCAGCACCTTGAGCACGTCCTTGCCGTTTTCGCGGCCCTTGACCAGCCAGGCCCAGCCGCTGGCGAACTGGGTCTTGGCGGCGTCGGAAAGCTGGGCCACGCAGGCGTCCACGGAGCCGAAGGCGGCGGACAGGGCGTCGGCCACCTTGGCGGGGGGCGTGCCGCCGCCGCCGGGCTTCATGCCCGCCCAGTAGAAGGTGTGGTTCCAGGACTGGGCGGCGTTGTTGAACAGCCCGGCCTTGGCCGGGTCGCCTGCCACGGACTTGACCACTTCCTCCAGCTTCATGGAGGCCAGCGGGGTGCCTGCCACGGCCTTGTTCATGTTGGCGTAGTAGGCGGCGGTATGCTTGCCGTAGTGGAACGAGATGGTGCGCGCGCTGATGGCGGGTTCCAGCCCGTTTTCGGGGTAGGGCAGCGGCGGCATGGGGAAGGCGTCGGGGGCGTCGGCGGCGTGGGCCACCGAGGGACCGAGCAGGCGGGTGCCTGCGGCCACCAGGGTGGCCGAGGCGCACAGGGACATGAAACAGCGACGGGTGAAATTGGACGGCATGGCGTTCTCCTTGCGGATGAAGGTGGACCGCGCCGGGCTCTCCGGAGGTGACCGGGAAATGCCGGAGGAGGCGGTGCGGCGAAACGGGGCGCGTGGCGGCCCCGTGGGGACCGGATGCCGAAGCCCGCATGCGCGCGTGGAAAGAGCGGAGAATCCGGCCGGGCCGGAAATGCGGGCGAGTACGGCCACCATACCATGAATCGCCCATCCCGCAACAGGTGGATGCCGCGAAGAATCTTTTCCCGCGCGAACGCGGAAAAGAAACGGCCCCTCCGCCGGGTGGCGAAGGGGCCGTGGTGGTCATGCCGTCAGGCGGAAGCCTGCGGCGCCGGGGCGGCGCGCGCTATGCTTCCTGCTTGATCTTGGACTTCTTCATGGTCAGGCCGATGCCGTCGAACAGTTCGAAGATGGCGAAGCCGTACCACACGGTATACAGCACATAGAAGACCAGCAGGCCGATCATCACGCCCAGCTTGTCCATGACCTTGGCGGCCGGGATGCCGTAGAAGTTGTAGCCGGTTTCCACGGCGCGCTTCAGCACGGAGTCCACGACGCCGGCTTCTTCCACCATCTTGTTCTTCTGCAGCGCCTTGATCATGGGGTTCAGCCCTTCCCACCAGGCCTCCATGACCGTCATGTGGTCCATGCCCGCGTAGCGTGCGGAAACGGCCTTGCCGTCGTTCTTGTACATGGCGTCGGAGTCGGCCACGGCGGCGGCGAGCAGCGCGCCCAGGTCGCCCTGCACCTTCAGGGTGGAGCCTTCGGCGGTGGCGGTCACGCCCACGGCGGCGAACACCTTGGCGGCGTCGTCAGCCTTCTTGGAGGGGTAGGCCACTTCGACGACCTTGCCCTTCAGCGGTTCGACGCGCTTCTGGGTTTCGGGGATGAAGTAGGACGAGCCCTTGGACAGCTTGTTGAACAGGTCGTCCGAGTATTCCAGGCCGTTCAGGGCCTTGCCGCCGTCACCGGGAAAGAGCGGCATGAAGATCATGAAGAAGACCGCGCAGAAGGAGGCCATCAGCAGAAGGCCCTTCATGAAACTGCTCTTGCTGTGGATAAGCATGTTACGCCTCCGCTCTCAGCTTGCCGATGTTGGCGAAGAACTTGCCGAACACCCAGACGCCGAAGAAGGCCACCACCACCCAGAAGATGATGTTGCCCACGAATTCGATGTTGCCCACCAGGTCCTTGGACAGGGAGATCACTTCCAGTTCCACCAGTTTCTTGGGCAGGGTGGCGGCGCGGTTGATGAAGCCCGCGATGATCGAGATGGCGTAGAAGCCGCGGATGTGAATGCCCTTGACCACCTTGGTGGTCAGCGCGCCGACCTGGATGCCCAGCAGCGAGCCGATGAGCATGCCCATGGCCAGGGTGTAGAACACGTAGCCGTAGATGGCGTACTGGGCGATGGCGCCGAGACCGGCGGTGAAGATGATCTGCAGGATGTCGGTGCCCACGGTGGTCATGGACGACACGCCGAAGATGTACACGAACATGGGGAAGGTGACGAAGCCGCCGCCCACGCCCATGATGGCGGCCAGGATGCCCACCACCATGCCGCCCGCGGCGACGATCCAGCCGGAAATGCGGCGGCCGCCGGGCACGAGGTCTTCGTCGAAGGTGATCATGGGCGGCATGTTCATGGCCTGCAACTTGACGGACAGGCCCGTGGCGCCGCTGCTGCCGCCGTGGGCGTCGCCGCCGCCGCCGGCCTTGCTGGCCTTCAGGAAGTCGAACAGGGCGTAGAAGCCCAGGAAGCCCAGCAGCACCGCGTAGATGGAACTAATGAACAGTTCCGACAGCAGGGGGTCGGTGTTGTACAGGCCCTTGTTGATGGCCCCGCCGATGAAGGTGCCCCCGCCCGAACCGATCAGGAAGGCGATGGCCAGCTTCACCGACACGTTGCCCAGCTTCTTGTGCACCGTGGTGCCCATGATGGCCTTGGCGAAGATGTGGAACAGGTCCGTGCCCACGGCAAGGATGCCCTTGACCCCCGCGGCCATCAGCGCCGGGGTGATGATGAAGCCCCCGCCCGCGCCGATGCAGCCGGTGATCAGGCCCGCGGCCAGACCCACCGCGATGGACACCAGGAATATCTTGGTGGAGTAGAACGCCGGAGCGTAGGCGGTCTTGCTGCCCAGCATGGAGTTCGCCTCGGCGAAGCTGAACATCAGGATCGGCAGCAGCAGGATGCCGAGGATGATCAGTTTCTTCCTGTTCTTGATGATGGACGTGGACACCTCGATATCCCACTGCGCGTGGGCGATGGAGCCAGCCTTCAGGAATTCGAAGACTTGTCTTGGAAAGCTCATTCCGGTTCCTCCGTGAAACTCGATGCGTGATGCATACCCGTTACCCAGCCTCCGCCCCCGTGCACCCCTCGCGGCGCAATGGGACGAGCCGGAAGTAGCAACGGTTGTGCCAAAAGGAACGAATGCGGATATTATGTGATAATATGCTGAGATAGTTTGTTTTATGTGGTGCGGGACAGCGGGGGAGCAGGGCATGTTGCGGAACGCGCACGGACGGGACGGCGCGGCTGTCCGGAATCCTGGCGGCAGCCCGCCAACCGGCCACCGGCGCGACCTGGCGGCGCTGCGGTCCGTGCGGCCCGCGTGAAAGGACAACGCATTGCGGTGGGACGGTTACGGGCGGAGCCCTGGAGTCTTGAAGAATTTTATCTTGAAAAACAGCCAGATATTGTTGTTGCGGGCGCCATCTGCCGGTTGCGGTAGATTACGGTCGGTCTGCCGGGCGTGGGACCGGGGCGAGGTGTCAGCTTTTTTTACACGGCAGCAAGGAATCCGGCGTCCGGCGGGGGAGGAGCGTCCGCATCCTGTACAGTGCCTGCCGGACGCGGTAGGTGAGGTCCATGCCCATACACGCCATCATCTTCGACCTTGACGGCACCCTGCTGGACACGCTGGAAGACCTGGCCGACGCGGCCAACGCTTGCCTGCTGGCGCAGGGCTTTTCCGCCCATCCCGTGGACGCCTACCGCCAGTTCGTGGGCGACGGGGTGGAAACCCTGTTCCGGCGCGCACTGCCGCCGGACATCCCGCCCGGCGTCGCCACGGAGACCGCCGTGGCCGCCCTGGTGGCCCGCATGCGCGACGAATACGGCGCGCGCTGGTCGGCCAAGAGCGCGCCCTATCCCGGCATCCGCGAACTGCTGGCCGCGCTGGCCCCCGCTGGGCTGCCGCTGGGCGTGCTGTCCAACAAGCCGCACGCCTTCACCCGCCTGATGGTGGGCAGCTTCTTCGATGGCGCGGGCAGCGGCGGGGGTGATGCCCCAGGCGGTGCCCCGGATTGCGCCCCTGACGGTGCCCCGGATGACGGACCGCTGGGCCCGTTCGCCGTGGTGGCCGGGGCGCGCCCCGGCGTGCCGCGCAAGCCCGACCCCGCCGCGGCCATCGCCACGGCCCGGGCGTTGGGGGTGGACCCGGCGCACGCGGCCTTCGTGGGCGACAGCAACGTGGACATGCGCACCGCGCGCGGCGCGGGCATGCTGGCCGTGGGCTGCTTGTGGGGCTTCCGGGGAGAGGCGGAACTGCGCGAGAGCGGCGCTTCCGTGCTGCTGGCCCATCCGCTGGACCTGCTGGACCACCTCTAGCTGCCGCTCAGCCTGCCTGCATCGCGTGGCCGGGCTCGCGTTCCCGCAGGCCCTGTTCGCGGATGGCCCGCACGATGGCGCTGGCCAGGGTGGCGGCCTCCACCGGCTTGGTCAGGTAGCCGTCCATGCCCGCCGCCAGGAACTGTTCGCGGTCGCCGCGCATGGCGTGGGCGGTCAGGGCGATGACGGGCGTTGCCGAGCGTGCCCGCAGGGTGCGCGGGTCGAGCCGGGTCCCGTCCTGGCCAAGGGCGCGCAGGCGGCGGGTGGCCTCCATCCCGTCCATGACGGGCATCTGGATGTCCATGAGCACGCAGTCGAAGTCGTCGGCCAGCAGGGCCTGCACGGCCCGTTCGCCGTTGTCGGCCGTGGTCACCCGCGCGCCCATGCTCTCCAGCAGGCGGGTCACCGCCAGGCGGTTCACCGCGTCGTCCTCGGCCAGCAGGATGGCCCGGCCGCGCAGGGCCGGGGCGTCGGCGGCGGGCGGCCCGGCCACGGCTTCCTCCACCTTGTTCACGAAGCGGAAGGGCAGGCTGACGCTGAACGCGGTGCCCGCGTCCGGCGTGCTTTCCACGGCGATGGTGCCGCGCATCAGCCGCACCAGCCGCCGCACGATGGGCAGCCCCAGCCCCGCGCCCTGGTAGCGGCGGGTGGAGGCCGTCTCGCCCTGCACGAACGGCTCGAAGATGTCCTTCAGCCGGTCTTCGGCAATGCCGATGCCGGTGTCGCGCACGGTGAACAGCACCCGGCATCCCCGCGAGCGCGAGGCCTGCACCCGCCACGCCTCCACGGCCACCTCGCCGTGGTCGGTGAACTTCACCGCGTTGCCCACCAGGTTGAACAGCACCTGGCGCAGGCGCATGGCGTCGCCGCGCAGGTGGCGGGGAATGCGCCTGTCCACGCTCACCCGCAGGGTCAGGCCCCGCTCGGCGGCGGGACCTTCGAACAGGCCGCGCACCTCGTCCAGCACGGCCCGCGCCTCGAACGGCTCGTCGTGCAGTTCCAGCTTGCCCGCCTCGATGCGCGAAAGGTCCAGGATATCGCCCAGCAGCAGCCCCAGGCGGCGGCACGACTGGGTGGCCGCGCCCACGTACACCTTGCGCATGGCCTTGGCCGGGTCCGCCTGCAAGAGTTGCAGCATGCCCATGATGCCGTTGAGCGGCGTGCGGATCTCGTGGCTCATGTTGGCCAGGAACTCGCTTTTGGTGCGGTTGGCGGCCTCGGCCGCCTCCTTGGCGCAGCGCAGTTCGCATTCCGCCCGCTTGCGGGCCGAACTGTCGCGCACGATGGCCAGCAGCAGCGGTTCGCCTTCCTCCTCCTCCATCAGGGCCATGCGCACCTCCACCGGCAGCGGCGCGCCGCCGCGCGTGCGGTGCGTGGTCTCGAAGGTGGCCTTGCGGGCCGTCTCCAGTTTCGCGCGCAGCCGGGCGAAGACCCGCTGGTCGAGCTGTTCGTCGATGTCGAACAGGCTCATGCGCAGCAGTTGTTCGCGGGTGTGCCCGGTCTGGTGTTCCGCCTCGGGGTTGGCGTCCAGGATGCGCCCGCCGCCGTCCACGATGTAGATGGCGTCGCCCGCGCTCTCCACCAGCATGCGCAGCCGCAGTTCGCTGCGGCGCAGGGCTTCTTCGGCCCGGCGCTGCTCGGTGACGTCGGTGATGATGGAGTACAGCAGGGGCTCGCCGCGCAGCATCAGGGTGCCGGTGTTGGCTTCCACGTCGCGGATGGCGCCGTCGGCCAGCCGGTGACGAAAGCGGAAACGCCGTTTCTCGCCCCGCGCGGCCGAGGAAAGCTCGCCGCGCAGCTCGCCGGGCGGCAGGGTGTTGATGGCCGAGATGTGCATGGTGCGCAGCACGTCGCGCGGCCAGCCGTAGAATGCGGCGGCGGCGGGGCTGGCGTCGCGGATGGCCCTGGTGGCGGGGTCGATGAGCAGGGCCACCACGTGGTTGTTCTCGAACAGCCCCCGGTAGCGGGACTCGCTTTCGCGCAGGGCGCGGCCGGCGCGCAGCCGTTCCAGTTCCGCCGTGGCGCGCCCGGCCAGGACGCGCATCAGCGCCGTGCCCTCGCCGGTGGGTGGCGCCATGGGCTTGTCGTGGAACACGGCCAGCACGCCCAGGGGGGTGCCGTGCGCGTCGCGCAGGGCAAGGCCCATGTAGGACCGTATGCCCAGCGAGAGATGCAGTTCGGCCTCGGGAAAGGCCCCCTGCACGCCGTCGGGGTACACGCACAGGTCCGGGGAATTGAGGGCCCGCGCGCAGGGGGTGCCGTGCAGGGCGTAGTCGAAGGGCTCGGCCGGGGCGCTGCCCAGCCAGGCGGCCAGCACGCGCAGGGTGTCGCCGCCGTTGTCCGTTTCTCCCGTTTCGTCCAGTCCGTCCGTTTCGTCCAGTCCGGCCAGTCCGTCCCGTTCGTCCCGTGCGTTCAGTTCGCCCACCAGGGCGTAGCGCGCGCCAAGGCCCTTGGCCAGTTGCTGCACCAGCATCCGGAAGAATTCCTGCTCCACCAGCGGCGAGGTGACCTGCACGATGCCGCGCAGGGTGTTTTCCGCCCGGTTCAGGGCGCGGCGGGCGCGGCGGGCGCGGCGCAGGCGCAGGGCCAGCCACAGCAGCAGGGCGGCGGCGGGGAAGATCAGCGCGGCATCGTCGATGAGCCGCCCCCACCATGGCGCGGGGGGCAGGACCCCGGAGGCGGCGTCCTGCGGATAGGTGATGTCCGGCACGGCGGGGTGTGCAGTTGGGGTCGCGGTCACCGTGTTCGCCATGTTTCCGAGGACGGTCGCGACCGTGGCGGCGGACGCCGGAAGGAGGACGCCGGACGGAGCGGCCGCGCCGGGCACGGCGGCTCCGCACAGCACTGCCGCCAGGGCGAGGGTGACAAGCCGGACTGCAATGGATGCGGACCCGGAATGATGCACGCTGGGCATGGCGGTTCCCCGTGATCGGGTGGTGCGCCGGATGCGGCGCGAGGTGTCGTGTGGGGGCATCATACGCCAAAACCCGCGCCGCGCGATATGAAAATATCGTGTTGCCGAAGGCCCCGTGCCGGTGCGGCGGCGGATGACGCGCGGACCGGGTGGACGATGGGATGGACGATGGGCGGGCGATGGGGCGGGGTGCCGGGAAGTCCGTCGCCAGGGCATCGTGCAGGACCGCACCTGCACGAAATAGATGCACCTTTGCCGCGCCTGTGGTATGCGGAAGGCAAGGTGGCCAATCCCCCACCTCAAATTCAAGCACAAGGAGCGGACGCATGAACAAAGCGACGAAACCGGCAAAAGCCAAGCCCGCCAAGCCCGCGGCGGCGGCCCCCTCCCCGCGCGAGGCCCGCAAGGCCAAGGTCATCGAGGTGTTGAACAAGGCGCGCGCCATGGAACTGAACGCCATCACCCAGTACATGAACCAGCACTACGGGCTGGACAACATGGACTACGGCGCGCTGGCGGCGGACATGAAGCTGATCGCCATCGACGAGATGCGCCACGCCGAAATGTTCGCCGAGCGCATCAAGGAACTGGGCGGCGAGCCCACCACCGAGCGCGAGGGCGACCTGGTCAAGGGGCAGGACGTGCGGATCATCTTCCCCTACGACGCCGGGCTCGAGGACGACACCATCGACGCCTACAACCAGTTCCTTCAGGTGTGTCGCGAATGTGGCGACAGCGTCAGCATGAAGCTGTTCGAGACCATCATCGAGGAGGAGCAGGTCCATTTCAACCACTTCGACAACGTGGGCGAACACCTGAAGAACCTGGGCGACACCTACCTGTCGAAGATCGCGGGCACCTCGGCCTCCACCGGCCCCACCACCAAGGGCTTCCTGATCAGCAAGGGCGCCGCCGCCGCGGGCTAGGCCCGCGTGACCCCGCGCCACGAAACGGGCGCGTCGTTCCACGCCCGCGAGGGCGGGACGGGGCGTCCCCGGCATTGCGCCATACGGCGGCACGGCAGCGTGCCGCCGTTTTCGTTGGCGCAGGGCGGAACGATGCGGCGTGGGGAGGGCAGGCGGAAACTGCCGGGAACTGCCGGAAGCTGGGCTGCGCTGGGCCACGCCGCCGGGGGGCTCCGGAATCCACCGCCCGGCCCGGTCACTCCGAAAGGCGCGCGACCCAGGCAGCAGCCCGGCCACCAGCAGGGCCACCCCCCGAGGCTGCCGCACGGCAAGGGGTTCCGGCGTACGCAAGACGCTGTTGAAGCGGAAAGTACATCGAGATCGTTTTTTAGTAATGTATACTTTACTTATTTTGCGTCCGGAGATATTTTTCAGACCATGAAGATACCCAAGGACGACCTTATCGGGGTGCTTGCCCAGTTCAACCCATGGTGGCGGGGCGAGCCGGTGGCGGACCTGCCCGCGTGGCGCCGGGCGGCATTCCGCGAGTTGCACGCATGGGTTGCCGCGCCGCCGGCCCCCCGGGCCGTTCTGGTGTCCGGCGCCCGGCAGGTGGGCAAGACCACGCTGATGCTGCAAAGCATCGCCGAACTGATTGCCGGGGGCGTCCCCCCGGCCAACATCCTGTACGCCACGTTCGACCATCCCCTGTTCAAGCTGGCCGGGATCGAGGCCGTGCTGGAGGCTTGGCGCGCCCGCGAACCCGCCCTGCCGGGTCCGGAATTCCTGTTCCTGGACGAGGGGCAGTTCATCCGGGACTGGGGTACCTGGGTCAAGCATCAGGTGGATTTCTTCCGCCACCGGCGCATCGCGTTCACGGGGTCGGCCCTGCCGCTGCTGGAGGCCGGGCAGGAGTCCGGCGTGGGCCGCTGGCACACCATCAAGCTGACCACCCTGTCCTTCTACGAGTACTTGCAGTTGAAGCGGATCCCCCATTCGGAGATTCCGCCGCTGCGCAGCCTGCGCGAAACGTTCGCCTGGCCCCAGGGCGCGTTCTACCGTGTCGCCGAGATGGCCGCCCCGCTGGTGGGGCATTTCCACGATTATCTGGTGCGCGGGGGCTTTCCGCAGATCGCCCAGGTCGAAAGCGTGACGCAGGCGCAACGCCTGCTGCGCGAGGACGTGATCGACAAGGTGCTCAAGCGGGACATGACGGTGCTGTTCGGGGTCCGCCGCGTGCTGGACCTGGAGCACACCTTTCTCTACCTGTGCATGCATGACGGGGGACTGCTGGATGTTCCCAACCTGTGCAAGAACCTTGAGGTCAAGCGCCCCACGGCGCTGAAGTACATCGACCTTCTCGAGTCCACGCACCTTGTCTACAAGCTGCCGCCGCACGGGTACGGCAAGGATATCCTTCGGGCCAGATACAAGGTGTACCTGGCGGATGCCGCGCTGGCCCCGGCAGCCCTGCTGAAGGGCAAGGGGCTGATCGACGATCCGGTGGCGTTGGGCGTGGCCACGGAAACGGCCGTGTTCAAGCACCTTTTTGCCCGGTACTACGCACGGGACGTGCGGTTCACCTACTGGCGCGACAAGAAGAACCGGGAAGTGGACCTGGTGGCGGACATGGGGGGCAAGCTCGTGCCCTTCGAGGTCAAGTACCGGGCGCAACACGCCGGGGCCGCCGAGTTGCAGGGGCTGCTGGAGTTCATGCGCGAACGCAAGGCCGAACGCGGCTATGCGGTCACCAAGTCACTGGCGGATTTCGGTCCCCTGGCGGGGCACGGCGGCGTCATGCGCATTCCCGCGCCCTTGCTGTGCTACTGGATGGGGCAGGGCGGACTGGACGAACCCATCGAAGCGTGATGGACGGCGCATCGCGCCGGTTCGCGGGCACGACGAAAGGATGGCGCATCCCGCACGGGGTGCGCCTTTTCCTTTCAGAACCGCAGGCGTGGCGCCGCTACTGGCAGACGGGCTTGGCCCCCGGCTGCTGCGCGGCCAGCCAGTCCACCACGGCGGGCTTTTCGGCCTCGCTGACCTGCGCGCCCTTGCCCATCATGCGGGTGACGGTGGTGTTCCAGGCGGCCTTGTCCTTGGCCCCCAGGTTGGCGCAGATGCGCTGGGTGTTGTGACACTTGGTGCAGGCGGACATGACGGTCCCGGCCGGGTCTTGGGCGATGGCGGAAGCGGCGGCAAATACGGCGAAACCGGCAAGGGCGGCGGACACGGCCAGGGCTGGCAGCATCCGGCCACGGAAGGTGGGCATACGGCGCATGGGCTGCTCCTTGGTTGAAGGGGATTGCCGCCATTGTACACGCCCGTGCGCCGGATGCAACGGGATGATGCGGGGGAGGGCGAATCCGGCAGACGAGTCCGGCAGGCGGAGACGGCTGCGGACTGGTCGGGACTGGTCGGAGCGGGGGGATCGGGGGCGGACCGGGCGCGAGGCGGACAGGGGAGCGTGAAGCGGGGGGCGCAGCGGCGTTGGAGGCGGAAGGTTGCCCGGTACCGGGTGTCAGCGCGAGGTCAGGTCGAAGCGTAGGGGCAGGTGCACCCAGGTGGGCACGGCCCGTCCCCCGCGCGTGCCGGGGGTGAACGTCCAACGGGTCACGGCGTCCATGGCGCACTGCTCGAAGATGCCGCCGGGCGTGGCCTCCAGCACGGAAACGTGGCGGGCGCGGCCCTGTTCGTCCACCAGCAGGCGCAGCACCACCCGGCCTTGCGTGCCGGTGCGCCGGGCCGGGTCGGGGTATTCCGGGGGCACCCTGTGGCGCACGGCGGGGCGTACGTCCACGTCGTGCGCCGCATAGCCGAACGGGCCGGGGCCGCCGGATGCTCCGGGTACGCCGGATGCGCCGGACCCGGCGGGGCCTCCTCCCCGTGCGCCCGGTTGCCCGCCGCCGGATTCTCCCACCGGGCCGCCGGGTCCGGGGCCGGTTCCGGCGGATGCTCCGGCAAGTGCTCCGGTGGACGCCCCGTCCAGCCCATGCACGCCGGACAGGCCGTCCGCCCCGGCAGTGCCGGGTGCGGCATCCGCCCGTGCCCCGGTGTCGGCGGCAGGAGTGGCGGGGGGCACCGGTGCGGGCCGTTGCGCATCCGGCCGGGCAGGTTCCGCTTTCGGGGCACGGGCGCCCCGGGCATCGGGAAGGGCCGGGGGCTCTTCCGCGTTGCGCCGCGCGGCATCCCCCTTCTCGGGCTTCGTCCTTCTCGGCGCCACCCGTGCGATTCCGGTCCGGACGGGCGGGGCATCCGGGGTATCCGGGGCAAGGCGTTGTGTCGTGCCGCCAGCCGGGCCGGACACCACCGCCGTTTCACCCGTGGCCGGGCCGTCCCCGGCGCCTCCCGGCGCTCCGCCGGAAAGTCCGGCCAGGCTGACCTCCAGGTACGCCATGCCTCCCTGGCCGCCACCGCCGCCACCCCCCATGGGCAGGGCCAACAGGAAAAAGGCCGCCAGTGCATGCGCCAGCAGCGAACCCCACAGGCACGGCCAGCGCTTCCCGCACAGGCACGACCACCCCAGCCACCACGAACCGCCCTGCCGGGGCGGTTCGCCCACCGGTTCGCTCACCGGTTCGGGCTCCATCGCGGCTGGCGGGCTGTGCGGGGCCATGCGCAGTGCGGTGCGCGCGGCGGGGCCGGGCATGTGCGACTCCTTTCCCGGGGGTAATCCGGCACGGCCGATGAGGTGCCCGGAATCGGCGTGGACCGGGGTGCGGCCCGCCGGACTTCCAATCCGGATCCGTGTTACTGGTTGACACAAAATGGAAAAGTTTCTAGCGATAGTGCTACGTTTTGTAATAAAGTATAACTTCAGTACACGAATTCGCGCAAAAAGTCACACTGCAATGCCCCGGCCGGGCGGATGCGCGCCGCGCCGGAGCGAGGGGCGCCGGATGCGGCCTCGTCCGGCGTCGGGGTACGGGCAACTCGCAGCAGGAGGCAACATGGGCAGCAGGAGGATGATGGCGGCATGGGTTCTGGCGCTGGCGCTGGCCGCGCCATGGGGCGCACCGGGCCTGTCCGGGGCACGGGCGGCCCGTGCGGCGGACGGGCAGACCGTCGCCGGAGAGGCCGCCGGGGCCGCCACGCTCGAGGAGGAGGTGGTGGTTTCCACCCCCATCATCGAGGGCAACGAAACCACCCGCTACGGCGGCCAGTACACCGAAGTCACGCAGGACCAGATCACCGACCTCAACGCGCAGGACATGGCCTCGGCCCTGCGGCGCACGCCCGGCGTGAACATTTCGCGCTACAATCCGGTGGGGTCGTTCGGCGGGGCCGAAGGCGGCGGGGTGTTCATCCGGGGCATGGGTTCCAGCCGCCCCGGTGCGGAAATCTCCACCCTGTACGACGGCGTGCCGCGCTACAACCCGGTGTACAGCCACCCCCTGCTGGACATCCTGCCCATGGACCCGGCGCAGTCCATCCGGGTGTACAAGGGCGTGCAGCCCACGGAGTTCGGCAACGGGTTCTCGGCCATCGACGTCATTCCCAAGCGCATGACCGAGGAAGGCTTCCGCACCCGGCTGTTCGGCTCGTACGGCAGCTACAACACCTTCACCCAGGGGGTCGAGCACGGCGGCAAGCAGGGCGGCGCGGACTATTACTTCGGGCAGAGCCTGCGCCTGTCCGATGGCCACCGCGAACATTCCGACGGCCAGCTGGAAAACTACTTCGCCCGTCTGGGCTACGACCTGTACGAGAACTGGAACGTCTCGTGGTTCGGCAACATGAGTCGCAACGTGGCGCGCGACCCCGGCAGCCGCGACGAGACGACCAACGAGGGGCGGTTCACCACCGACGACGTGCTCAACGTGATCACCCTGTCCAACGACTACGACGGGGCCAGCGGCCACCTGAAGCTGTACTGGAACAACGGCTACGTGAACTGGGCCGGGCAGTCGGGGGCCACCGACGTGACCATCAGCGACTGGGACACCTACGGCGTGCGCGCCCGCGAGGCGTTCCGGGCGTGGGAAGGCGGCGAGGTGGTGACCGGCTTCGACTACGACATCATGAGCGGCAAATCCATTTTCGAGTACTACGACGGCACCACGCGCGAGTTCGAGCGCACCGACTTCGTCCTGTTCTCGCCCTATGCCGCCGTCAGCCACATGTTCGGTTCGCGCCGGGACTTCTTCGCCATTCCGTCCGCGGGCATGCGCTACTACACCCACGACGAGTTCGGCGACCAGGCCGCGCCCCACGCCGGACTGGTGTTCGGCTACAAGGACACGGAACTGCACGCCAGTTACGCGCGCGGGGTAAGCTACCCCGGCCTGGACGTGGCGGTGTTCTCGCAGAACTCCATACCCGGCATCGCCAACGGTCCCTACCGCGAGGACTGGAAGAACCTGGACCCCGAACTGGTGGACCATTTCGAGGTGGGCATCAGCCAGAAGCTGTGGGGCAAGGTGAAGGCCGGCGTCACCGCGTTCTGGGAGGACGGATCCGACCGGTACGTCGTCGTGGGCAACGCCCCGCCGCCGCGCATGCGCTTCGAGAACGTGGAATCGTTCCAGATCCGGGGCGTGGAGGCCACCGTCACCTACACCCCCCTGCCGGACCTTTCGCTGTACGTGGGCTCCACCTGGCTCGACACCTTTCCGTCCGACCTGCCCTACGCCCCGGAATGGACCTTCAGCGCGGGCCTGAACTGGCGGTTCCTCAAGCACTTCCGGCTCAGCCTGGACGCGCAGTACGTGACGGAAGAGCAGGTGCGCAGCCAGTCGCGCTTCGACAACGCGGTGAACACCGCCACGGTGGACGCCTACCACGTGGTCAACGGGCGGCTGGCCTACCTGTTCGACTACAGGGAATGGGGCATCACCGAGGGGGAACTGTTCCTGGCCCTGGAGAACATCACCGACTCGGACTACGAGTACCGGCCCGGCTACCGCATGCCGGGGTCCAGCGTCACCGTGGGCGCCAGCGTGACGTTCTAGCAACGGATGGATGGACACCCGCCGGGCGGGGGCCGCAGGCTCCCCGCCCGGCACTGCGGACATGCAACCGCGCCTGCGGGCGCAACGGAGCGGGAACCGGCATGGAATCGCACGAATCGCATGCGGCACATGGCGCGGGTGCGGCGGAACGCCGCGACCCGCGTGCCCTGTTTTTTGACGAGCGGGCCGCCACCTGGGAAGAGCGCTGCTATCCCCCGGCCGCCCGCGAACGGCTGGCCGGACTGGCGCGCGGGTTCGGGGTGAAGCCGGGCAGTTGCGTGCTGGACATGGGCACGGGCACCGGCGTGCTCATTCCCTGCCTGCGCGAGGCCGTGGGGGATGCCGGGCGCATCCTGTCCTTCGACGTGTCCTTCGAGATGGTGCGCCGCGCGGGCTGCAAGGAGCCGGGCGCGCGGGGCCTGTGCGTGCAGGCCACGGCCATGCGCATTCCGGCGCGCGACGGCGCGTTCGACCACGTGATCTGCTTTGCCGCCTTTCCCCACTTCGCGGACAAGGCCGCCGCCGTGCGTGAGATGGCCCGGGTGACCCGGCCCGGCGGAGAGGTGGTCATCGCCCATCTGCTGAGCCGGGCCGAACTGGCGCGCCACCACGGCGGGCACCCGGCAGTGGCGCAGGACGCCCTGCCCGACGACGGCGCCATGCGCCAACTCCTGCGCGACGCGGGGCTGACCGGCGCCAGCATCGCCGACGGCCCCGGCATGTACGTGGCCCGCGCCCGCAAACCGGAGCATCCGGCCCACGGCGGCGCGGAAGGGCACGCTTCCGCCCCGCATGGACATTCCACCCACGCACATGCCGTGGACGCGGGCTTCGAGGCCCGGCGGGTGTTCACGGCGCTGAAGGAGCACGACGTCATGCACCACGCCGCCGTGTACGGCGTGGCGTCCGGCCTGTTGCGCGGCGCGGGCCGTCCCCTGCGGCTGCTGGACGTGGGCTGCGGCGAGGCCGTGGACATGGCGCGCGCCCTCTCCGGGGTGGACGTGGCCGCCTATACCGGCGTGGACACCAGCGGACCCGCCCTGGCAGCCGCGCGCCAGAGCCTGTCCGGGCTGGACTGTCCGGTGACCCTGGTGGAGGACGACTACCGCGTGGTGTTGTCCGGCCCGGAAGGCGACGTGGACGTGATCTGGATGGGGTTGTTCCTGCACCACCTGCCCACGCCGCTCAAGGCGGACCTCCTGCGCACGGCGCATCGCCTGCTGGCTTCCGGCGGCATGGTGCTGGCGCACGACCCGGTCATGGGCGAGGACGAGGACCGGGACGCCATGCTGGCGCGCATGGCCGCGCGGGGCCGGGAACACTGGCATTTCCTGACCCCGGAGGACGTGGGGATGGTGCACCGTCATTGGTCGGCCCACGGCCATCAGGAGCGGTTTTCCACCCTGCGGGCGCTGGGCGAGGCGGCAGGCTTCGCCGTGGATATGGTCTGGACCGACGGGGAGCGGCGTTACGGTCTGATGCGGTTCGCCAAGGGCGATTGAGGACCACTGCGGGAGATGCGCATGAAATCGGGATATGGAGACATGCGGCGGTCGCGCCGTGCATGGCTGGGCGCGGCCGTGGCCTGCGCGGCGCTGGCGCTGTGGGGCGTATGGGGTTGCGGGATCGCCGCGGCGCGGGATGCGCAGGATGCCCGGAATCCGGCCCCCGCGCGGTTGCAGGTGCTGGCGGGCACCACCCTCATCGAAGACCTGGTGCGGGCCGTGGGCGGCGGGCGGGTGTCCGTGCGCGCCATCATTCCGGGCGGGGCCTGCCCCGGCCATCACGACGTGCGCGCCTCGGACGTGACGGCCTTCGGCACGGCGGACCTGATTCTGCTGCACGACTGGCAGTGCGGGCAGGCGCACATCCGCGCCCTGCTGGACACCGCCCCCGGCGCGGCGGGCAGGGTGCGCGTGCCCGAGGCCCCCGGCAACTGGATGCTGCCCGAGGCGCAGGCCCGCGCGGCCATGGCCGTGGGCGGACTGCTGGCGGCGGCGGACCCGGACGGGGCGGCGGCGTACTCCCGCCGCGCGGCGGAGCGTGCGGCGCGGGCCCGTGCCGTGGGCGGAGAGGTCCGCGCCTTGGCGTCGGCGTCGGGCATCGCGGGCGTTCCGGCCATCGGCGACGTGATGCAACGGCCCATGCTGGAATGGCTGGGGCTGCGCGTGGTGGGCGACTACGGCCGCTTCGAGGAGACCGGGGCGGAGGCCCTGGCCCGCACCGTGGCGGCGGGCAAGGCCGCCCGCGCGGCGCTGGTGGCGGACAACCTGCAATCCACCGGCGGCGCGGGCCGGGCCCTGGCCGAGGACATGGACGCCCGGCTGGTGGTGCTGACCAACTTTCCCGGCGGGTTTCCCGACACGCCGGACTGGGAGTCGTCGTTCCGGCGCAATGCCGACATGGTGATGGCGGCGGCGCGCGGCGCAGCGCCCGCGCCCACGTCCGCGCCCACGTCCGCGATGGAGACCGCACCCTGATGGCGGCGGGCATCATCTCCTGCGGCGCGGCTCCCGCCGGTCCCGATTCCGCTTGCCCGGCCTCCTCCCGTGCGGCCGTGACCCTGCGCGACGTGGTGGTGGCCCCGCGCGGCCGGACCATTCTGGAGGTGCCCGCCCTTGCCGTGGCCGCCGGGGAATTCCTGGCCGTGGTGGGCCCCAACGGCGCGGGCAAGTCCACCCTGTTGGGGTTGGTCAACGGCCTGGTGCGGCCCGCCTCGGGCACGGCCGTGGTGCTGGGGCGGGACATGCGCGCGCCCGGCGCATGGCGGGTGCGCCGCCGGGTGGGCCTGGTGGCCCAGATGGCCGACGTGGACCCGCGCCTGCCCATCAGCGTGCTGGAAACGGTGATGACCGGCGGCTACGGCCGGCTGGGGCTGCTGCGCCGGCCGGGCGCTGCGCTGCGCGCGCTGGCCCTGGCCAACATGGAACGCACCGGCATCGCCCATCTTGCCCGCCGTCCCTTCGGACAGTGCTCCGGCGGCGAACGCCAGCGGGCGGCCATTGCCCGCGCCCTGACCCAGCAGCCGGACATCCTGCTGCTGGACGAACCCACCTCTGCGCTGGACTGGCACGCCCAGCGGGACATCATGGCCCTGGTGTCCGCCATCCACCGGGAACGAGGCGCGGACGGCGGCCCGCCGCTGACCACCATCCTGGTCACCCATGACCTGAACGCGCTGGCCCCGCCCCTGCGCGAGGGGCACGTGCCGGTCCCCCCATCCCCGGTGGACCGGGTGGCCTGCATGGCCGGGGGGCGCATCGCCTGGGCCGGGCCGCTGGACCAGGCCCTGGATGCCGGACGGCTGACGCGACTGTACGGCACGCCCATTTCGGTCATCGACCACCACGGCAGGCCCGTGGTGCTGTTCTAGGGGCTGTTTCTAAATGGTCCTTTCGCCCGTTGGCTGCGTCAAACTTCGCCTGCCATGTCGGTCGAATACGATAAGAGTATACTCCCTCATGGCAGGCTTGTTTTCCTTGCCAACGAACGAAAATCCTAACTTAGAAACAGCCCCTTAGGAGGAGGCATGGACCTTTCGCTGCTGGACCACGCCTTCATGCGCCATGCGCTGGCCGCGGGAGCCTTGGCGGGCGTGGCCTGTTCCGTGGCCGGGGTGTTCGCCGTGCTCATGCGCCTGACCTTCATCGGGGTGTGCCTGGCCCACGCGGCCTTTGCCGGGGGGCTGACGGCCCTTGCCTTCGGCCTGCCCGCGCTGCCCGTGGCGCTGGCGGCCAGCATGGTCTCCGCGCTGGTCATCGGCCCGCTGGCCGACAAGGGCGAGATTTCACCGGACACGGCGGTGGGGGTGGTGTTTTCCGCCATGATCGGCGTGGCCGTGTTGTGCATGGGCCTGATGCCCGGTCCCAAGACCGAGGCCCTGAACCTGTTCTGGGGGTCCATCCTCACCGTGCGCATGGCCGACGTGTGGCTGCTGGCGGGGGTGGCGGGCACCGCCGTGCTGGGGGTGGCGCTGTTCTTCAAGGAAATCCAGGCCGTGGCCTGCCACCGCGCCGTGGCTGCCGCCGTGGGCATTCCCGCCACGGCGGTGTTCTACGCCATCCTGGTACAGACCGGGATGACGGTGACGGCCTGCCTGCCCAGCGTGGGCGGCCTGCTGGTGTACAGCCTGCTGGTCAGCCCGGCGGCCGCCGCCTATCAGCTGACCTACAGCCTGTGGCGGATGTTCGTGCTGGCCGGGTTGTTCGGCGCGGCATCGGGCGTGGGGGGCGTGCTGCTGGCCTGGTATCTGGACGTGCCCGCCGGGGCGGCCGTGGTGCTGCTGTCGTGCGCGCTGTTCCTGCTGGCCGCGTGGTTCTCGCCCAAGCGGCGGCGGACCGGAAGCCGTCCGGCGGCACGGTAGGCCGGGGCTGCGCGCCATGGGCCCGCCCTGCGCGGGCAGGGGCCGTGCAGGGCGCATGATGTCCGGAAGATTTCCGGAACGCACCCGGAAGGTGCCGGATAGTTCCTTACGGGCACAACGGCTTTTCGCCCGGCTTGCGGGTGGCCAGCCAGTCGATGACGGCGGCGCGTTCCTCGGGCGCGACGTTGGCCCCGCCCGCGATCATGCGGTCCACGGTCTTCTCCCAGCCCGCCCGGTCCAGCTTGCCGATGTCGGCGCAGATGCGGTCCGTGCCGTGGCAGATGCGGCAGGCCCGCATGACCGTCACTTCGCCGGGCGGCGTCTTCTCGCCGCAGCCCGTCAGGGTGGCCGTGACCGCCAGGATGACGGCCAGCGCGAACGGGGCAAGGGCGGCGGCAATCCCGGCTGGCGGGCGTCGCGTGGCGAGGATGCGCGGGGCGGCTGCCGGGAGAGTCGGCGGGAGCGGGCGTCCGGAGCGGCGGTGTTGCGGCATGGGGCCTCCTGGGGGTGGATATGCCGTGCAGCATACCGGAAACCGGCCCGCGCGCAACGGGGTCATCGTGGCGCGTCGTCGCCGCTCCCCTCCCGCTCGGAGACCATCCCCAGCTTTTCGACGCCCGCCGCGCGCACCAGCCCGATGACCTCCACCACCGTGCCGTAGGGCACGTCGCGGTCGGCCCGCAGGAACACCCTGGGGCCGCCCATTTCAGCAGACCCCCCCGTGCCGCCAGCCCCCTCCGATGCGGCCAACCCCGCCAGCCACCGTTCCAGCCCGGCCATGTCGGTGCGCCGTTCGTCCAGATACAGCGAGCCGTCGGCCCGCACGGTCAGCAGCACGCCGGCATCGTCATCAGGCAGGGTTTCCACCATCTTCGTGCGCGGCAGTTCCACGTCCACGCCTTCGGTCATCATGGGCGCGGTGACCATGAAGATGATCAGCAGCACCAGCATCACGTCCACAAAGGGCGTGACGTTGATCTCGGCCACGAACCCGCCCGACCCTCCGGAACCGGTCGTCGCACCCATGTCAGCCCCTCCCGCCGGACAGGGCGATGCCCTGCGCGTGGGCGTTGGCCTCGTGCTGCAAGCGGTTCAGCAGCAGCCCGGCGAAGCTGATGCACTGCCCCTCCAGGGTGGCCAGCCTGCCCAGCAGCACGTTGTAGGCCATGGCCGCCGGGATGGCCACGGCAAGGCCCAGCGCCGTGGCGACGAGCGCCTCGGAGATGCCGGGAGCCACCGTGGCCAGCGAGGCGGACTTCATCTGCCCGATGGACTGGAACGAGTGCATCACCCCCCACACGGTGCCGAACAGCCCGATGAACGGCGCGGTGTTGGCCGTGGTGGCCAGCAGGGGCAGGGCGCGCGACAGCCGCCGGATTTCCTCGCCCACGCCGTGGCGCAGGGTGCGGCGCACGTTGTCGGCCAGCAGGCGGTCGGCGTCGCCGGTGCGGGCCAGACGGTTGAACTCGTCCACGCCCAGCCGGGCCATGCGCCGCAAGGGCGACGCCCCGCATCCGCAGCCGTCCAGCCGGTGCAGCAGGTCGGTCAGGCCGGGGGCGGACAGCGCATCGGCGATGCCTTGGGCGATGCCCCGGCGGGCGCGCTCCAGGGTGCGCCACTTGGCGCAGATGACGGCCCAACTGGCCAGCGACATGACGACCAGCATCGCCAGCACCGCCTTGGCCACGGGGGTGGCCTGGGCGATCAGTTGCAGCATGCTTGCATCCATTGTGTTCCTTCCTTCGGGTGTGTCCCGTTTCTGGTTGTGCTCCTGTGCGGCCTTGCGCGCGGGGTGTCCGCGTGGTGGGGGCGGGCGGATGGGGGCGGCCCCTTCAGCCCCCCTCTGTCCCCCCTGTCCCGCCTGTCGCGTGCGCCCTCCGCAGACAGGGGCGGAGCAGGCGATGCGGATGCCGCGTTCAGGCATTTCTTCCGCCGCCCGGTTGACACCCGCCACCGGCCGTGGCATTGGGCATGAAAGTTTGCTTAATCAAACTTTGTGCGCAGCGCAAAACATATTGCCGCCAGCGGCGAAGATCAAGGAAAACGACATGACCAGCCCCGCATCCGGCGCAGCCGTCCTGACAGCCGACCTGTCCATAAATGATAATGAAATCCAGAATCGTATGTTCGGCGAGCCGGGCCTGCCTGCCCCCGCTACCGCCCCCGCTTCCGATGGCGTTCCGGGCGCCACACCCGGCGATGCCGCCGGCCAGCGGCTGCGCGCCTGCTTCGCCGCCACGGACGGCGACCCGCTGGGCAGCGCCTTCCCGCGCAAGCTGGCCATCCATGCCGGGCTGGGCGGCGCCCCCGTGGAAGAGGAGCGCCGGGCCGACCTGCTGGGCCACCTGCTGTCCCGCCCGCGCACGGGCAAGACGGCGGCCTACGTGCACGTGCCCTTCTGCGAGACGCACTGCCTGTACTGCGGCTTCTACACCAAGGCCTACGGCCCCGGCGAAAGCGCCCGCTACACCGACGCCCTGCTGCGCGAACTGGACATGTGGGCCCACGCGCCCGCCCAGAACGAAGGCCCGGTGCACGCCGTGTACATCGGCGGCGGCACCCCCACCGCGCTGGAAGCCCCGGACCTGACCCGGCTGCTGCGCGGCATCGGCGCGGCCCTGCCTTTGGCCAACGACTGCGAGATCACCGTGGAGGGGCGCATCCACAACTTCGGACCGGACAAGATGGAGGCCTGCCTGGCGGGCGGCGCCAACCGCTTCTCGCTGGGGGTGCAGACCTTCGACACCGAACTGCGCCGCCGCATGGGCCGCCGCGCCCCGCGCGAGGAGATCGTGGCCGCGCTACGCCGCCTGTCCGCCTACGACCAGGCCGCCGTGGTCATCGACCTGATCTACGGCTTTCCCACCCAGACCGCCGATTCGTGGCGGCGCGACGTGGAAACCCTGCTGGAACTGGAACTGGACGGGGCCGACTTCTACCAGCTCAACGTGTTCCGGGGCACGCCGCTGTTCACGGCGGTGGAGGCGGGCAAGCTGCCCCCCGCCGCCGACATGGCCGAGCAGGGCCGCCTGTTCGCCGAGGGCATCCGGCTGATGCACGGGGCGCGCTGGCGGCGGCTGTCGTCCAGCCATTGGGGGCGCACCACGCGCGAACGCAACCTCTACAACCAGCTGGCCAAGGGGCAGGCCCACTGTCTGGCGTATGGCCCCGGGGCCGGGGGCATGCTGCACGGCCACGCCTTCTTCATCCAGCGCGCCTACGCCGACTGGCTGGCGGCGGTGCAGGGCGGCGGCAAGCCCGTCATGGCCCTGATGCTGCCCCCGGCCTCCGCCGGGCTGGCGCGGGCCGTGGCCTCGGCCTTCGAGGCGGGGCGCATCGACCCCGCCCGGCTGGACGCGGAACTGGGCCTGCCCGTGGCGCGCCATGCCGCGCCCCTGCTGGAACAGTGGCGCGGCGCGGGCTTGCTGGAACGCGACGGCGACTGGCTGGAGCTGACCATGGCCGGACAGTTCTGGCAGGTGACCATGGCGCACCTGCTCATCAACTATCTGATCCACGAGATCGAGGAGGAAAACGCATCGTGAGACAAGCCATTGAACCGGGCCGCCTGAAATCTGCCCGCCACACGCGGGCGGCGGCCCGCCTGCTACTGGCCGCCGCCACCGTGCTGCTGCTGTCGCCCGTGGCCGCGCTGGCGGAGGAAACGGCCGGGGAAACCGCCGGGCAGGTTCCGGAGCAGACCGCCGCACAGTCTGCCGAGCAATCCGTCACCCGCACCCGCGACGTGGTGGTCACCGCCACCCGCACCGAGCACGACCTGAAGGACGTGCCCTCGTCCGCCGCCGTGGTGGACCAGGAAGACCTGAAGCGCACCCCCGCCATCAACGTGGCCGACGCCCTGCGCGACGTGCCCGGCGTGGAGGTGTTCGACCTTTCCGTGCCCGGCGCCAAGCGCGTGCAGATCCGCGGCGAAAGCGGGCAGCGCGTGCTGGTGCTCATCGACGGGCAGAAGGTGTCGGAGCAGAAGTCCATGGACGGTGCGCCGCTGCTCATCGACCCCAACCGCATCGAGCGCATCGAGGTCATCAAGGGCCCGGCCTCGGTGCTGTACGGGTCCGAGGCCATCGGCGGGGTGATCAACATCATCACCAAGAAGGGCGGCGACAAGCCCATCAGCGTGGAGACCAGCGTCACCTTCGATTCGTCCACCGACGGGTTCACCGAATACCTTTCGGCCTTCGGCGGCATGAACGGGTTCAAGTACCGCGTGTCGGGCAGCTACAACGACCAGGGCAACCGCCGTTCCGCCGACGGCGAGATGGACGACACCTCGTACATGACCCGCGATACCGCCGCCTTCCTGGGCTACGACGCGGAAAAGGCGTCCTTCGGGGTCACCTACGAGGAATACTGGAGCAACCTGAACGCCATGACGCCGGAGGGCACCACCGGCGACACCCTGTACAACTTCGACCTGGACATCCCCCTGTGGGAACGCCGCAAGGCGGGCGGCTACGCCGAGTTCCGCGACGTGAGCGATCTCGTCTCCCGCGTGCGGGTGGACGCGTACTATCAGGAAGTGACCAAGGAGATGATCAACATCATCGGCGTGAAACCCAACGCCATGATCACCATCGACCAGGACCAGCGCACCCGCAACGAGCAGGCCAGCTGGGGCGGCACCATGCAGGTGGACCTGCTGCCGCACGAGGACCATCACGTCATCCTGGGCTACGACGTGAACCTGGACGACCTGGACGCCACCACCCAGATCGACTCGAAGCGGTACATGGGCAGCACGCTGCTTGCCTCCACCTTCACCAAGTACGACTACGACGCCACCATGGACACCCACGCGGTGTACCTGCAGGACGAATGGACCCTGCCGGAGGACTTCACCCTGACCCTGGGCGTGCGCCAGACCTGGGTGCGCTCCGAACTGGCGGACACCAACAACCCCAGCCTGGACACGGAGACCCGCTCCGCCTCGCACCCGGTGTTCAGCGCGGGCCTGACCTGGTCGGGCATCGAGGACACCACCCTGCGCGCCCTGTTCTCGCAGGGGTACCGGTTCCCCAACCTGCAACAGCTGTACATCGGCACGGTGCACGGCGGTTCGGACCCCACCTTCCCCAACTCCGACCTGGACCCGGAAACCTCGAACAACTACGAGGTGGGCGCGCGGTACGACGACGGCGCGCTGAACCTGGACGTGGCCTTCTTCGTCTCCAACGCCGAGGACTACATCACCACCACCAAGGTCACCGGCGGCAACCAGTTCACCAACGTGGACGAGGCCGACACCTACGGCGTCGAAGCCTCGGCGGGGTACACCTTCCGCTCGCTGTTCCTCACCCCGTACGCCAGCGGCACGTGGCTGAAGCGTCACTACGACTCCGGCACCCTGAGCACCTGGGACACCGGCCACCCCGAATACATGGGCCGCCTGGGCGTGCGCTTCGACCGCGACCTGCCGGAACGGAAGATGGACCTGTTCGCCGACCTGTACCTGCGCGCCGCCGTGGACGCCCGCGAGGAATATTCCGACGGCACCCACGACAACTACGACGCCTGGGAAACGCTGAACCTCTCGCTGGGCACCAAGTTCGGCGAGGAACGCCAGCACTTCGTCAGCCTGAGCCTGCTGAACATCCTGAACAGGGACTACCAGACGGCGGCCTCGTCCATCGACGAGCCGGGCATGCACGCGGTGGTCAAGGTGGGGACCACGTTCTGATCGACGGATGGATTGCCGTCTAATGTTGAAAATGGAAATCGTTTTCAGTATGTCGAAAGCGGGTGCCGGGCAACCGGCACCCGAAACCCGCCGGTCATAACGGTCATGACGGCCCCGGCGGTCATGACGGCCAGAGTCGCCGGACTCCCGGCCCCGGACTTCAACCTTACGGATGACGACGCATGAAGACGAACGCAAGCCGCTCCGGCGCGCCGCCCCTGCCTGTTCCGGGCGCACCGGTCCTGTCCCCGTCGGTCCAGTCCGCACCGGTCCAGTCCGGCGCAGCCTCGCGCCGGGGCAGGGCGCGCTACTGGGCCGTGCGCGAACTGGTGACGGTGGGCGTGTTCGCCGCCCTGACCAAGGTGTCCAGCCTGCTGGTGGCCCTGGTGGGCGGCGGCATGAACCCGCTCACCCTGGTGCTGAAGAACCTGGTGTTCACGGTGCTGGCGCTGGTGCTGCTGTTCAAGCTGCGCAAGCCGGGCACGCTGCTGCTGTTCACCCTGGTCAACGTGCTGGTGTCCATGCTGCTCATGGGCGGCGGGTTCTTCCTGCTGCCGTCCATGCTGGTGGCGGGCCTCGCGGCGGAAGGGATCATCCTGCTGCTGGGCGGCTACCGCAACGAGATGGCCCTGGTGGCGGGCATCGCCTGCTACGACATCCTGTTCAAGGCCGGGTCGTTCGGCGTGTCGTGGCTGTTCGTGCGCGAGCAGCCGGAACTTCTGTGGTTCACCGGGGTGGTGGTGGCCATCGGGTACGTGGGTGCCCTGGCCGGGCTGCCGGTGGGCCTGCGTTTTCTGCGGGAGCTGCGCCATGCGGGCATCGTCCATGAATGACCGGTGGACCGCCGGGGATGCGGCCGACGCGCGCGGCCGGGGCCTGATGCACCGGCTGGACGCGCGGACCAAGATGGCCATTTCGCTGCTGGGGTCCGTGGCGGTGATGGTGCTGGCCGACCCCGCGGCGCTGGGCCTGCTGCTGGCCGCGTCCGTCGCCTACGCCCTGACCCTGGGCCGCTGGCGCATGCTGCTGGCCTGCCACGCGGGCATCGCGGTCCTGATGTGCGTGGCCTTCGGCCTGATGCACGCCATGCACCTGGCCGTGCCGCGCATGTCCCCGCTGGAGCCGGTGCGCCTGCTGGTGCCGTTCCTGCGCCTGGCCATCATGGTCAACGTGGTGCTGGCCCTGGCCCTGTCCACGCGGGTGCAGGCCATGCTGTCCACCCTGAAGTCGCTGCGGCTGCCGTTCTGCGTGTACATTCCCACGGCGGTGATGGTGCGCTTCGTGCCGTCGTTCGTGGCCGACGTGCGCCAGGTGTCCGAGACCCTGAAGACGCGCGGCTACCGGGTCAACCCGCTGTTCCTGCTGCGTCATCCGTTGCTGTCCATGCGTCTGCTGTTCGTGCCGCTGGTGTTCCGCGCCCTGCGCGCGGCGGACGAACTGGGCATAGCGGCGGAACTGAAGGGCCTGGGCTACGCCGACCGGCTGCGCCCGTGCCGCACGGTGCATCTGGCCCGGCGCGACTGGGCCGCCATGGCCGGGGCGCTGGCGCTGGTGGCGGCGGGCGTGGGCCTGCAACTGCGCGCGGGCTGGGGCGGGGGAGGCATGTTCTGATGCTGCGCCTCACCGACGTCACCTACACCTATCCCCACGCCACGGAACCCGCGGTGCGCGATCTTTCCCTGCGGGTGCGCCCCGGCGAGGCGGTGCTGTGCACCGGCCCCAGCGGGTGCGGCAAGTCCACCCTGGTCCGCCTGGCCAACGGCCTGTGCCCCCACTACTACCGGGGGCGGCTGGATGGCTCCGTGACCGTGGACGGCCGCCGCACGGCGGAAACGCCCCTGCACGAACTGGCCCGCCTGGCGGGCACCCTGTTCCAGGACCCGGAAAACCAGTTCTTCGCCCTGACCGTGGGCGACGAGATCGCCTTCGCCCACGAATGGCGGGGCAGCGAACCGGCCCACACCCTGGCCGCCGTGCAGGAGGCCGCCCGCCGCTTCGGCATCGGCCACCTGCTGGACCAGCCCATCCACGACCTGTCCGAAGGGCAGAAGCAGAAGGTGGCGCTGGCCTCCATCCTGTCGCTGGGGCCGCGCGCCGTGGTGCTGGACGAGCCCACGGCCAACCTGGACCCGGAAGCCACCCTGGCCCTGGCCGGCGAAATCCGCGCGCTGAAGGCGGCGGGCATGGCCGTGCTGGTGGTGGACCACCGCCTGTACTGGCTGGAAGGCGTGGTGGACCGGGTGGTGGTGATGGCCGAAGGGCGCATCGTGGAGGAGGGGGACTTCTCCATCCTGCACGACGACGCGCTGCGCCGGGCGCGCGGCCTGCGCGCCGCCCGCGTGGCCGACCCGCGCACGGCCCTGCCCGAGGCCAGCGGCCGGGGCGATGCCCTGTGCGTGGCCGACCTGCGCTACGCCCACAGGCACGGGCCGGAACTGTTCCACGGGGCCTCGTTCCTGCTGCCGCGCGGGGTCATCGGGGTGCTGGGCGACAACGGCGCGGGCAAGACCACCCTGGCCCGGCTGCTCACGGGACTGCACCGCATGCACTCCGGCAGGCTGCACCTGCACGGCGTGCCGGTGCGCCCGGACCGCCTGCTGCGCCACGGCAGCATCGTGCTCCAGAACACCGACCACCAGCTGCACATGAAGAGCGTGCGCGAGGAAATCGCCGCGTCCATTGCAGCGGGGGCGGCGGGCAGGGCGGGAGCGGCGGGGAATGGCGGCCGCCCGGATTCCCGCCCGGCGTCCCGCCAGACGGAAGACGACCTGCTGCGTCTGTTCAATCTGGCCCACCTGGCCGACCGCCATCCCCAGTCCCTGTCGGGCGGGGAGAAGCAGCGGCTGGTCATCGCCTGCGGCATGGCCAAGCAGCCCGAGGTGCTCATCCTCGACGAACCCACCAGCGGCCTGGACGGCCACAACATGCGCCTGGTGGCCGACGCCGTGCGCGCGGCCGCCGCGCGGGGCGCGGTGGTGCTGCTGGTCAGCCACGACCTGGAACTGCTTTCCATCACCTGCGACGCCGCGCTGCGCCTGCCGCTGCGCTGCCCGCGCACAACCAAGGAGAATCCCCAATGTTCGACCATCTCGTGACGCCGGAACTGCGCGACGCCGTGCAGGCCGCCGTGAAGGACAGCCCGGACATCATGCTGCACACCCTGGCCCAGCGCTGCGGCGCCACCGAAGGGGCCGTGGCCTGTGCCCTGCCCGCCGACATGCGCCGCTTCGCCCCGGCCGACGCCTTCGACGCGGTGTGGGAGGACATGACCGGCTGGGAGAAGGTGACCCTCATCGCCATGACCCCCGGCGCCGTGGTGGAGGTCAAGGGCAGGCTGCCCAAGGGCCGCCGGGGCCACGGCATGTTCAACCTGCACGACGCGGAGAACCCGCTGGGCGGCCACGTGTTCGTGGAACGGCTGGGCGCGGTGTGCTTCCTGTCCAAGCCGTTCTTCGGGTTGGAGAGCCACTCCGTGCAGTTCTACGACACCGACGGCGCAGCCATGTTCGCCGTGTACGCGGGCCGCGAGGGCCGCGCGCTGATTCCCGCCGTGCGCGAGGCGTTCCTGGCCCTGCGCGACCGGGTCTGCGCCGGTCCGGCCCTGGCGGCCAGCGCCACTGACGGCAAAGACACGGGCAAGGACGCGGGCGAGGTGGCGGCATGAAAACGCTGGTCGTCTACTCCTCGCGCACCGGCAACACCGAAAAGGTGGCCCGCGCCATCGCGGACTGCCTGCCCCAACCGTGCGACGTGTTGCCCGTGGACCAGGCCCCGGACCTGTCCGCCGGCGCCGGAACCCACGGCTACGGCTTCGTGGCCCTGGGCTTCTGGGTGGACAAGGGCGGCCCGGACGCGGCGGCCGCCAAGTACATGCAGGCGGTGAAAGGCTGCCGGGTGGGCCTGTTCGGCACCCTGGGGGCCTGGCCCGATTCCGACCACGCCCGCGACTGCATCCGCCGCGCCGAAGAAATGATGGCGGGCAACGAGGTGTTGGGCACGTTTCTGTGCCAGGGGCGCATCGATCCGGCCGTCATCGCCATGATGCAAAAGATGGCCTCGGACGCGCACCCCATGACCCCGGAACGCATCGCGCGCATCCAGGAAGCGGAACGCCATCCCGACGAGAAGGATCTGGCCGCCGCGCAGGCCGCCTTCCGGGCCATGGCGGACCGGCTGGCCGCCCCCGTTACCCCCGTCGCCACCGCCCCCGGAGGCCCGGCATAGGGCCGGGACCCGGTGGCAACGGACGCCGCATCACCGCCGACGTGGCAAGGAGCACCCATGCATCTGCCTGCATTGCGTGAACATTCCGAAGACCGGGAAGGCCTGGGCGGCATTGTCGCGTCGCTGGTGATCCACTGCGGCGTGTTCCTGCTGATGGCCATGGCTCCGCTGGCGGCGCATCCGCCCCAGCCCCTGCCGCTGGGCGTGGTGATGATGGACCTGCAAGGTCTGGCGCTGCCCGGTGGCGGCGGTGGAGCGGCGCCCGCCGTTCCGGACTCCGCGCCGCAGCCGGTGTCCCGTCCCCGGCCGCAGGCCGCGCCTCCGGCCACGCCCGCGCCCGTGCCGGTCAAACCGGCCGCCATGGTGACGGAGAACGCCGCCAAACCCGTGGCGGCGCGCAAGGTGGCCGCCAAGGCCGCGCCCCGGCCCGAGGCACGGGACAAATCCGCCCCGAAATCAGCACCGGACCGGCCTTCCGCCGATCAGCCCCGCGAGGAGCGGACCGCCACGGCGGGACAGGAGGCGGAGTTCTGCGACACCGTGCCCGTGGCCTCCGCCTCCGGCGGTGCGCCGGGTGGGATGGCGGGCATGGCGCGCGGCGCGGGACGCGGCGGGCCGGGCAGTGGCGCGGGCGCGCCCGCCGTCGGGCATCCGGGCGGAACCCCCATGGCCGACGCGGGCGAGACGCAGCGCATCCTGGCCGCCCTGACGGCGCTGGTGGAGCGGTACAAGGAATACCCCCGCGCCGCGCGGAGGGCGGGATACCAGGGCACCGTGGTCATGGCCGTGAAGCTGCGCAGCGACGGGGCCATCGACACCTGGAACGTGGCCGCGTGCAGCGCCCATGCCCTGCTGGACAGGGCCACGGAAAAGGCTTTCGCCCGCATGGAGGGGGTGCGCGTGGCCAACGTCAGCCTGCCCGGCGACATGCGGGTGCTGGTGCCGGTGCGCTACGAACTGAACTGATGGGATTGGCGGGACTGGCGGAATTGGGGCGTCCGGCCATGTCCGGCGGTGCCGCCGCCGGGAGGGCCGATGTTGCGAACAACGGGCCGGGCGCTACCCGGTGCGGCCGCCCTTCCTGCGGCGCGGCGCGGCCGCGCGGGCCGGGCTGGGCAGCGGGGGGGGATCCTGCCCCTGCGCCGCCGGGGCGACCGTCCTGGTGCCGGGCTGGGTGCCGGGCTGGTTGCCGGACTGGGTGGGCACCGGGCCGTCCAACTGCGTATCCGGGCCGGGGTGGGGCTTGCGGCGCATGCAGGCCGCGTAGTCCTCGCGCCAACGCTCCAGTTGCAGACCGGTGCGTTCAAGGTACAATAGGAACTGCCCCAGCCGCTTGATGACCTGCGCATCCACGGCGTGCTCCACGCGACAGGCGGTGGCCTCGGCCAGTGCCCGGTCCAGTTGCAGCACGTCGCCGAACAGCCGGCGCAGGATCATGTTGCGGTGGGCGATTTCGCGCGCCAGCGGTTCGCCCTGCGGGGTCAGCCGCACCAGGCTGTACGGCTGGTATTCGATGAGCCCGCGCGCGGCCAGGGCCTTCAGGGCGCTGGTCACCGTGGACCGGGACACCCCCTGGGCTTCGGCGATGTCGCGCGAGCGCGCCGCTCCGCGCTCCATCTCCAGGTGGAAGATGGCGACCAGATAATCTTCGAGCGTGTTGGACAGCGGGGTGTTCTCTGCCGACATGCCGGCCCCTTGCGTGTTGTGTTGTCCGCGCCGTGACGCGCGTTTCCCCCTGTATCGTAAAACACTTCCGGATGCACCCCTTGAACGCCACCATGCCGGGGCCCGCCGCCCCGAACATCGTTCCCGCCGTTGCCGAACCGGCCCCCTTTCCCGGTGCCCCGCCCGCCCCGCCGACCCCACCGACCCCACCCACCGGGCGTCATCTGGTGGCCGCGTTGCTGCGCCCACTGCGCGGCCGCTTCGCCCTGGGCATCGCGGGCAGCCTGCTGGCCCGGCTGTGCGACCTCATCCCCATGGCCCTGCTGGGCGTGGTGGTGGACGCCGTCACCGGGGGGCAGACCGCCCCCGCGACCTACGCCATGTATGGGGCCATGGTGCTGGGGGCCTTCACCGGGCTGGCCGCCTTCCAGTGCGGCAGCGACTACATGCTGGCCGACGTGGCCCAGCGGCTGCGCCATGCGCTGCGCATGGCCCTGTACGGCCACCTGCTGCGGCTGGACGCCGGGTTCTACGAAAGCCGCCGCAAGGGCGACCTGATGAACGTGGTCTCCGGCGACGTGGACACCCTGGAGGCCGTGGTGTCCGACACCCTGCCCGGCGCGGTGCGCGTGGGCATGATGGTCTGCGGCACCTACGCCTGGATGCTCTGGCTGGACTGGCGGCTGGCCGTGCTGCTGCTGGCGCCCGTGCCCGGCGTGGTGTGGCTGATGGTGCACTTCGCCCGGCGCATCCGGCCGCAGTACCTGCACGCCCGCAAGGCGGCGGGGGGCTTTGCCGGGGTGCTGGAGAACAGCCTGCACGGCGTGGCCGAATTGCAGGCCGCCAACGCGCAGGACCACGAAATGGAGCGGCTGCGCGTCCGGTCCGCCGAATACCGCGACGCGGGCATCGCCGCCGCGCGCACGCGGGCCCGGTTCATCCCGGCCATCTTCATGGCGGCGGGGCTGTCCTTCGCGCTGCTCATCGCCGGGGGCGGGTGGCTGGCCGCGCAGGGCGACGGCCCCAGCGTGGGCGCGTACACCACCTTCGTGTTCATGGGCATGCGGCTGGTGCTGCCCATCTTCGCGGCGGGCATGGTGGCCAACCAGGTGCAGCAGGCCCGCGCCGCCCTGACGCGCATCGACGAACTGCTGCACGCCCGGCCCACGGTGGTGGACGCGCCCGGCGCGGAGGATTTGCTCGAGCCGCCCCGGCGCATCGAACTGCGCGGCGCGGGCTACGGCTACGGCGAGGGCCATGGTGAAAGGGAAGACGCCCTGCACGCCATGGACCTGACGGTGACGGAGGGCATGTCGCTGGGCATCGTGGGGCCGTCGGGCGCGGGCAAGAGCACCCTGGTGCGCCTGCTGCTGCGCCTGCACGACCCCAAACGGGGCGAGGTGCTGGTCAACGGCCGCCCGCTGGGCAACTGGACCCTGGCCTCGTACCGGTCGCACATCGGCTACGTGCCGCAGGACCCGTTCATCTTCCACGGCACGGTGGAGGAAAACATCCGCCTGGGCGCGCCGCACGCCGACGACGCGGCGGTACGCGAGGCCGCGCGCATGGCCGACGCGCACGACTTCATCACGGACCTGCCCGACGGCTACGCCACGTTCATCGGCGAGCGGGGACTGAAGCTGTCCGGCGGGCAGCGCCAGCGCATCGCCCTGGCCCGCGCCCTGCTGCGCGACCCGGCCGTGCTGATCCTGGACGAGGCCACCTCCGCCGTGGATTCGCTGACCGAGCAGCGCATCAAGCGCAATCTGGCCGGGCTGGCGGCGGGGCAGGAGGGCGGCGGGGACTGTATCCCGTCGGCCAGTCAGGCCGGTCAGCCTGGTCGGCCAAGTCGGCCCGGTCGGCCCGGTCGGATAGTCATCGCCGTGGCGCACCGGCTCTCCACCCTGGCCGACTTCGACTGCGTCATCGTGCTGGACCAGGGCCGCGAAGTGGAGCGCGGCACCCCGCGCGAACTGCTGGAGCGCGGCGGCCTGTACGCCGAGATGTGGAATACGGGAACGGCCTCGGAGGAGTGACGGTGGCCGGGACCATGCCGGTTTCGGGGTGAATTTTACTATCCGGGGTCGCTAATTAAAAAATGGGTTCGAAATTTAATTAGCGCTCCGGGTAAGAAAAAAATCCTGAGCGGAATTTTAGGCAATGGGTGTTCCGATCAGTCGAGGAAAAGCCGGTAGTACTCGGTGAACAGATATTCCCTGTTGCGCTGCAAGCCGGTCATTTCTTCGAGGATGCCAAGCCGGACCATTTCCTCGATGAGGGTATTGGCCGTTGGAGGCGAGATGCCGAGGTTCCGGGCCACGAGCTTTCCGTTGGTGACAGGATTCATGTACAGCGATTCCAACAGCCTTTGGGCATTGGCGGATCGTGCGCCCAACGAAAGAACCTTTTGCAGGGAACGCTCCTTGAGCGCCATGATGTTCCGGAACGTGGTCACCCCGTTGCGAGCCGTATCGCGCATGGCCACGAGGAAGAAGCGGACCCAATGGCCGAGGTCATTGGACACGCGGACGCCGGTCAGCGCATCGTAGTATTGCCCCTTGTGCTTTTCCATGTGCGCGGAAAGGTAGAGGCACGGCTTGCTGAGCAGCCCGACGCTGATGAGGTACAGCGTGATGAGCAGGCGGCCGATTCTGCCGTTGCCGTCCAGAAAGGGGTGGATGGTTTCGAACTGGTAGTGGCTTATGGCTACCCGAATGATGTGCGGAACATGAATCTCCGCGTTGTGCCAGAACTTTTCGAGGTCGCCGAGCAGTTCGGGAAGCTCGTCGTGATGGGGCGGAATGAAGACGGCGTCCTTCAGCGAGGCTCCCCCGATCCAGTTTTGCGAGCGGCGGAACTCGCCGGGCGTCTTGCGTTCGCCGCGCACCCCGCGCATCAATATCTCATGTGTTTTCCGGAGCAGGCGGTTCGAGAGCGGAAGCTCCGCCAGTTCGTGGATGGCCACGTTCATGGCATCGATGTAGTTGTGCACTTCCTGCCAGTCGTCGCGTTTTTCCTCGGCAACGTGCATCCTGTCGCGCAGGGCATCGTCCATTTCCGTGCGCGTACCTTCGATGCGGCTGGAGGTGTTGGCCTCCTTGACGACGTGCATGTAGATGTAGCGGTCCACGTCCGGGACCATCTTCGAAAAGGCGTCCAACTCGGCAAGGCTGCGGGTGGTTTCCTCCAGCAGGCTGTTGATGCGCGGGTCTTCCCACGTCCACTCGCGGTTCACCAGGGTGGGCATGAAGCTTTTGTATTCGTACTGCTGGACGAATGTTCCGGAAGTGAAGTCTTCGAACTTCATCGGATGCCTCGCTTGCTGGCGGGAGGGAAGTGGTGCCCGGAGCGGGGATTGAACCCGCACAGCCGTGAGGCCGAGGGATTTTAAGTCCCTTGCGTCTGCCAGTTCCGCCATCCGGGCACGGTGGGAATGGGCCGAAACCCTAGTATGCGGGCCGGTTGCCGTCAACGTCGGGCTGGCGCGCGGCCATGCCGGGACAGCGGCGGGGACGCCTACCCCGCCGGTTTCCCGGCAGTCTTGTCGGCGCCCTTGCCCCGTTTGGCGCGGGCCGCGTCCGGCTTGGGTTTTGCCGTGGGCACCACGGCCAGGGCCGGGTCGGTTCCGGACAGGCGGGCCATGCCCGCGCGCGCCTGGGGCAGGCGCAGGGCGGCCTCTCGCCAGGTGCCGTCGGCCAGCAGATACAGGTGCAGCAGGTCCAGTCCCTTGTCCACGAACAGCATGCGCCCTTCCACGTCGCCGCGCAGCAGGGGGGCCACGGCGGCGCAGGCCGCGTGGAACGCCGTCTCCTCGTGGTGGGCGAACACGCACTGCACGCGCAGGGCGTCGCCCGTGGGGGTGAAGTCGATATGCTCGCCGCCGCTGGCGTCCAGCGCGCCGTGGATGGCGTCCGCCAGTTCGGCCTCGCGGGCCAGCAGGTCGTTGTAGCTCAGTTCCGGCCCGTACACGAAATGGCCGAAGAGTTCACAGTCGAATTTCGCCATGGTGCGGTCCTTGGGTATTCCGGGAGGATACGGGGGAAGCCGGGACGCCCGCCATGCCGTGCCGGTCGGTCGGTCGCACCGGGGGGGGGGGGCACCGGGGGGCGGCATCGGGGAGGGGCAGATTGCCGGGAACGGGGCATATCCCCGATGATATAGCCGAGCCGGCTTCGGGCGTCAAAACCGCCGCATCGCGTGCCCCGGATGCACTCGTGGCGTTCCGGTGGCTGCCCGGCTGGACGTTCGCCGCGCGGCCGGCGATACTGGCCCCGCCCGCACGTTCCTTTTTGCAAGGAGGCCCCATGCCCTACGTCAACATCCGCATCACCCGCGAGGGCGCGACCAGCGAGCAGAAGGCGGCGCTCATTCAGGGCGTCACGCAGTTGCTGGTGGACATCCTCGGCAAGAACCCCGCCACCACCGTGGTGACCATCGACGAGGTGGACACCGACAACTGGGGTGTGGGCGGGGAAACCATCACCGCCCGGCGCAAGCGCGGCGCGTAGCCGGAAGGGGCGTGGCGTGGCCACGGCCGCCCCCGCGGCATCCCCGCGCTGGCGCATCGCCCCCCCATCTGCTACAAACCGGGTATGCACACGGACACGCGCCCCCGCCTGGTGGTGCTCGGGCTGGACGGCCTGCCGTTCTCGCTGGCCCGCCACCTCTGCGTGCGGGGCCGCACCCCCAACCTTGCCCGCATCGCCGCATCCCCCAACGCGTCGGCCCTGGCCGCCGAGCTTCCCGACCTCTCGCCGGTGAACTGGACCTCGTTCTACACGGCGTCCGGCCCGGAAACGCATGGGGTGTACGGCTTCACGCGGTTCAACGTGGCCACGCGCCGGTTGTCGCTGGCCGACTTCTCGCAGGTGGCCGCGCCCACCATCTTCGACCGCCTGGGCCAGCGCGGGCTGACCAGCCGGGTCGTCAACCTGCCCAACACCTATCCGGCGCGGCCCATTCCGGGCATGCTCGTCTCCGGATTCGTGGCGCACGACCTGGCGCGGGCGGTGCACCCGCCGTTCCTGCTGGGGCCGCTGGCCGGGGCGGGCTACCGGCTGGAGGCCGACACCGCGCGCGGCGGCTCGGACCCGGCCCATCTGCTGGCCGAACTGCGCGCCACCCTGGCCTCGCGCCGCGCGGCGCTGCGCCTGCTGTGGCCGGACCTTGCGTGGAACCTGTTCGTGCTGGTGCTGACGGAGACCGACCGGCTGTTTCACTTCCTGTGGGACGCGGTGATCGGCGAAGACCACCCGCTGCACCCGGCGTGCATGGACTTTCTGGCGGAATGGGATGCGCTGGTGGGCGAGGTGCTGGACCTCGTCAAGGCCCTTTCCGCGCGCGACGGCCGCCCGGTGCGCCTGCTGGCGCTGGCCGACCACGGCTTCGGCCCGGTGCGCGCCGAGGTGGACCTGAACGCCTGGCTGCGCGGGCAGGGCCTGCTGCGCCAGGTCACGCCCGGCGGCGTGGAACAGTGCGGCGAACTGGACTCCGCCACCCTGCATCCGGACAGCGCGGCCTTCGCGCTGGACCCCGGCCGCATCTACCTGCGCACCCGCCGCCGCTTTCCTGACGGCACGCTGGACGATGCGGCCGGGCGGCATCTGTCCGAACGGCTGCGGCACGAGCTTATGGAATTGACGTTCGAAGGCACGCCGGTGTTCCGCGCCGTGCTCACGGCGGACGAGGCCTACGGGCCGGAGGTGCCCGGTCAGGGGGCGTTGGGCCAGTGCGCGCCGGGGCAGGCTGCTTCCGGACCGGGAGCGGCCGGGCATGTTTTCGGTGCGGGCGAACCCGCCACCACCTCCGCCCACGCTGACGGTCCGCCCATGCGCTGGGCCGCGCCGGACCTGGTCTGCGTGCCCGCCTACGGCTTCGACCTGAAGGCCAAATGGAACCGCACCCAGATCTTCGGCCTGCCGGAACAGTTTGGCCGCACCGGCACCCACACCCCGGACGACGCCTTCTGGTACGATTCGCAGCCGGACGGCAGCGCACCCGTTTCGGTGCGCGACGCGGGCGCGGCCGTGCTGCGCCACTTCGGGCTGGATGCGCCGCCGCGTTCCGTGGGCTATCCGGCCGCTCTCACCGGGCAGGCGAGTTGGCGGGGAAGGGTGTCCGCCCCCGGCGGCCCTGACTCGTCCGCAAAGGACTCCTCCGGAATTGCCCCATCCGGGAATGATGCCGCCGCAGACCCGCCCGACCCGGCGGATGCCGCCCCGAACCTGCCGCATTCCACCCTGTCGCCTGCGTCGCTTTCCGATAGTCACATCATCCGCGCGCGCTGAACCCCGCCAGCAAAGACGTCACACCGCAAACGCACCGATCACCATCCGGCAATCATATGATAGATTATCGAAACGAACTGAACCCCGCCCAATATCAGGCCGCCACCACCCTGGAAGGCCCGGTGCTGGTCATTGCCGGGGCGGGCAGCGGCAAGACCCGCACCATCGTCTACCGGCTGGCCAATCTGGTGGAGCAGGGTGTGCCCGCCTCGTCCATCCTGTTGCTTACCTTCACCCGCAAGGCCGCGCGCGAAATGCTGCACCGGGCCGGGCGGCTGCTGGAACACAGCGCCACCGCCGCCGTGCACGGCGGGGTGCACGGGGTTACCGGGGTGCAGGGCGGCACCTTTCATGCCTTCGCCTATTCGGTGCTGCGCCAGTTCCGCCCCTCGGGCTACGAGGCGGGCGACCTCACCGTCATGGACGGCGCGGACATCGTGGACGCGGTGCGCCACTGCAAGGACAACCTGGGCATCGGCAAGGGCGACCGCTCCTTCCCGCGCACCCAGAACATCGTGGGGCTCATCAGCAAGTCCCGCAACAAGGAACTGGACATCGACGAGGTGATCCGGCGCGAGGCGTACCACCTGCTGGTGCACGCCGAACCCATCGGACGCATCGCCGCGGCCTACCACGCCTACCGCCGCGAGCACGGCCTGCTGGACTACGACGACCTGCTCTTCGAACTGGAACGGCTGCTGCGCGAGCGGGCCGACGTGCTGGACTGGTGCCGCGCCAAATTCCGCTACATCATGGTGGACGAGTACCAGGACACCAACCTGGTGCAGGCCCGGCTGGTGCACCTGCTGGCGGGCGAGGGCGGCAACGTCATGGCCGTGGGCGACGACGCCCAGTCCATCTACGCCTTTCGCGGGGCGGACGTGCGCAACATCCTGGATTTCCCCAAGCTGTTCCCCGCCGTGCAACTCATCAAGTTGGAGGAGAACTACCGCTCCGTGCAGCCGGTGCTGGACCTAACCAACGCCATCCTCGAAGAGGCCCCCCAGGCCTTCCGCAAGAGGCTGTTCGCCGCGCGAGAAGGCGGCGACAGGCCGCAGGTGGTGCGCCCGCTCAGCGATCTGACCCAGGCTTCGCTGGTGGTGTCGCGCATCGTGGAATTTCTGCGCAGCTACCCGCCGCACGATATCGCCGTGCTGTTCCGGGCAGGGTACCAGTCGTACCACGTGGAAGTGCAGCTGAACAAACTGGGCGTGAAGTTCCGCAAGTACGGCGGGCTGCGCTACTCCGAGGCGGCCCACGTCAAGGACGTGCTGTCCTACGCCCGCCTGGTGCTGAACCCGCTGGACCTGCCCGCGTTCCAGCGCATCGCCGCCATGTCCAAGGGGGTGGGGCCCAAGACCACCCTGAAGCTGTACGACATCGCCCGCCTGGGCGACGCGGAGGCCACCCGCCGCGCCTGCCAGCGCTACCCCGAACTGCGCGCCGACCTGGACCTGCTGGACGGCCTGCGCAAGCGGCCGCACACGCCCACCTCGCTGCTCGAAGAAGTGATGGAGCACTACAAGCCGCGCATGGAGGCCGCCTTCCCCGACGACTGGCCCCGCCGCCAGCAGGGGCTGGAACAACTGCTGCAAATCGCCGCCGCCTACCGCGACCTGGACCTGTTCATTTCCGACTTGTCGCTGGAAGACCCCGGCGAGGAAGAGGAAAACCGCGACAGCGTGGTGCTGTCCACCATCCACTCGGCCAAGGGGCTGGAGTGGGGCGCGGTGCTGCTCATCGACCTGGTGGAGGAGCGCTTTCCCTCGCGGCACGCCATCGCCCGCGCCGAGGACTTCGAGGAAGAGCGGCGGCTGATGTACGTGGCCTGCACCCGCGCCCGCGACCACCTGTGCCTGTTCGTGCCCGCCAGCCTGTACAGCCGGGGCGACGGCGGCAACCAGCCCGCCGTGCCCAGCCCCTTCGTGCGCGAACTGCCCGCGCATCTGTTCGACGAACTGCACGAAAGCTATTCCGGCGGCCTGATGCGCCGCGATGCGCACAACGGGCAGCGCGGGGCCGGATTCGGCGGGGGCAGGGGCCTTGTCAATGGAAGCGGGGGGGGCGGCGGCTTCGCGCAGGGCATGGGGACAGGACGCTTCGACGGCGCGCCCGGCATCCCCCGGCCGCCCATGTTCGCCGAAGGGACCGCGCCGGGCAGGGCAGGGGGGGCGGCAGCCCGCCATGACACCATGTCGCCGGTCCCCGTATCACCGGCCCCGTCGCCGGCATCCCCCGCCGCAGCGCAGCCCGCCCCCGATGCGGCGGGCACACCCTCGCCGTTGTCCGGCGGCACGGCTCCGGCCGGGCGCTGCGGCTACTGCACCCACCGCATCTTCGGGCGCGGCAAGATTGTGCAGCACCTGCCGCCCGACAAGTATCGCGTGAACTTTCCCGGTTTCGGCCTCAAGGTGATCATGGCCGAATACCTGACGCTGGAATCCGACTGACGCGGGCACCGCAGCCGTGCGCTGCTTTGCTGACGGCATGCTGCGGCGGCGCGAAAGATGTCGCCAGCGCCCCAGACGCGTCCCACACCGGACGCGTCCCACATCACCTGACCAGGAGCCTTCGCATGACCCGGCTTGCCTCCGAGGACGATTTCCTCGCCGCCATCGACCGCCACTTCACCAACGCCCATCCCCACCTGTGCGTGGGGCGCGGCGACGACTGCGCCGTCATCGCCTGCCCGCCGCGCATGGCCGTGAGCACCGACCTGTTCAACGAGCACAGCCACTTCCGCACCAGCTATTTCAGCCCCGGCGACATCGGCCACAAGGCCCTGGCCGTGAACATCAGCGACCTGGCCGCCTGCGGGGCGCGCCCGTTGGGCTTCAGCCTGGCGCTCACCGCGCCCGCCGACCTTTCGCGCGAGTTCTGCGACGAAATGCTGGCCGCCATGGCCGCCCTGGCCCGCGAGCACGACATGGCCCTGACCGGCGGCGACCTGACCCGTGGCGACGCCCTGTCCCTGTGCATCACCGTGTGGGGCGGCCCCGCGCCGCGCCCGGCCCCTGCGGGCGTTGCGGAGGGTGGCGCGGGCGTGGGCGGGGACGGGAGCGGCGGCGGGAATGCCGGTATCCTTCCGCGCCCCGCCTCCGGGGGCGCGTCCCCCTTCCTGCGCCGGGGCGGCTGCCAGCCGGGCGACCAATTGTTCCTGATGGGCCGTGCGGGGCTGGCCCGCGTGGGCCTGCTGGCGCTGGAAAGCATGGGAACCGAAGCCGCCCGCCTGTACCCCGAGGCATGCCGCGCCCACCTGCGGCCGCGCCCGCAGGTGGCGGCCGGGCTGGCGCTGGCGGCCATCTGCGGCACCGGCGATGCGCGGATCGCGCTCATGGACGTGTCCGACGGGCTGGCGCGCGACCTGCCCCGGCTCATCGGTGCGGACCGGGGCAGCGGCCTGGGCGCGGAACTGGCCATGGACCCTGATGCCCAGCCCGGCGAGGTGCGCGCCTACGCCCTGGCCAACGACCTGGACCCCGTGGACATGGCCTTCACCGGCGGCGAGGACTACGCCCTGCTGGGCAGCTGCCGTCCGGCCATGCTCGACGCCGTGCGCGCGGCCGTGCCCGGTCTGACCCTGCTCGGCCGGGTCACCGCCGACGGCGTGGTGCTGGTCAATGGTGATTTGCCCGTGTCCGCCGGGTTCGACCATTTTTCGGGGTAGGAGACAGGGGCTCGTTTTTTGGACGCCTCCGGCGGCCCCTCAGGGGTGTTTGGTCTGTCGTCATTGGCAATCAAGGAGTGTGCGCACATGGACACCACCCTGCGGCCCATCGGCGTCATCGTGTCGCCGCTCACCGATTTTTCGCAGTGCCCCAAGCAGGGCGACGAGGGCGCGCCCGAGGCGTGGGTGGAGATCGCCGCGCCCTACGTGCCCGGCCTGGATACCCTGGCGCCGGGCCTGTCCCTGACCCTGCTCACCTGGCTGCACCGCGCCGACCGCAGCGTGCTGTCCGTGCACCCGCGCGGCGACATGCGCCGCCCCAAACGCGGCGTGTTCAACACCCGCTCGCCCGCCCGGCCCAACCCCGTGGGCCTGCACGAGGTGCGCCTGCTGGAACTGGCCCCCGGCGCGGACGGCTCCATGCGCCTGCGCGTGGCCCCGCTGGAAGCGCTGGACGGCACGCCGGTCATCGACATCAAGACCTCGTACCGCCAGCGCCAGCCGGAACCGGTTCAGGGCGGCGATGTCGGCGTGGGCAGTGATACGAAGCGTATGACGGATGGTAGTGTAAATGGTGGAGCATTCGTACACGTAGTGTCCGGCTCCGCGCCCTCGCCATGGGGAGAGGGCATCCCCGACGGACACGCCGACGAGTTGCGGCGCATCTGCCTGCGCGGCTGGCAGCGCGGCCTGTATTCCGGGTTCAACGGCAACGCCAGCCTGCGCGTGGGCACGGCCTGCCTGCTGACCTGCTCCGGCGCGGCCAAGGGTGACCTTGGCCCCGGCGACCTCGCGCTGGTGGACATCGCCACCGGCGCGGTGCTGGCCGGGGGCAACCCCTCGTCGGAAGGGGCCATGCATCTGGCCATCTACCGCGCCCGGCCCGACGCCAAGGCCGTGGTGCACACCCACCCGCCGCGCCTGCTGGCTCTGGGCGCGCTGGTGTCACCGGACGACATGCTGCGCCTGCCCATCTACGAATCGGAACTGTTGCGCGGCCAACTGGGCTTCGCACCCGCCCACGCCCCCGGCACCCAGGCGCTGGCCGACGCCGTGGCCGCTGCCGCCGCCACCCGCGACGCGGTGTGGATGGAGCGTCACGGCCTGTGCTGCACCGGCCCCTCCGCCGCCCGCGCGCTGGCCCTGGCCGAGGAACTGGAACACCTGGCCGGGGTGCAACTGGCGGTGCTGTCCGCCCACGCCAAGGTGCGGGACTGAAAGGGCGCAACGGCGCCCTTCGCGGTGCCTTGGCCCGCCGCGCCGCCTTGCGTCCGTCACGCGGAACGGCTAGATTCGCCACCTTGCGGCCATTGCACCGGGCAAACGCGGCACTCGCCGCCGCAGCAGCAGCAGCCGGGGCCGCTCCTCCACAACCTTTTTGGGGCCTTGCCCCGCAACCCCTTTGGGGATTTCCCCGCGCGAGGACATCGCACATGGCTCAGGCTTCCGACGCCGCGCAAGGCATCCGTCCCGATTTCGCCCCCGATTTCGTCAAGACCAACGGGCTCGTGCCCGCCATCGCCCAGTGCGCCGCCACCGGCGAAGTGCTGATGCTGGCGTGGATGAACCAGGAGGCATGGGACGCCACCCTCGCCACCGGCGAGGCGCATTACTTCAGCCGCAGCCGTGGCCGGTTGTGGCACAAGGGCGGCACGTCGGGCCATACCCAGCATATCAAGGCCGTGCGCCTGGACTGCGACAGCGACACCGTGCTGCTGCTCGTGGAACAGAAGGGCGGCGCGGCCTGCCATGAAGGGTACCGCAGCTGTTTCTACCGAGAGCTGAAGGACGGAGAGCCCGTCATCTGCTCGCCCCGCGTGTTCGACCCCAAGGAGGTCTACAAATAATGTCCGGCAACAACATGCTGAAGATCGGCATTCCCAAGGGCTCGCTGGAAGAAGCCACCGTGAACCTGTTCGCCCGTTCCGGGTGGAAGATCCGCAAGCATCACCGCAACTACTTTCCGGAAATCAACGACCCGGAACTGACCGCGCGCCTCTGTCGGGTACAGGAAATCCCCCGCTACCTCGAGGACGGCGTGCTCGACGTGGGGCTGACCGGCAAGGACTGGCTGCTGGAAACCGGGGCCGACGTGGTCACCGTGTCCGACCTGGTCTATTCCAAGGTCAGCAACCGCCCGGCCCGCTGGGTGCTGGCCGTGGCCGGCGATTCGCCCTACGTCCGGCCAGAGGACCTCGCCGGGTGCACCATCGCCACCGAACTGCTGGGCGTCACCCGCCGCTACTTCGAGGACGCGGGCATCCCCGTCAAGGTGCAGTACTCCTGGGGCGCCACCGAGGCCAAGGTGGTCGAGGGCCTGGCCGACGCCATCGTCGAGGTCACCGAGACCGGCACCACCATCAAGGCCCACGGCCTGCGCATCATCGCCGAGGTGTTGCTGACCAACACCGTGCTCATCGCCGGCAAGGCCGCCTGGGCCGACCCGTGGAAGCGCGCCAAGATCGAGCAGATCGACCTCTTGCTGCAAGGCGCGTTGCGCGCCGATTCGCTGGTGGGCCTGAAGATGAACGTGCCCGCGGGCAACCTCGACGCCGTGCTCGACCAGTTGCCCAGCCTCAATTCGCCCACCGTGGCCGGGCTGCGCGACAGCACCTGGTTCGCCGTGGAAATCGTGGTGGACAACGGCGTGGTGCGCGACCTCATCCCCCGTCTGCGCACCGCCGGCGCCGAAGGCATCATCGAGTATTCGCTGAACAAGGTCATTTAAGCCACAGGCAATGAACCGGGGAGGGGAGCTTTTGACGCTCTGCGGTCCTCAGCCGTAAGGCTCGCAAGCTCGCCTAACGGCTGAGGCAAAAGGTTTCCCTCCCCGGCCCCCGCCCTGCTGTCCTCAGCCGTAATGCTCGAAGACTCGCATAACGGCTGAGGCTCCCCCCCCCAAACGTCCATCGTGGACGGTCAGCCCTGACAGAAAGGGCCGGGGCCAACCGCCGGAGGCCGTCCCATGCCCGCACATCCGTTCCTGCCCCGCGAACTCTACGGCATCATCGGCCATCCCCTCGGCCACACCATGAGCCCCCTGCTGCACAACTGGGGCTTCGGCCTGCTGGACATCCCTGCCGTGTACATGGCCTGGCCGCTGGAGCCGGGCCGGGTGGGCGACTTCGTCACCGCCGTGCGTACCCTGCCCATACGCGGAGCCAGCGTCACCATTCCCCACAAGCAGGCCGTGCTGCCCCTGCTGGATGGCGTCAGCGAGCGCGCCCGCGCCGTGGGCGCGGTGAACACCCTGTACTGGCGGGACGGCCGGCTGCTGGGCGAAAACACCGACGTCACCGGCTTTCTGGCCCCCCTGCGCCAGCGCGCATCGGAAGGGTGGCGGTGCGCAAGGGCGCTGGTGCTGGGCAACGGCGGCGCGGCCCGCGCCGTGCTGGCCGGGCTGAACGAGCTTGGCCGGACCGGTGATGGCGCGGTGGGCGAGGTGGCCGTCACCGGGCGCAGCGCGGAAAAGGCCGCCCCCCTGGCCGCCGAATTCGGCGCGGGCGTGGTGGGCTGGGATGCGCGCACCGCCTGGGGCGCGGACCTGGTCGTCAACACCACCCCCATGGGCATGTCCGGCGAGCGGCAGGGCGACACCGCGTATCCGGCGCAGGGGTTCTCGGGTCGTACCGGCCTTGCCTACGACCTTGTCTACAATCCGCTGCGCACCCGCTTCCTGTCCGAGGCCGCCGACGCGGGCTGGGACACCCAGGACGGTCTGGCCATGTTCGTGGAGCAGGGCCGCGAGCAGTTCCGGCTGTGGACCGGCCTGGAACTGCCTGCCGAAGGCGCGCGCACCCTGGTCGCCGTGGCCCTGGGGCTGGGGGACGTGGCCGTGGGCCGCGTCTGCGGCCAGTGCGCGCTGCCCGGCTTGGGGAAAGGGTAGGCCATGGCCGCCGCTGGTGGTCCGGGACACTTCGCGCCCCGGCCCGTCCTTCGGTCCGCCTCCCGGCCCGTCCTCCGGTCGGCACCATATTCCTTTCCATTGCCCGCGCCATGCCGGGCGTGGTGCGTGCTGGCCTTGCTGGCCGCGCTACTGATCCTGCTGAGCGCACCGGCAGCCCGGTCGGCGGAGCCGGACCTCGCCACGCTGCCCCTGCCGGAACTGGCGGCCCGGTTCGAGGCCCGCTACGGCGGGCAGCACCCCGTCCAGTGGGGACCGGCCCTGCCCGGCACGCTCACCCATCTGCCCGCAACTGTCGCTCCCAAAGGTGGCCCGGTCACCGTGGCCCTGACGTTCGACGCCTGCGGCGGCGGGTACGATGCTTCCATCATCGCCCTGCTGCGCGACCTGCGGGTGCCCGCCACCCTGTTTCTGGCCGGGCCGTGGCTCACCGCCCACCCCGCCGAAGCCGCCGACCTCGCGCGCGATCCGCTGTTCGAAATCGCCAACCACGGTGCGCGCCACCGGCCCGCCTCGGTGAGCGGGCGTGTCGCCTACGGTATCCGGGGTACTCGCTCCGTGGCCGAGTTCGTGGACGAGGTGGAATCCAACGCCCGGCGGCTGGCCGCGCTTACCGGCACGCGCCCGCGTTGCTACCGGGCCGCCACCCTGTTCTGCGACGAGGTGGCCGTGCGCGTGGCGGCGGACCTTGGGCAGACCGTTACCGGCTGCACCGTGGCGGCCGACGCCGGGGCCACGCTGCCCGCCCCGGCCGTGGCCCGCAACCTGCTGGCCGCCCGTAACGGGGACATCCTGCTGCTGCACATGAACAAGCCCGACGCGGGCAGCGGCGCGGGACTGCGCGCGGCCCTGCCGGAACTGCTGCGGCGCGGGGTGCGCTTCGTGCGCCTGTCCGATGGGTCGGAGGCTGCGGAGGCGCGGTGACAGGGGCAGGGGGGAGCCGATTTCGTAATCGTGCGCTCTCATGTGGGGGCAGGGAACGCGCGGGGGTGTTTTTTTGCTTGTCACCCCGCCCCACGCATGGCACACAGACCCCGAACAACCACCGTCCAGCCCGCGCCCCCCAAGGGCGCGCGGCAGTCTCCGGCCAGCGCCACGACGTCATTCCATGACGCCCCCCATGAGGGAAGACGAACGCATGATACGCTGCTCGCAGGTCATCCTTTCATCCCGGCCGGTGCACCGGGTGCGCAATCTGGGGCTTCGCCGCTCCGGCAACGCCCGAACGCCCGTGGCCGGCGATGCCGGCCCCTCGGCCCATGCGCACCGGTAACCGGCGCGCCCTGCATTCCGCAGCGTAGCGATTCCGTCCCCCTGCCAAGCTCCGACGTACCGGCTTTTGGTGCGATGCGCCCCGGCGCACCGGCACCGCATCGGGTTCCATGCCCATCCCCGTCCCGCCCTTGCGCATTCGGCCCCCATCCGGTCCCCATCCGGTCGAGGACGGCGGGTATCCGGCCCGTATCGACGTGGAGCGTCGCCCCGCAGTTTCCGGAATCACGCACCCCCGCGAGGATGCACGGCGCCCCGGCCCACGGCCGGCATGGCGTCCGCGCGCGTTCGGCCCGTTGCGCCGGGGGAGATTGGACGGAGTCGCGGCGGCATCCGGCCCGCCCGCCGGCTCACAAGGATAACCAGCACGCAAGGAAGGGGTCACCCCCCGACAGAGTACAGCAAGAGGCGACGATGGCAGAACAGGAACACATCATCGAGTTGCGCGGCGTCACCAAGACGTTCGAGGACACCGTGGCGCTCGACTCCATAGACCTCACCATCCGCAACGGCGAATTCCTGACCCTGCTCGGGCCGTCGGGCTGCGGCAAGACCACCATCCTGCGCCTGGTCTCGGGCTTCGAGCGGCCCACGGCGGGCGAGGTGCGCATCAACGGCCAGGTGGTCAACCGCGTGCCCCCCGAACAGCGCCAGGTGAACACCGTGTTCCAGAACTACGCGCTGTTCCCGCACATGACCGTGCGCGACAACGTGGCCTTCGGCCTGAAGATGCAGGGTGTTGCGGCGGACGAGACCGCCCGCCGCGTGTTCGACGCCCTGCGCATGGTGCATCTGGAAGCCCTGGCCGACCGCAAGCCCCGCCAGCTTTCCGGCGGGCAGCAGCAGCGCGTGGCCATTGCCCGCGCCGTCATCAACAACCCGCTGGTGCTGCTGCTGGACGAGCCGTTCAGCGCGCTGGACTTCAAGCTGCGCAAGCAGATGCAACTGGAAATCAAGCACCTGCAACGGCAACTCGGCATCACCTTCGTGTTCGTCACCCACGACCAGGAAGAGGCCTTCGCCATGTCCGACCGGGTGGTGGTGATGAACGAGGGCCGCATCGAGCAGATCGGCGCGCCCAAGGAAATCTACGAGGAACCCGCCAACATGTACGTGGCGCGCTTCGTGGGCGACATCAACGCGCTGCCCGGCCGCATCGACGCCGTGCGCCTGGACTGGACGGCCGCGCCGGGCACGCCCCTGGCCCCTCCCGCCCACGGCACGCAGGAGCACGCCGCCCTGCCGCAGGACCTGAAGCCCGGCGAACACCTGTACGACGCCACCGTGGGCGGCACGGTGTTTCCGGTGCGCTCGCGCCGCAGGCTGGCCCCCGGCGACGCGGTGCAGGTGCTGCTGCGGCCCGAGGACTTGCGCATCGACCGCATTGCGGATGCGGAAACCCCGGACTGGCCGCACCTGTGGGGCCGCATCGAGGAATCGGTATACAAGGGCGCCACCGTGGACCTGGTCATCACCCTGGACGACGGGCAGCGCCTGATGGCGGCGGAGTTCTTCAACGAGGACGACGAGGACATCAACTACAACCCCGGCGAGCGCGTGGCCGTAAGCTGGGTGGACGGATGGGAGGTCCTGCTGCCCGATGACGCGGCGTAGACCCTTCCGCACCGCCAGCATCGCGGTGGTCTGGTTGTGGCTGGGGCTGTTCGCCCTTTTGCCCAACCTCGGCCTGCTGCTGGTCACCTTTCTCGAACGGGGCGAGTCGGACTTCGTGAACCTGGTGTTCACCTGGAACAACTACGCCCGCCTCGCCGACCCGGTGTTCGTCAGGATTCTGGGCGAATCGCTGTGGCTGGCCGCCGCCAGCACCCTGGTGTGCCTGCTCATCGGCTACCCGTTCGCCTATGCCGTGGCCACGGCCCGGCGCGCGTTGCGGCCGTGGCTGCTGTTGCTGGTGGTCATCCCGTTCTGGACCAACTCGCTCATCCGCACCTATGCGCTGATCATCATCCTGAAGTCGCAGGGGATCGCCTCCAACGTGCTCATGGCCCTGGGGCTGGTCGATGAGCCGGTGTCGTTCATGTACGGCGAGTTCGCGGTGTTCACGGGGCTTACCTACACGCTGCTGCCGTTCATGATCCTGCCGCTGTACGCGTCCATAGAAAAGCTGGACAAGCGGCTGCTGGACGCGGCCAAGGACCTGGGGGCCAGCAGCCTGCGGGCCTTCTGGCATGTCACCCTGCCCCTGACCCTGCCGGGCATCGTGGCCGGGTGCATGCTGGTGTTCCTGCCCTCGCTGGGGTGTTTCTACATTCCGGAAATCCTGGGCGGGGCCAAGAGCATGCTCATCGGCAACTTCATCAAGAACCAGTTCCTGGTGGCGCGCGACTGGCCGCTGGGCGCCGCCGCCAGCACCATCATGACCGCGCTGCTGGTGCTGATGATCATCGGCTACTGGCTCAGCAGCCGCCGCGTGGCCGCGCGCGAACGCAAGGGCGCGGACACCGGCGCGACCCTCGGGATGGGGGGGGCAGGCCGCACGCCCGACGGCGACCATGCGATGCATGATGGCGGCGACGGCATGGCGTACGGCGCGCGGGGGAGGGCGTAGGATGAAGCTGCGCACCCTCCGCACCTGGCTGGTCTGGCTGGTCTATGCCTTCCTGTACGTGCCCATCCTGGTGGTCATCGTCTATTCCTTCAACGACGCGCGCTACACCACCGAATGGAAGGGCTTCACCCTGAAGTGGTATTCCGCCCTGGCCGCCAACGGCCCGCTGGTGGACGCCGCGCTCAACTCGCTGTCGGTGGCCACCCTGGCCGCCACCATCGCCACGGTGCTGGGCACGCTGGCGGCCATCTGTATCCGGCGCTACCGCTTTCCGGGGCGCAAGGTGCTGCACGGCTGCATCTACGTGCTCACCGTGTCGCCAGACATCGTCATGGGCATCTCGCTGCTCATCTTCTTCATCGCCCTTCAGGTGCAGCTGGGCTTCTGGACCCTGCTGGCCGCCCACGTCACCCTGGCGCTGCCCTTCGTCACCGTGACGGTGCTGGCGCGCCTGGCCGAGTTCGACGAGCAGCTCATCGAGGCCGCGCGCGACCTTGGCGCGTCGGAATGGCGGGCCTTCCGCCACGTGCTGCTGCCCCTGGCCGCGCCCGCCGTGGCGGCGGGGTGGCTGCTGTCGTTCACCCTGTCCATGGACGACGTGCTGGTGAGCTTCTTCGTCACCGGGCCCACCTTCGAGGTGCTGCCCCTGCGCGTCTATTCCATGGTGCGCCTTGGCGTGAAGCCGGACATCAACGCCCTGTCGGCGGTGATGTTCGCGCTGACCATAGTGCTGGTGCTGCTGGCACAAACCCTTACCAGGACGAGGAGGAAATGATGCGCACGAAGCTGCACGCGGCCCGCGCCGCGCTGGTGATGGTGGGCCTTGCCCTGGCGGTGCTGGCGGCGACGCTGTTCGCAAGCCCCGCCGTGGCGGCGGAAGAAAAGGTGCTGCACGTCTACAACTGGTCGGAGTACGTGCCCCAGTCGGTGCTCGACAGGTTCGCCAAGGAGACGGGCATCAAGGTGGTGTACACCACCTACGAATCCAACGAGGCCATGTACGCCAAGATCAAGCTGCTGAAGGGCGTGGGCTACGACGTGATCGTGCCGTCCACCTACTTCATCTCCATGATGCGCGACGACGGGCTGCTGGCCAGGATCGACAAGACCAAGCTGAAGAATTTCAAGAACCTTTCGCCCAAGGTGCTGGACCAGCCGTTCGACCCGGGCAACGAATACTCGGTGCCCTACATGTGGGGCTCGGCGGGCTTGATGGTGAACAGGAAGGTGGTGGACCCGGCCACCGTCGCCAGCTGGAACGACCTGAACCGTCCCGAGTTCGCGGGCAAGGTCATCCTGTCCGACGACCAGCGAGACTCCATGGGCGTGGCCCTGAAGGCGCTGGGCTACTCGGTGAACTCCACCAATGAGGCCGAAATCAAGGCCGCCTACGAATGGCTGAAGAAGCTGCTGCCCTCGGTGCGCGTGTTCGACGTGACCGCCAGCAAGCAGGCGTTCATCAGCGAGGAAGTGGCCGCGGGCCTGATCTGGAACGGCGACGCCTACATCGCCGCCGGCGAGAATGAAAACCTGGTGTACGTCTACCCCAGGGAAGGCGTGCCCCTGTGGGTGGACAGCCTGGCCATCCCCGTGGGGGCCAAGCACAAGGAAAACGCCCACAAGTTCATCGACTTCCTGCTGCGGCCCGACGTGGCCAAGGAATGCGTGGAGGAATACAACTACTCCACCCCCAACGTGGCCGCGCAGAAGATGCTTTCGCCCGAGTTGGCCAAGAGCCGCATCACCTCGCCCACCGACGCGGACCTGAAGAACGCCGAGTTCACCAACAGCGTGGGCAACGCGCTGGAAGTCTACGAAAAGTACTGGGAGATGCTGAAGACCGGCAGTTAGGGACTGTTTCTAACTTGTCCCTTCGCCCGTTGGCTTCGTCAAACGTCGCCTGCCATTTCGGTCAAATACGATAAGAGTATACTCCCTCATGGCAGGCTTGTTTTCCTTGCCAACGAACGAAAATCCTAAGTTAGATAACAGCCCCTAGCCCGGTTCCCGCACCCGGCCGTTTCCCCGGCCCTTGCCGATCGCTCGGCGGGGGCCGGGATTTTTTTTGCGCCGGGTGGGCCGCACCCTGGGCGAGCGCCGGGCATGCCTCCGTGCGTTGGCGGGCAGGGCGTGGGCCTTGCCGTTGGCGGGCTGGAACCCGTTCTTACCGATACGGATGCATGCGAACCATAACCGACGGCGTGACATGCGTTTGCAGTGGCAACGGTGTCGCTCGGGGCCGAAATACCGTCCGGTGCGGCATTTGCCCTGCGTGCAATGCCGCACCGTGTTCATGGAAGAGTATTGATTGTGTCATGCCTGACATAAATATGTATATTGGAACGTGGCGAAAATGCGTCCTATGTCATGCAGGGCATAAATTGACACCATTGCGTGCCGTAAATAGTGAGAGTGAAGGCGGGTGTTGCGTCACGCCTGCATGCAACGGACCCCGCGCGGACGGCAGCCTTCCGTCCGCGCGGCCCGTACCGGTATTGCAGATGTGGTGGTGTCGGCCATGCATGCCGCGTGCAGTCGCACGCGACGGCGCGCATGGCGCGGTGGCGTCGCCGTTGGTGGCGCGCGCCTGTTCTTACACAGCAATGGAGGCTGACATGGCGAAATTCATACGCGTTGACATGGGTTCGAGGACGGCGGAGATCGGGGACTGTCCCGAAAGGTATGCCGGGCTTGCGGGGCGCGGCCTGACGTCCATGTTCGTTGCCGACGAGGTGAAGCCCACCTGCCATCCCCTTGGCAAGTACAACAAGCTCGTCTTCGCCCCCGGCTTTCTCACCGGCACCAGCGCGGTGAACTCCGGCCGCATCTCCTGCGGGGCCAAAAGCCCCCTCACCGGCGGCATCAAGGAAAGCAACAGCGGCGGCAGCTTTTCGCAGAAGATGGCCCGCCTGGACATCAAGGCCCTGGTGTTCGAAGGCCTGCCCGCCGACGGCGCGTATGCCGTGGTCAAGGTGGACAAGGACGGCGTGACCTTTGACGAGGCCCCCGCCGAAATCATCGGCGCGGGCAACTACGACGCCGTCAAGGCGTTGCAGGCCAAGTACGGCCCCAAGGTGGGCGTGGCGCTCATCGGCCCTGCGGGCGAGATGAAGCTGTCCGCCGCCAACATTTCCTTCGCCGACCCGGAAGGCAACATCCGCAGCGCCGGGCGCGGCGGGCTGGGGGCCGTCATGGGCTCCAAGGGGATCAAGGCGGTGGTCATCGACGACGCGGGCGCGCCCGCCGTCGCCATCGCCAGGCCCGAGGAGTTCAAGAGCGCGGCCAAGCGCTTCGCCAACGCCCTGACCACCCACCCCGTCACCGGCCAGGGCCTGCCCAAGTACGGCACCAACGTGCTGGTGAACATCCTGAACGAGGCGGGCGGCCTGCCCACGGAAAACTTCCGCCGGGGCCGCAACGAATGGGCCAACAACATCGGCGGCGAAACCATGGCCGCCACCATCGAGGAACGCGGCGGCAAGACCACCCACGGCTGCCACGCGGGGTGCGTCATCCGCTGTTCGCAGCACTACGTGGACAAGCAGGGCAAATACATCACCAGCGGCTTCGAGTATGAAACCATCTGGGCGCTGGGGGCGGACGCCGCCATCGACGACCTGGACGCCATCGCCTACGCCGACCGCGAGTACGACGAGGTGGGGATCGATTCCATCGAGACCTCGGTGGCCGTGGCCGTGGCCATGGACGCGGGCGTCATCCCGTGGGGCGACGCCAAGGCGGCGCTGGACCTGATCAAGCAGATCCGCCAGGGCACTCCCCTGGGGCGCATCCTGGGGTGCGGCGCGGCGGCCGTGGGCCAGATGTACGGGCTTACGCGCGTGCCGGTGGTGAAGAACCAGGCCATTCCCGCCTACGACCCGCGCGCGGTGAAGGGCGTGGGCCTGACCTACGCCACCACCCCCATGGGCGCGGACCACACCGCCGGGTACGCCGTGGCCACCAACATCCTGCGGGTGGGCGGCTTCGTCGATCCGCTGGGCAAGGAAGGGCAGGTGGAGCTTTCGCGCAACCTGCAGATCGCCACCGCCGCCGTGGACTCCACCGGCATGTGCCTGTTCATCGCTTTCGCCATCCTGGACATCCCCGACGGGTTCAACGCGCTGGTGGACATGATCAATGCGCGGTACGATCTGGCCCTGACGGGCGACGACGTGACGGCCCTCGGCAAGACCATCCTGAAGGCCGAATTGGACTTCAACCGGCGCGCCGGGTTCACCAGCGCGCACGACCGTCTGCCCGAGTTCTTCGAGGAACCGTGCCCCCCGCACAACACCGTGTGGGACTTCACGGACGAGGAAATCGACAGCGTGCTGGCCTTCTAGCACAGGTATCCGCGCGGCCGCCCCGAAGGGCGGGGCGGCCATGGCCGGATCATGTCCGGAACAGGGCCAAAGTATGGCAGGACAGGCGGACGACACATGCACATCACGGTGAAATGCTACGCCACGTTGCAACGCTTCCAGCCGAAGGACGGGGAGGAATGTTCCCTGCCCGGGGGCGGGACCGTGCGCGACGTGGTGCTGCGTCTCGGCATCGCGCCGGAAGACGTGGCGGTGATCTTCATCAACGGCCTGCATGCACCGCTGGACAGGGCGCTGGCGGACGGTGACCGGCTGGGCCTGTTCCCGGCGGTGGGCGGCGGGTAGGCGCGGGGCGGAGGGACCATGGTGGACGACTCGCGCCAGCCGGGCGCTGCCGGGGTTGCGTCCGGCGTTGGAACGGACGGCGGCGGCATGCCGCCGGACGCCATCGAACTGCGGGCGTTCATGGGGCTTGCGGACCTGTTCCGCCAGCGCGGATGGGCCGTGCCCCTGCCGGTGCGCGTCCATCCGGGCACCACGGGGCCGGAACTGCTGCGCCAGCTCGACATCGCCCCGGAGATGGTGGAAGTGGTTTTCGTCAACGGCAAGGCGGTGAGCCCGGACCTGGCCGTGGTGTCCGGCGGGGACAGGGTGGCGCTGGCGCCGCCCGGCGTTCCGGGGCCGTACCGGGTTCTGCTGGGGTTCCGCAAGATGTGATCGCCCCCCCGCTCCTTTTGGCGCGCGGGGGCTTTTTGCGTGCCTGTCGCTGGGCACATGGTCGGGGTTGCATGTCCGGCCCGGAGGAGGTTGCCATGGATGCTTCCGTCATGCTGCACTCGTCGCTGGAACAGGCCGCCATCCCCGGAACCCTGCCCGACGGCGCCCCCGTGCGGACGCTTGCGCACGGGGCGGTGGGGGACGTGGCGCGCCGGGCGGGCGCGAGCCTGCGTCAGACGGAAATCGCGGCGCTGGAACTCGGACTGATTCCGGAGCGCTACCTGCGCAACTTCTCCACGCTGGATTGCGCCGCCCAGGCCCGGCTGCTGCGCGCCCGCGTGGCCCTGGTGGGGCTGGGCGGACTGGGCGGACACATCCTGGAAGGGCTGGCCCGGATGGGGTTTGGGCGCATCCGGATGGCCGACCACGACGTGTTCGAGCCCACCAATCTGAACCGCCAACTGCTCGCCACCGAAGCGGATCTCGGCACGCCCAAGGCGGACGCCGCCGTGCGGCGCATGGTGTTGGTGAACCCGGCCGTGGAACCGGAAGTGTGGCGGGACCGGCTGGAAGGGCAGGACTTCGCGCGGTTCTATGCGGGCGCGGATGTAGCCATCGACGCGCTGGGGGGCGTGACGTTCCGCCCTGTGGCCGAGGCCGGGGCCGCCGCCGCGGGCGTGCCGCTGATCGCGGCCAGCGTGGCCGGGTGGACGGCCATGGTGGCCACGGCCCTGCCGGGCGAGCGCGGGCTGGCCGGGATGTTCTTTCCGCACGGTCGGGCCGCAAGCCCCCCTGCGGAAGACGTGCTGGGGTGCCAGCCCCCGGCCCTGCTCGTGGCGGCGGGACTGGCGCTTTCCGAGGCGGTGCGGCTGGCGCTGGGCCAGCCCCCCCGGCTGGGCGGCCCCGGCGGCAGGATGGCCGTGGTGGACCTGGCGGCGGTCAGTCTCGACCGCCTGTCTTTGCGGGAGTAGGGGGCTAGTGGCGTCGGCTGGCCGTGATGCGCCAGCAGGGAGGGGCGTGACCGCTATGCCTCCGGCGGCATGTCTGGCACCGCGTTGCGCGCGGTAAGCTGGCGCAGCGCGTCCAACTGTCCGGCGAAGCGATAGTAGAACTTCACGTCGTTGCCCAGCACGTTGCCCATGCGGGCGGCGTGCACGTTGCCGATGCCCACCCCCGACATTTGATGATGTACGCAGGACACCAGGCCGCAGTACACCACCTCGAAGCCGTGCAGGCACAGGTCCAGGTCGTGGGCGATGTCGTCCATCTGCGAGGGCGAGAAACGGATATCGAAGTCGCGCACCGTATCCAGGGCGGCGCGGCTGAACACGTGGCAGCAGCCCATGACGTTGGCCGTGGGCCGGATGTAGTCGTAGAACCCGCCGTCGTAGTTGATGTTGGGCGTGTCCAGGCTGATGCGCAGAAGTCCCGGCTGGGCCACGGACACGGTGCGATGGAGGTACTGCAAGCGGCGCGGCGCGCCGGGAAAGACCGTCTTGGCACCCGCCACCCCGGCGCGCGGGTTGGCCCGCAGCACCGAGACCAGCGCGGACAGCCAGTCGGCGGGCACCTCCACGTCGTCGTCCAGGAAGGCCACGAAGGCCGCCTCCCGCCCGCGCGGGGTGTGCAGCAGCCAGTTGCGCGCCGCCGGTGCCCCCACGTTGACGGGCAGGTCGATGATCTCCATGCGCCCGCCGAACAGGCTGGCGTTCAGCCCCGCCGCCATCTCCGACGAGCCGTCGGAACAGCCGTTCAGCAGCAGGACGACGGATGCCCCGCCCGTGTCCGACGCCGCCAGAGAACGCAGGGTCTGCTCCAGCAGGTCGCGCTTGTTGTAGGAATACAGGAAGATGGCCACGGGACCGGCGGATGGGGCCAAGGCGTCCGGCAGGGGGACGAAAGGGTGCTCCAGTTCGCGCAGGCGCAGTCCCACGGGTATCTGCATGGGGTCCAGGCGCAGCGAGGTCCGGTAGAAATCCATGCCCGCCGCGCGGTCGCCGGTGCGCACGGCCAGTTCCGCCGCGCAGTTCAGCCAGCCGGGATCGCCCGTGCCCGCTTCGCGCGTGCGGTCGCGCAGTTCCAGCGCCATGGCGTCGTTGCCATGCAGCATGCACGCCCGGAACCGCTCCCGGTCCAGCAGGTCGCGCAGCAGGGGCGGGCAGCGCAGGCCGTCGTACCAGCCGTCGCCGGGCACCAGCCCCAGTTGCAGGTCCAGATGCAGCAGGCGGTCGGCCACGGCCACGGAAAACGGCATGTCGCGGAACAGGCGCAGCAGCAGGTCGCGCGCCTCGGCCGGGGGCTGGTTGGAGGTCTGTTCCACCCGTTGCCGCAAGGGGTCGGGGATGCGTACCTTGGCCAGGGCCCGGTGCAGGGGGGTGTCCTCCGGGGTGGAGTCCACCCGGGCGGCCAGGGCGGCGGCTTGCTCGTCGAACGGGTGCAGGCGGGCAAAGGTGCGCACCAGCCAGCGCAGCCAAGCCACCTGGCGGGGCGTTGCAAGCCCGCCGGGTTCGGCGGCCAGCCGGTTCAGGTAGCTGACGCAGACCGGTGCGTCGAGCAGGAAATTGCCAAGATGGTTGCGCAAGTGGTCGATGGCGTCATCGGCGGTCAGCGCCTCCAGTTCCGTCTGAAGGCCGGGGGCAAGATACCTGTAGTGCATGGCATTTCCGGCGTTGCGTGGGTGGCAGGTTTTTCGGGCCGCGCCGGAGAAAGCAAGTTCCGCGCCAGAGGCGATGCGGCACATGGTGCCGCGCGGGCCGGTGGGCAGGCCCCCGGCCCGTGGCGCGGCCCCGTTCCGCCTGTTCCGCCTGTTCCCCCTGTTCCGGTGGACGCGGAGATATGTGTCGCGTGCGGAGCTACCTGCCGCCCTTGTGCTTGCGCTGGCGCACCGCCCCCCAGACCTTGGCCCACTCCTGTTCGTAGGTGGAGCGGGCGGCCTGTTCGGCCCGTTCGCAGGCGGCGCGCGCCGCCTGCTTCGCGCCGTCCGCCTCCGGGGCGGCGCAGCCCTGTTCGTCGCGGCAGGCGGCGGCCAGGCGCGCCATGGCCTCGTCCATCTGCCGTTCCAGCATCGCCAGGTATCCAGCCTCGTCTTCCATGGTACCTCCCGGACCGCCTTGCGGCAGCCCCCATGGCGGCGTTCCGGCGCACGCCCGGTGGTGACCGGTCGCGTCCGGACGCAGGTTGCGCCCGCCTGCGGCAATTCCCAACGAAACCTTTCCGGAGCACCCCCAGCGATACTCCATGTCCCTGCATACGCGCATCGGGTTGTTCCGTCCACGCGGTCCGGAACAGGGACGGGTGGCTCGCGGCAGCAGGGGAGGGGGCACGCCCGTGAGCGAGGCCATCCACGAGAACGAAGGGCAGGGAACGCGTTCCCTGCCCTTCGGCGTATTCCTGACGGGTGTGGTCCGGAGAGGCTAGATATCCGCCCCGATCTTGTGCATGGCCACCATGCCGCCCTGCACGTTGACGGTGTTGGTGACGCCCAGTTCCTTGAGCATTAGCTGCGATTCGTAGGCGCGCAGGCCGGTGTTGCACACCAGCACCACGGTGCGGTCCTTGGGGATTTCCGCGATGCGGTCGTGGATTTCCTCTTCGGGGATGGCGTTCCACTGGCCGGGGTACTTTTCGGCCAGGGGCTGCGAGTTGCCGATGAGCCGGGTGTCGATGAAGCACACGGTGTCGTTGTCGGCGCGCTCGTTCCACAGCCGCTCGAACTCTTCGGGGTCGATGACCTGGCAGCGGCCTTCCAGGATGTTCTCGGCCACGTTGCCCGCCACGTTCAGGATGTCCATGGCCGAGGCGAACGGCGGCGAGTACACGATTTCGGCGTTGCTGACGTCCTCGATGGTGGGCTTGTCGGCCAGCAGGGTTGCCACGGCGTTGATGCGCGCGGTCAGCGCGTCGCCCAGGGTGGACACGCCCTGGATGCCCAGCACCCGGCGGGTGGGCTTTTCCACCACCAGTTGCAGCGACATGATGGTCTTTTCCGGGTAGAAGTGCGCCCGGTCGAACTGCTCCACGTGCACGTTGATGGCGTCGAAGCCTTCGCGCAGGGCGGTTTCGATGGTCAGGCCCGCGCCACAGGCCGAGATTTCGAACAGCTTGACCACCCAGCTGCCCACCGCGCCGGGGAAGGTGGCGTCGCCCCCGGCCAGGTTGGTGCCCACCACGCGGCCCTGGCGGTTGGCCATGGACCCCAGCGGGAAGAAGCCGGGCTTGCCGGTGATCAGGTTGGGGATGGTCACGCAGTCGCCGCCGGAATAGATGTCCGGGTCGCTGGTCTGCATGCGGTCGTTGACGATGAGCGCGCCGCGCGGGTCGGCAGCCAGCCCCGCCTCCCTGGCGATGGCCGTGTTGGGCGACACCCCGGCGGCCATGATCACCAGTTCCGCGTCGATGGTGCGCTTGTCGGTGACCACGCGGGCCACCGCGCCGTCCTCGCCTTCCAGCCGCACCACCTTCTCGCCGGTCAGCACGGTGACGCCGTTCTTCTCCAGGTCGTGGCGCACCATGCGGGTAAGGGTGGAGGACAGAAAGCCCGGCATGAGCCGGTCGGTCAGCTCCACCACGGTCACGCCGATGCCCCACATGTCGGCCAGCGCCACGGCCATTTCCAGGCCGATGAACCCGCCGCCCACGATCACCGCGTTGCTCACCGTGCCCGCGGCCACGGAATTGCGGATGAATTCCGCCTCTTCCAGGTTGGTGGCGGCGGTGACGCCCGCAAGGTCCAGCCCTTCCACGGGGGGGCGGTTGGCCCGGCTGCCCAGCGCCAGCACCAGCTTGTCGTAGTGCAGGGTCTGCTTTTCGCCCGTGCGCAGGTGTTCCACCAGCACGGTCTTGGCCGCGCGGTCGATGGACACGGCGCGGGTTTCGGTCAGCACGTCCACGTCCTTGTTGATGCGGAAGAATTCGGGGTCGCGCACCACGTTGTAGGGGGTGGCTTGCAGCGCGTCGATGTTGTTGACCTCGCCCGAGACGAAATAGGGGATGCCGCAGCCGCCGTAGGAAATGCGCGGCGACTGGTCGATCATGGTGACCTTGGCGTCGGGTTCGAGGCGCTTGAAACGACAGGCGGCCTTGGGGCCAAGGGCCACGGCCCCGATGACGACGACGTGCTTGGGCATGCTGGAAACCTCCGTGGGCTGCGCGCGCCGATGGCGGCGCGGGGTGCGGCGCGCGGCACGGGGTCGCGCGTCTGTTCGGGCTTGCGCGGGCGTCAAGATGGCCCCGCGAAATCAGGGTGATTCCACGAAAATCAGGCCGACGGCGTGAAATACCCCACGCGAGTGGGGTTATTGCCTACCGTCTGGGTATGATTTAGGCGCTTTCGCGCCGCGTGGCAAGGTCTGCGTGTACTTACTGCAAGACCGGGGCGAAGAAAAGTGCGGGCTGGCGGTGACGGGCCGGGATGCGGGCGCCACGGGCGCGGGGAGCCCGGACGGGAAGCGATGGAAAGGGGCGGGAGAAATGGGCGGGAAGGAGGCGGCGTGCCGCGCGCGGCGGTCGGAAAACGGCAAAAGGAAAGGCGTGCCGCTCCGGATATCCGGGAGATTCCGCGCTCTGCGCCGGGATCTCTGCTGCACGCCTGTTAGGGATTTTCGTCGGTTTCCCTATTCATCGGGGGCAACTCGCTTTGCCGTTATGGGGGTAAATTTCTGCCAGAACAGTCCTCCGATGGCGTTCCTTCGCATCTGACCCCTGTCGCGTTCCGTGCGTCGTGCCGTGGCTCGGCCGGGCTCCGCCTGCTTCCGGCGCAGGCTGCGAGCGCTCTGTGCACTGGTTGCGGATCTCGCGACGCCCTCGGCGCCGCTGCGTACTCCGGCGGAATTCCGGCCCACTGGCTAGGCCGATCTCTTTCGCCGGTGACTAAACCCTAGCCGCGAGCGGGCCGACTGTAAAGGGGGTATGTCGTTGCGGCGACAATGTTGCAACGAGTTCGTGGCGTATTTCTGCATGCCGCAACATGGCGCACCCATTGATGGAGTTGGATATGCGCATGCGAATATGCCGCAGCGTGAGAATGTTGCAGTTGCAATGTGCCGTAAGGAAAGGATATTTTTTGCGAAAAAAGTTTATCAACGAATCTGGATGGTTGAGAAACGCATGGTGGTGCTGCGTCGTTGCATGTCATTGTGCGCCCGCACGATGCATGGTCGCGCCGCATGCGTGGCGAGTCTGAGTGCAGCGGGCGAAAGGGCGTGCAGGCAATGCCCTGACTGCTCCGCCTGACCGCCCCACCTGCCGCCCCACCTATCGCCTGACGCGGGGCTGCCCTTGTCAGTTCAGCCGGTCCGATTCCATCTCCGGCCAGGGGCAGCCTGCATCGTCGTCCGTATCGCCGCCCCCACTGTTGGCGCCGCCCTTGACCGCGCCCTTGACCGCGCCCTTGACCGCGCCCTTGACCGCGCGCTGGCCGCAGGGGCGCAGGTCGCGCTCCCAGTCGATGCGCGCGGCGATGGCCGTCACCAGGTCGTCCAGCCCCTGCCGCGTGGCGGCGGACAGGGTGATGGCGTCGGGGTGCGCCCCGTGCAGGGCGTCGCGCGTGTCCTCGTCCAGGGTGTCCCACTTGTTCAGCACCAGCAGGCGCGGCACCTCGTGCAGTTCCATGTCGGCGAGGATGGTGTCCACCGCGCCCAACTGGCGGTCCAGTTCCGGGTGGCCCGCGTCGGCCACGTGGATCAGCAGGTCGGCCGCCTCCAGTTCCTCCAGCGTGGCGCGGAAGGCTTCCAGCAGTTCCTTGGGCAGGTTGCGGATGAAGCCCACGGTGTCGGCCAGGATCAGTTCCCGCTCGTGCGGAAAGCGCAGGCGGCGGGTGGTGGGGTCCAGCGTGGCGAACAGCTTGTTCTCGGCCAGCACTTCGCTGTTGGTCAGGGCGTTGAGCAGGGTGGACTTGCCCGCGTTGGTGTAGCCCACCAGCGAGGCCAGCGGCACCCGCTGCTTGGCCCGCCGGGCGCGGGCGTAGGCGCGCTGGCGGCGCAGCGCTTCCAGTTCGTCCTTGATGCGCCCGATGCGGTCGCGGATGCGGCGGCGGTCGGTCTCCAGCTTGGTTTCGCCGGGGCCGCGCCCGCCGATGCCGCCCATCAGGCGGTCCATGGCGCGGTTCTTCCCCACCAGCCGGGGCTGGGTGTACTTCAGCTGGGCCATTTCCACCTGCAACTTGCCCGCGCGGGTGGTGGCGTGCTGGGCGAAGATGTCCAGGATCAGCTGGGTGCGGTCCAGCACCTTGCGCTCGGTGACGTCGGCCAGGTTGTGCAACTGGGCCGGGGACAGCTCGCCGTCGAAGATGATCATGGTGGCGTTGCCCTGCAGGGCCAGCACCTCCAGTTCGGCCAGCTTGCCCTTGCCCAGGATGAACTTGGGGTTCAGGGAGGGCACGCGCTGGATCAGGGTGCCCGCGCAGCGCACCCCGGCGGTGCGGGCCAGTTCGGTCAGCTCGGCCAGATTCAGTTCCTGCAACGGGCGGGGCGCGGTGGACACGCTGACCAGCACGGCGGCGGGGCCTTCCGCCTCGGCGGCCAGGGCGGCGGTGTGGGCCATGTGCTCGGCATGGCTGCGGCCCTGCGGTACGGCCCCGGCCGCGTTGCCCGATGCCCCTCCGCCGGCGCCTCGACCGCCGGAGCCACGGGCGGGGGCCACCGCGCGGGCGTCGCCGGCGGCGCGGGCCATTTCCTCTTCCAGCGCCTCCACCTGGGCCGCCACGTCGGTATCCACGCGGTCCCAGGGTTGGGCGGGATGCACCCGGTAGGGCTTGCCGTCCACGGGTTGGGGCAACAGATGGGCCTGCTGGAAGGTCAGCGGCTCGCCCCATTCGTTGACGGTGAGCACCCCAAAGCCGTCCAGGCGCAGGAACAGCAGGTCCATCAGGTCTTCCTGCGAGAGCAGGTCCGGCCCGAGGTGGGTGTGCAGCAGGCGCAGGCCGCGCAGGCGGCCGGAGCCGGTGCGGGCGCGGGGCAGTTCCGGAATGGTGATGGCCCCGGTGTCGCCCACCAGCACCATGGCCACGCGGCCCTGCCGGTCGATGAGCACGGCCACCTGCCGCCCCACGCTGCGGGACAGGGCGGCCAGTTCGCGGGCCTGCTCGTGCGAATAGCCCCCCACGGACGGGAAGCGGCGCTGGTACAGGCGGGTCAGGGCCTTGACGTGGCTGGGCTTCAGCCCCTGGATGTTGCCGAGAACCTTGGCGATGGGAGTGCTCCTGCGCTGGCGGAATGGAAACAGGGGCGCGCGGGCGGCCGCCCGGCGCGAGAGGGCATCATACGCGGAAGGGACGGCGCGGGGAAGCGGGACGGGAGGACTGTTCCGCCGCAACCCGGCAGCCCCCGGCGGGCCGCCACATGACAAAACCGGGCGCCCTTGCGGACGCCCGGTCGGCAGTGGAAACGGCAGAAACTGCCCCTAGCGGGCGGCTGCGGCCAGGTAATCGGCGATCATCCGGTCGTAGGCCGCCGTGGCGGCAAAGGTGAGCACCGACATCTCGCGCCGGAACTCCAGCCCCACGCGCATGGAATTGGCGCGCATCTCGTCCATGGCCCGCCCGTAGTACGCGGGCGAGGGCAGCACGAGGATGGAGTGGTAGTTCTTGGCCGCGGCGCGCAGCATACAGGGGCCGCCGATGTCGATTTCCTCCACGGCCTGCCTGAGGTCCAGCCCCTTGGCCGCCGCGGTGGCGAAGTCGTACAGGTTCACGCAGATCAGGTCGAACGGGGCGATGCCCAGTTCGCGCAGCGTGGCCACGTGCTCGGGGTTGTCCTTGTCGGCCAGCACGCCGCCGTGGATGTGCGGATGCAGCGTCTTCACCCGGCCCCCGAGGATTTCGGGAAAGCCGGTCACGCGGCTTACGGGGGTGACCTTCAGGCCCGCGCCTTCGAGCATGCGGCGCGTGCCGCCGGTGGAGACGAGTTCCACGCCGTTGCCCGCCAGGAAGGCCGCGAAGTCGGCCAGGCCGCTCTTGTCCGTGGCGCTCATGAGCGCCCGTTTGATGGGCAGGAACTCCATGCGCACTCCTTGTGTCGCGTAATTGTTCACTAGCCAGTGCCAGAAGACGCCCGTCAGTGCAAGGGTATGAGCGATCCGCGCCGCGTTGCGGGCCGGACCGCAATGCGGTTGCGCGCGCCAGGAGCGCGCCGGGACTAGGGGGCCTTCGTGCGGGTTCCCGCTGGCGTTGCCTGACGTGGATGCTCCGTAACGAGTGCCGCAGGGGCGCGGCGTGCGGTCATGCACAGGAAGACGCCGCCAAGGATGGCCAGGGAACTGGCGGCCAGCCGGGCGGTGACCGCCTCGCCCAGGAACAGCGCGCCTCCGGCGGCGGTGATGGGCGGCACGCACAGTTGCACCACGGCGGCCGTGGTCACGGACAGGCGCGCCACCACCGCGTACCACAGCACGTAGCCCACGGCCGAGGCCAGCGCCCCGGCGGCCACGGCATACGCGACGCCCGGCCCGGAAGGGAGCCCGTCGCCGGCCAGCAGGGGCAGCAGCAGGGCGCACGGGGCGGCCCGCAGGAAATTGCCCGCCGTGGCGGCAAGGGGATCGCGCGCCGTGCGCCCGCGCACCGAATAGACGCCCCACGCCGCGCCCGCCACGAAGATGACCAGCGCCCCGCCCAACGGCGGCGCGGAGAGTCCCGGCAGCACCAGCGCCACCAGCCCGGCCAGGGCAAGGCCCAGGCCCAGCCCCTGCCGCCTGCCGGGCCGCTCGCCCGCCAGCAGGCCCAGGCCGAACATACTCCCCTGCACGGCCACGGCGATGACCAGCGTGCCCGCGGCGGCGGGCAGGTCCACGTAGGCCCATGAGAAACAGGCCATGTACGCCAGCAGGGCCAGCGCGGCGGGCCAGTCGCCCGCGCGCCACAGGGCGGGCAGGCTGCCGGGCGTGCCCGGCGTTTCCCGCGTGCGCGGGCTGTCCCGTGCGTCCGGCCCGTCCGGTGATCCGTCCGGTTCCCCCGGCCTGCCGGGACCATTCGGCCACGCGGCCAGCGCCAGGCGTCCGGCGCACAACGCCCACAGCAGCAGGGCGCCCGATCCCACGCGGATGGCCGTGTAGCTGGCCGGGGCCATCTGCGCGTCCAGCAGGGCAAGGCGGCAGAGCACCGAATTGGCGGCGAAGAAGACCATGGACAGCAGGGTCCGGACAAGGAGGGTCATGCGGAAAACCTTGGGGCATGCGGCCGGGAGGCACCGGCGCGTGGGAAGGGCTGCCGCGACGGGTACAGGGTAGCGGCCAACGGCGGGCGTGTCATCCGTGACCCGGGCGCGCGCCGCGCCGTTGTCCCGGTGCGGCGATGGGGCCGGGCTTGCCGCCCGCGTGACTACTCGTCTCCGCCCTTCATCTTGCGGAAAATGGTGCTGCGGTCCACGCCGAACTGCTTGGCCACCTCGGCGATGGTGCCGTAGCGGGCCAGGGCCTGGCGCAGCACGCGGCCTTCCAGTTCGCGCATGATGTCCTTGAAGTTGCGGCCCTCGATGTCCACGCCGGTTGCCGTGTCGGGGCAAGGGCTGGCCTTGGGCGGCGCGGGGCGGACGAAGGGCAGGTCGCGCGGTTCGATGGCGGTGCGCTGGCAGGTGACCACAAGGCCCTGGATCAGGTTTTCCAGTTCGCGCACGTTGCCGGGCCAGTGGTGCTCGCGCAGGGCGTCCTCCGCCTCCGCCGACAGGGTGAGACGGCGGCGGTACTTGGCGCAGTAGAACTTCAGGAAGCCCTGCGCCAGGGGCACGATGTCGGCCTTGCGCTGGCGCAGCGGGGGAATGCGGATCACCGCCACCTTCAGGCGATAGTACAGGTCGCTGCGGAAGCGCCCCTCGCGCACCTCCTTCTCCAGATCCTTGTTGGTGGCGGCCACGATGCGCACGTCCACCCGGGCGGAGGTGGTGGAGCCCACGCGCATCACCTCGCGGTCCTGCAACAGGCGCAGCAGGCGCGACTGCATGGGCATGGGCAGTTCGCCGATCTCGTCGAGGAACAGGGTGCCCCCGGCGGCGGCCTCGACGAGGCCCATCTTGCCGTGCCGGTTGCCGCCGGAAAAGGTGCCCGGCGTGTAGCCGAACAGTTCCGTCTCGATGAGGTTGGCGGGAATGCTGGCGCAGTCGGCCTTGATGAACGGCTTGCCCGCGCGCGGGCTGGCGGCGTGCAGGCGGCGGGCCAGCACGTCCTTGCCCGTGCCCGTGTCGCCCAGCAGCAGCACCGTGGCGTCGGTTTCCGCGATGCCTTCCAGCTGTTCGCAGATCCTGCGCATGACCGAGCTGTGCAGCATCACCGGGTAGTTCTCGGTGCGTTCGGGGCTTGCGCTGCTCAGGCTCTGGAAGGCGTCCAGCAGTTCCTTCTGCGAGGCCAGTTCGCGCTTCAGTTCCATCAGGGTGGTCACGTCGCGCATGAAGGTGACCACGTAGACCACCTCGCCGTCACGGTCGAGGATGGGGCTGCCGTCGAGGAACAGCTTGCGGCCGGTGGAGATGTTCTGGATCGAGGTGGTGCCCTGGCGGGTCTTGACGATCTCGGGGTTGAGCACCACGTCGAACACGCCGTGGCGCATCATTTCGATGGCGGACTTGCCGAGCAGGTCTTCCCTGGGGATGCCGGTCAGTTCGCTGTGCCGCCGGTTGAGGTACACGATGGTCCCCGCGCGGTCGGTGATGCAGATGGCGTCCTTGAAGGTGTCCAGCAACTGGTCGAGGTATTCCGAAAGCATGTCGCTCCCTTGGCGAAGGGATCGGCCGCCCTTCCGCCCGAGGGCCGAAAGGGGCGCGGCCGGGAGTCCGGGGACGGCGGTTCCGCTTCGCCATGGGACTGGTATAGGGCAAGGCCGGGGTGAAGGAAAGGCGGGCGCGCCCTGCACGGGCCGACATGCGGGGCGCGCCCGCCCCACGGGTGTCCTTCCGGCTGCGGGTTTTGCCGTAAAGGGGCCGTAACAGGGTCGGAAAGGGGCCGGGCATGCGCGTCGCTTCGCATGCCCGGCCGACGGATCACATGACGGCTGGGCCGTGGGTGCCATTCGGCGCGGGGCCGCCATCCCGGCGTTGCGGCCCCCGCCGCCACGGGGCTGTCTAGCCGCCAAGACCGCCCATGCAAGTGTACTTGATCACCGTGTAGTCATCGAGGCCGTGGCGCGAACCTTCGCGGCCCATGCCGCTTTCCTTCACGCCGCCGAAGGGGGCCTCGCAGGTGGAGATGAGGCTTTCGTTGATGCCCACCAGGCCGTATTCCAGCGCCTCGGACACGCGGAAGGCGGCGCCCAGGTCGCGGGTGTAGGCGTAGGCGGCCAGGCCGAATTCCGTGTCGTTGGCCATGGCGATGGCCTCGGCCTCGGTTGTGAAGCGGAACACCGGGGCCAGCGGGCCGAAGGTTTCCTCCTTGGCGAAGGCCATGGCCGGGGTGGCCCCGGCGATGACCGTGGGCTCGAAGAAATTGCCGCCCAGGCTGTGCCGGTGACCGCCGCAGACCAGCGTGCCGCCCTTGGCCAGGGCGTCCTTGACCTGCGATTCCACCTTGGCCAGCGCCTTGCCGTCGATGAGCGGGCCCTGGGTCACGCCCTCGTCCAGGCCGCTGCCCACCTTCAGGCCGGAAACGGCCGCGGCCAGCTTCTGCACGAACAGGTCGTACACGCCTTCCTGCACGTAGAAGCGGTTCGCGCAGATGCAGGTCTGGCCGGTGTTGCGGTACTTGCTGGCCATGGCCCCAGTGATGGCGAGGTCGATGTCCGCGTCGTCGAAGATGAGGAACGGCGCGTTGCCGCCAAGCTCCATGGACACCTTCTTCACCGTGGAGGCGCACTGGCGGATCAGTTCCTTGCCCACTTCGGTGGAGCCGGTGAAGCTCACCTTGCGCACGGCGGGGTTGGAGGTCAGTTCGCCGCCGATCTCGCGGGCCGAGCCGGTCAGCACGTTGAACACGCCCTTGGGCACGCCCGCCTGCTCGGCCAGCCCGGCCAGGGCCAGGGCGGAATAGGGGGTCTGGCTGGCGGGCTTGATGATCACCGGGCACCCGGCGGCAAAGGCCGCGCCCACCTTGCGGCCGATCATGGCCGTGGGGAAGTTCCACGGGGTGATGATGCCCACCACCCCCACCGGCTCGCGGGTGACCAGGATGCGCTTGCCCGGCCACGGCGCGGGCACCACGTCGCCGTACATGCGGCGGGCTTCCTCGGCGAACCAGCGCAGGAAGCTGCACGCGAAGCCGATTTCGCCGCGCGCCTCGGGCAGGGGCTTGCCCTGTTCCAGGGTCATCAGTTTGGCCAGGTCTTCCTGGTTCTGCATGATCAGGTCGCGCCAGCGCAGCATGATGTCCGCGCGCTGCAACGCGGTCATGGCGCGCCATGCGGGCCAGGCGCGGGCGGCGGCGGCGATGGCGCGGGCGGTTTCCGCCTTGCCGCACGCGGGCACGGCGCCCAGCAGGGCGTCGTTGGCGGGGTTGTGCACGGGAAGGGTGGCGCCGTTGTCGGCCCCGACCCACGCGCCGTCGATGTAGCATGCCTGACGCATCAATTCGGGATTGCTCAACATGTTCGCTCCTTTCAGGTTCCGGATGCTTCGGAGGCCGGTGCGGGACGGAAGGGGGGCGTCGCGGCCCCAGTCCGTGGGGTCCGTGGTTATTCGGTCACCTTGTACACGGCGTTGCAGTCCTCGCGGCCGAGCCCGGCGGCGCTGGCGCGCCGGAAGGTTTCCAGCGCGGCGGACATGGCCGGGATCTTCATGTCCCAGGCGGCGGCCATCTCGCAACCCAGCCGCACGTCCTTCAGGGCGAGGTCCAGGCCGAAGCGGTTGGCGTAGTCGTCGGCGGCGATCCACGGGCCGCGCACGTCCATCTGGAAGCTGCGCGCCCCGGTGTCCTGCAACAGCGCGATGAGCGCGCCGCGCTCGATGCCGGCCTTTTCGCCGATGCGCAGGCCCTCGGCCAGCACGGCAAGGTTGGTCATGCCCACCATGTTGCTGATCAGCTTGACCGCGCACGAGGCCGCCACGCCGCCCATGTAGTAGGCCTGGCTGCCGATGATGGGCCAGATCTCGGCCAGGCTGTCGAACACGGCCCGGTCGCCGCCGACGAACATGGGCTCCTCGGCCTTTTCCGCATGGGCGGGCGTCTTGCCCAGGGTGCATTGCAGGAAGGCGCAGCCCCTGGCCTTGGCGGCGGCCTCCAGTCTGGCCGAGGTCTGCGGGTCGATGGTGCTCAGTTCCACGTGGATGGCGCCGGGCTTCAGGCGTTGCAGCAGGCCGTTTTCGCCCAGCATCACCCCTTCCACGTGGGCGGGCAGGGGCAGGCTGGTGAACACGAGGTCGCAACCGGCCAGGTCGGCCAGGTCGGTTGCGGCGCGGCCCGTGGGGCCGGCGCCGACGGCACGGGCCACGGCTTCGGCGCTCAGGTCGTAGACCAGCACGTCCTTTCCGGCCCGGATGAGGTTGCGGGCCAGCCCTCCTCCCATGAGTCCTGCGCCGACGAATCCGATATGCATGACGTTTCTCCTTGGCGGGTAGTGCCCACGCGGTGCGCGGGCCCGGTTTGACGTTGCGTCCGTGGCGTTCCCCGGATCGGGGCCAAGTGGGCCAAAAGGGGCCGGGGGACGGCACGGGCGAAAAGAGCCGCTATGGACTGGAAACGATGGCGGGCCGCCGTCCACCCGCCCGTCGGATGGAGGGATGGGGGGACGGACGGGCGGCCTACCACCACTTGATGCGTTCGGTCACGTACTCGCGCAGCCGGACGAACTCGGGGTCGTCGTACTGGCGGGGGCGGGGCAGGTCCACGATGACCTCTTCCTTGATGGTCGAGGGCTTGGGCGACAGGATCAGGATACGCTCCGCGAGGTAGATGGCCTCTTCGATGTTGTGGGTGATGAAGGCCACGGTGCTGCCCAGTTCCTTCCAGATGCGGATCAGCTCGTCCTCCAGGTAGTAGCGCAGCTTCACGTCCAGCTGGCCGTAGGGCTCGTCCATCAGCAAGAGGTCCGGGTTGATGGCGAAGTTGCGCGCGATGACCACGCGCTGCTCCATGCTGGCGGAAAGCTGCTGCGGGTAGTAGGTGCGGTATTTGCGCAGGCCCACGATGTCGAGCATGCGTTCGGTGCGCTGCTCTATTTCGGCTTCCGGCAGGCGCTTGATGCGCAGGCCGAAGCGGATGTTGTCCTCCACCGTCAGCCAGGGGATGGCGGAAACCTCCTGGAACACGAAGGCGATGTTGTGGATTTCCGGCGATGCGGGCACGCCGTCCACCAGGATGGACCCTTCGGTCATGGGAATGAACTGCGAAAGACAGTTCAGGAACGTGGTCTTTCCGCAGCCCGTGGGCCCCACGATGCACAGCAGTTCCCCCTGGTAGATCTCGAAGTTGATCTTATCGAGCACCAGCAGGTCGCCGTAGCACTTGGTGAGGTTTTCCACCTGCACCTTGATCTTGCGGTGTTCGGCGTAGGGATGGTTGGCGGCAGTCTCCATGACATGTCTCCTATAGGGAAAGGTCCGTGGCGTTGGAGATCTGCTTTCTGTAGGTGAGAAAAGCAGGGTCGGTGTAGTTGCGCGGCGAGGGGATGTCGATGGCGTATTCCGCCTTGACCCTGCCGGGCAGCACGGACATGACCAGTATCCTGTCCCCCAGGTAGATGGCCTCTTCGATGTTGTTGGTGACGAAGATGACCGTGCGCTTGTCCTTTTCCCAGATGGAGCGCAGGTCCTGCTCCATGGCGTAGCGGGTCTGGGCGTCCAGCGCGCCGAAGGGCTCGTCCATGAGCAGGATGTCCGGGGCGTTGGCGTAGGCGCGGGCGATGCCCACGCGCTGCTTCATGCCGCCGGAAAGCTGTTCCGGGTAGGCCTTCTCGAAGCCCTTCAGCCCCACCAGGTCGATGTAGCGGTGGGCGATCTCCAGCCGTTCCTTCGCGGACACGCCGCGCACGGCCAGGCCGAAGGCCACGTTGTGCTCCACGGTCTTCCACGGCATCAGGGCGTAGCGCTGGAAGACCATGGCCCGGTCCGGTCCCGGCCGGGTGACCGGCGTGCCGTCCAGCAGCACCTGCCCGGCGGAGGGCTCGATGAGCCCGGCGATGCAGTTGAGCAGCACGGTCTTGCCGCACTGGCCCGGCCCCAGGACGACCAGGAATTCGTTCTCGCGCACCGTCAGGGACACGCGGTCGAGAACCAGCAGCCGCTGGTCCTGCCCCGGCACGTGAAATGCCTTGGACAGGTCGCGGCATTCGATCTTGGCAGTCTGTTCCGTCATACCAGTTCCCTCCGCCAGGGGCACAGCGCCCGTTCCGCCCAGCGCAGCGAGGCCGCCAGCAGCGACCCCACGATGCCGATCAGGATCATGCCCACGAGGATCATGGGCGGCCGGTTCAGGTCCATGCCCTGGATGATGATGAACCCCACGCCCTCGCGCGCGCCCACCAGTTCCGCCGCCAGCACGCACATCCAGGCCATGGACAGCGCGTTCTGCAACCCGGCGAAGATGGAGGGCAGGCAGGCGGGCACGGCCACGTTGAAGAACTGCTGCCGGCGCGAGGCCCCGAACGAGCGGGCCGCGTCGATGAGCAGCGGGTCCACGTAGCGCATGCCGGTGTACGAGTTCAGCACCAGGATGACGAAGGAACCCACGAAACAGATGAACACCTTGGAGCCTTCGGCCACGCCCAGCCACAGGATGGCGATGGGTATCCACGCGATGGGCGGGATGGGCCGCAGCAGTTCGAAGATGGGCGAGACGATCTTCTCGCACGTCCGGTTCCAGCCCATGCACAGGCCCAGCGGCAGCCCCAGCACGATGGCCCACAGGTAGGCGGTGAGCACGCGCCTGAGGCTGTAGCCCACGTGGGCCAGGATGTCCTTGCCGCCCACGGGGGTGTGGAACAGGCGCACGGCCTCGTCCCAGACGCGGCCGGGAGAGGGGAGGAAGTCGGGGTTGGTGTACAGCGAGACCACCTGCCAGAACACCACGAAGGCCAGCAGCGATCCGGTGGTGAGCGCGGCGGGCATCAGCCGCTTGCCGAGTCGACCGATCATGAGAGCCTCCGGGAGGATGCGAAGCGGGCCTCGATCCTGGTCAGCCCCCACGACATCAGCGCGCCCAGCAGGCCGATGGCCAGCATGCCCACGATGATGATGTCCGGGCGGGCCAGCCTGCGGCCGAGCTGGATCATGTAGCCAAGCCCCTGCGAGGCGGCCAGCAGTTCGGCCGCCACCAGGGTGGTCCACGCGGCGTTGAGCGACAGCTTGATGCCCGTGAACACCATGGGGATGGCCGAGGGCACGCCGATCTTGCGGAAGGTTTCGAAATTGGAGGCGCCGTAGATCCGGGCGACGCGGATCAGCACCGGGTTGGTCAGGCGGATGCCCGTGTACGAGTTGATGACGCAGGGCACGAACGCCGCCAGAAAGATGATGAACGCCTTGGCGTGGATGCCGATGCCCAGCCACAGGATGGCGATGGGTATCCAGGCGATGGGGGGTATGGGGCGCACCGCGTCGAACAGCGGGCGCACCAGCAGGTTGACCGGCTTGTACCAGCCCATCAGCAGCCCCAGCGGCACGCCGATGCACACGGCGGCCCCGAACCCGGCCAGCGCCAGCGACAGGCTGGCCCAGGCGTGCTGCTGCAACAGCGCGCCGTCGGGATTGGGCTCGGACAGCTTGCCCACGAAGACGCCGAGGATCTCGGACGGGGGAACCAACTGGTAGGGTCCGACGATCTCGAACCGGCAGATCAGTTCCCAGATGATCAGGAAAAGGATCAGGCTGACGACGGATATCCAGTGTTCACGGGCGGCGGCGGCCAGGTAGCCGGTCTTTTCCACCTCCAGCGATACGGGGCTCGGTGCGTCGTCTGTGCGTGTCTGCATGCTAGACTCCTGTCACACGGCGGGAAGGGGGGCGACAGGGCTCCATGCCGGGCGGGACCTGTCGCTCGGGGCGTCGCGTCGTCCTCCGAAACTGTTATCCGGCGGAACCGTCCTCCGGAACCGGAACCGTCCTCCGGCGGCATGCGCCGGAGGACGGAGGAGGTTGCGTCGCTACTTCGCCGCGGCGCGGCGTTCGGCCAGCTTCTTCATGAACGACGGGTCGATCCCGTAGTTGCTCTTGACGTAGCGGTCGTATTCCTTGGCGGTGATGCGGCCCTGGGTGAGCATGAACTTGGCCACGCCGTCCATCCACGCGGCGGTCTTGGCCGGGTCTTCAAGCAGGCGCACCTGTTCGTTCACGTCGTACAGGGGGCGGTACTTGAATTCCTTCTCCACCTGGTCGCGGGTCAGTTCCAGGCCGCAGTACCCGGTGAAGTAGTTCAGCAGCGGGTCCACGCTCTTGCCGGGCTCGTTCTTCATCATCTCGATGCCGCGCATGTACACGTCCAGCCAGTCCACCACGAGGTCGGGGAACTTTTCGGCGAAATCCTTGCGCACGCCGATGCCGCCCAGGATGACCACCCCGGCCTTCTGGCCCGAGGAGACCTTTTTCCAGCCCTTGGCCTCTGCGATGTAGCTGAACGGAGCCCACAACTGGATCACGTCGCCCTCGCCCGCATTGAACGCGGTGACGGCCTGGCCCTGCTCCATGTGCACCAGCGAGACGTCGGTGTCCTTCAGGCCCAGCGCGGCGAGGGTGGCGGTGAGGGCGTAGTGGCCGGTGGACACGGTGGTGGCCAGCACCTTCTTGCCCTTCCAGTCGTCGGGGCTGCCGTAGACGTCGGGGTACTTGGGGTTGGCGCCCTTGTTCTTCAGCAGCGGCGAATCGGGGCGCACCCACAGGTCGTTGGTTTCCGATTCATCGTTGGAAATGCCGATGAACTTGTAGCCGTAGCGCATGCTGGCCATCATGGTCGGCAGCGCGCCCATGGCTCCCACGTCCCACTGGTCCGCGGCCAGCGCCTCCACCTGGGGAGCGCCCGAGGCGAAGAGCATGAAGGTGTTGGTGAACGGGGCGCTGGCGAGCCAGCCGGCCTTTTCCGCGTACCACAGCGGCATGCCGTGCAGGCAGGGCTGCGCGCTGGTGCGGATCTCGGGCTTGTCGGCCGCGTGCGCGGCCAGGGGGGAGAAGGCGGCGACCATGAATGCGCCGGCAAGAAGAAGGGCAAGGAGAATGGCTGGACGTTTTTTCATGTGCGACCTCGCTGTTGCTGTTCCGTGAAAGTGTCACTGAAGCCGGGAACGGAGCCGTTTGACACAGGAAAACGCTGTCATTTCGCCGTGAAACCACCATCGAGCATGATCGTTTGTCCGGTGACGTACGATGATGCGTTGCTTGCGAGGAATATGGCCAGGCCGTGCAGGTCCTCCATGCGGCCGTTGCGGCCAAGGCAGGTCTGGGCCGCATGGCGGGCCACGGCGTCCGGGTCGTCGAACACCGGCGCGGTGAGCGCGGTGGGGAAGAAACCGGGGCCGATGGCGTTGCAGGTGATGCCGTACGGTCCCCACGCCTGGGCCATGGCGCGGGTAAGCTGCACGATGCCGCCCTTGGCCGCGCCGTAGGGCGCGCTGTGGGGCATGGCCCGGTAGGATTGCAGGGACGCTATGTTGATGATGCGGCCCCAGCCGCGCTCGCGCATGCCGGGGGCCAGCGCCTGGACCAGGAAGAACGGCGCGGAAAGGTGCAGGTCGATCTGACGCCGCCAGGTTTCGGGGGTGATTTCCTCGAAGGGCTGGCGCAGGTTGACGCCCGCCGCGTTGACCAGGATGTCCACCCGGCCCAGCAGGTGGCGGGCCTGCGCCGCGGCGGCGGCGATGGCGGCGGGGTCGGCGAGGTCGGCGAGGTCGGCGGAAAGGGTCAGGGCTTCGATGCCGAGGGCGGCCAGCCGGGCCGCAGCCTCTTCCAGTTCGGGCCGGCGGCGGGCCAGCAGCAGCACGCGCGCCCCGGCAAGACCCAGCGCGGTGGCCATGGCTTCGCCCAGGCCGGAATTGCCGCCGGTGACCAGCGCGGTCCTGCCGGTGAGGCCGAACATTTCAGGTACGGGGGACGATGCGGGGGCGAGGGGGCGGCCGGGAGGGGTCATGGTGTGCCTCCCGGCGGGAGGCGCCATGGAGTGCAGGAGCCGGTGTGAGGCCGCATGGCGCGGGGCATGCCGTTTCCGCCAATGCCATCCGCATGCGCCGTGAAACATGCATCGCCCGTATGGCGTGACGCCGCATCATGTCCGTACATGCGGGCATCCTGCGGCATGCCGCGACATACCATGGATGTTGCGTAATGGGAACGGCAGGCACTTTCCGTCATGAAGACTCCGTGTCTCGCACCGTTACATGCATGTTGGCTTGTATGACCAACCAGTTGTTCTCGGCATGTCGGGAATACCATGACTGCTGCAATGGAAAACGTACAGGCAGTGCGCAGTGAGAAAAGAGCAAGAATGGTGCCGTTTGTGAATGATTGGGCGAACGAATAATTTGATTGAATGGTCACTCTTTTTTGGAGTGTCCTGCGGGCATAATATTCTTGAATTACATGTTTTATTTTTCCGCTGTGCACGGGGTGCCCGCGCCGTGCCGTGGAGTTTCGGGTCCGGGTTCGGGCCTGGCCGGATTCCGAGGTATAAGCAATAATGAAATCTATTCTTGATAGAGTGCTAACCATGCGAAAAAGAGAACAAGAAGAATGCCACAAAAGAGCCAACCACAGCGGGATTTTTATGTCTTATATATGATGCAAAAAAACAACGCCATTTGGAATGTACAAATTGACATTATATATCGCAAGGATATCGCGCCATGCCGCGATTGGCGTTGCAGAAATGCGCCGCCACGGGTGGCCGGTTGTGCCGATTTGCACTGTTCCGTACGAACGGCGCGGAAAAAGGCATCCCGAAAGGGATGCCGGAGGGGATGCGGGCACGGAAGGGGGCTGGATTGCGGGACTGCAAGACTGGGGGCGGAGCGCGGGCCAGGGCGGAGGGGAACGGCCGGGCGGCTCCGGACTCAGCGGGCCAGGGCCACGCTCCGCAACCGGTTCAGGGTGCCGTCCGCCAGTTGCGCGCCGCCCATGGGAAAGGCCCGGCCCAGGAATTCGTACTTGGCCTGGCCCATGCGGTGGTAGGGCAGCAGTTCGTGCACCAGGTTGGCGCGCTTGGGCAGGAACCGGGCGATGGCCCGGATGTCGGCCTCGGTGTCGTTGAAACCGGGGATGACCGGGGTGCGGACGATGATGGGCAGGCTGGGAAACGCGGCGCACACGCGCAGGAAGTTTTCCAGGATGCGCTCGTTGCCCACGCCGGTGCCCTCCTTGTGCGTGTCCGTGGACAGGTGCTTGATGTCGAAGAGCAGCGAGTCCAGGTGGCGGCAGGCTTCCTCCAGCGCGTCGCCGTCGCAGTGGCCGCAGGTTTCCAGCACCGTGTTGACGTGCCTGCGCCGCGCCTCGCGCAGCAGCGCCACGGCGAAGTCCGGCTGCTGCATGGCCTCGCCGCCGGACAGGGTCATGCCGCCGCCGGACCGGGCATAGAACACCGCGTCCTGTTCCACCAGGTCCAGCACCTCGGCCACCGTGCGCGTCGCGCCGTAGACGGTCATGGCCCCGGTGGGGCAGGCCCGCGCGCAGAGCAGGCACCCCGAACATCCGGCATGGTCGATGGCCAGCAACCCCTCGATGTCGAAGATGCAGCTTCGGGGGCAGGCGGGAATGCAGTAGCCGCACACGGCCGGGGAAAGGCACTTGTAGCGGTTGAACGCGCGTTCCGGCTGCGGCCGCTGCGACTCCGGGTTGCTGCACCAGGCGCAGCGCAACGGGCACCCCTTCAGGAAGACCATGGTGCGGATGCCCGCGCCGTCGTGCAGGGAATACTTCTGCACGTTGAAGACGATGCCTGCCTGTTCCTTGTCCTGCATGAGGTGCCTCTTTCTGCGGCGGCGTGAAAGGGGGGAAGGCCCGTGCGTGCGAATGGCTAGGGGCTGTTTCTAAATTGTCCTTTCGTCCGCTGGCTTCGTCAAACTTCACCTGCCATTTCAGTCAAATACCAGAAGAGTACGCGCTGCGGTCGCCATCCGTAAGGCTCGCAAGCTCGCCTAACGGCTGCCGCACTCCTTCATGGCAGGCTCGTTTTCCTCGCCAGCGAACGAAAATCCTGATTTGGAAACAGCCCCTAGATGGCGTCGTGCTCGGTGCGGTTGATGACGTCGTCCTGAAGGTCGGGCGACAGGTCGCAGAAGTACGAACTGTACCCGGCGATGCGCACCAGCAGGCCCCGGTACCTGTCGGGGTTCGCCTTGGCCTTGAGCAGGGTTTCCCTGTTGATGATGTTGAACTGCAAGTGCCACAGCTTGAGGTCGCACCAACTGCGGATCATGTCCACGAGCTTGCGGGTGCCCGTTTCACCGGCCACGCAGCGGGGCGACAGCTTGATGTTCAGCAGGCGCGAGGCGCGGTTCTTCAGGTCTCCGTTCTTGGAGTTGTAGTTGGACAGCAGCACCGCCGTGGGGCCGTTGCGGTCCGCGCCGTGCGAGGCGGACGAGCCGTCGGACAGGGCCGTCCACGCCTTGCGCCCGTTGGGCGTGGCGCTGACCACCTTGCCGAAGGGCACGTGCGAGGTGATGGGCACGTAGCGCACGTCGCAGTTGATGCCGCGCACCTTGGAGTACGTTTCCGCGAAGACCTGGGTCATGCGGTCCACGTCCCTGGCGATGGCGTCGGCGTAGGGCAGGTTGTTGCCGTAGCAGGGGGCCGACTGCATCAGGGCGCGCAGGGGTTCGTAGCCTTCGAAGTCGTTCCGCAGCGCGGCCACCAGGTCGGCCATGGCCACCTTCTTTTCCTCGAAGACCAGCTTCTTCACCGCCGCCAGCGAATCCACCACCGTGCCGTAGCCTAGGAATTCGAAGTACGAGAAGTCCACGCCGCCCGCGATCTTCGGCGATTGCAGGTCCTTGCAGTCCTCCACGCACAGGTCGTGCAGCACCGAGGCGAAGGGCGAGGCGAAGTGCAGCGGCCGCAGGCAGTCCACCACGTACTGCTGGGTGAAGGCCTTGGACAGCAGGTTCATGTGCTGGGCCTTGTAGGCTTCCCAGAACTGCTCCCAGGTGGCGAAGGTGGCGGGGTCGCCGGTTTCCGGGCCGATCAGGTCGTCCTGCCCGTATTTCAGCATCCGCCCGTTGTGCATGGTCATTTCCATGGCCGTGGCGAAGTTGATGTACACGCAGCCGGAGGTGTAGGTGTCGCGGTTGGGCATGCGCGCCTCGGTGCAGCCCGACACGGCGTAGTCTAGGGCGTCGCGGAAGGGCGCGCCCTTGGCCACGTACAGCGGAATCACTTCCTCGTCGTTGATCAGCTTGGGGAAGCCGGAGCCGTCCTTGATGGTTTCGGCCACCTCGTACAGGAAGCGTTCCGGCGAGCGGGAGTGGATGCGGGCGGCCAGGTCCGGGTAGTTCAGCGGGAATTCGCGCTTGGAACGCAGGAACAGGTAGGTCAGGTCGTTGGTGGCGTCGTGGCCGTCCGGGGTCTGGCCGCCGATGGTCACGGCCTCCCAGTGGGCGTAGCCTTCGTTGAATTCGTTGCCGGTGGGGTTGATGTACAGGTCGATGAACTGGGCCATCTCCACCCACATGCACTCCAGAAGCTCCATGGCGTCTTCTTCGGTGATGCGGCCCTCGGCAAGGTCTTTCGCGTAGTAGGGGTGGAAGTACTGGTCCATGCGCCCGTTGGAGATGATGGCGCTGGATTTCTGCTCGATGCGCGAGAACATCTGCACGAACCATTGCGATTGCACGGCCTCGTGAAAGGTGCGCGCGGGATGGGCGGGCACGTGCTCGCAGATGGCGGCAAGGAGCAGCAGTTCCCGCTTGCGCGCGGGGTTCCTTTCGGCGGCGGCCTGCGCGCGGGCGAGGCCGGCGTGGCGCCCGGCCCAGATCATGAAGGCGTCGCACACGATGACCATGGCTTCCAGGAAGGGCTTCCTCTCCCGGTTGTCGATGGGGCTGTCCGGGTCCAGCCGCGCCATGCGGGCCAGCATTTCGGCCTTGATGTCCAGCATGCCGCGCGAGAGCACCTTTTCGTAGTCGTGCACCCATTGCAGGGCGGAACGGTAGGACGAGGTTTCGCTGACCACGAACTTGGACTTCAGGCCAGAGGCGTCGGTGTAGGTGACGTTGCGCAACTCTTCGGGCAGGGCGCCGTTGAGATGCTCGTGGTAGGTCCTGCCTTCCCAGTAGGGGGCGATTTCGTCGAGGATGATGGCGATGTCCGCGTCGGAGATGCGGAACGGGCTCTTGGCGCGGTTCGGCAGGTCGCGCATGACCACGCCGTAGAAGTCGCCGTCGATTTCCGGGTACAGGATGCCGTAGCGGCCGAACTGCCCGGCCCGGCCCGCGATGAGTTGGCCGGGAGTGATGTACACGGTCATCTTCTCGGCGCAGTTCTTCAGGGCCTTGGCCCAGCGCAGGGCCAGCAACTGGCCCTCGGTGGCGCGCATGGACTCGGTGAAGTAGCGGGCGCGCTCCACGTCGATGAACGGAACCTGGTACTGGAAGGTTTCGAGAATGGAGTAGACGCGCTCGCGCCCGGTCCTGTCCGGTTCCGGGTTCTGCAGGCGCACTTCCTGGGGGGACAGGCAGCAGGTGGTCATCAGGAGTCTCCCGGGGCATGGCCCGTGTGAGGTTGGCTGCGAATGCACGGCACATGCATGAACTGCGATGGCCTAAGCATCGAGCGTGCCACCTGTGGAAAGAAAGTTAATCCGGCGTATTGGAATTTTTTCATGACCGCGCGGCGAGCCGGGGCCACCAGACGGAACGTTGCAGAAATGCGACTTATGGAAATATTCGCGTTGTATTTCATGATGATGAATGTGATTGTGCATAATGACACAAGGCGGTGGCGTCGCAAAAATGCGCCGCCGGCTGCGGGCCTTGCCCGGCGGCACACCGCCGGAGACGGCGGGGGACATGCATGAAAAACGCGGCGCACGGAGTTCTTCCGTGCGCCGCGCCGTATTCGCGGATGTGTCGGAAACCTGCGGGGCGCGGAGCCCCGCGTGCCTGCGTCAGCCCTTCCTTGCCAGGCCCAGCCGGGCCACCACGGCCTCGGCGGCGGCCAGGGTGTACGCCTCGGGCGACAGGCGCGCCTTGTCCTCGGGGCTGACCACCAGCGCGGGCGCGTTGGACAGGGCGGGGTCCGGGGTCACGCCGTACTCGGGCGGGAAACTGTTGGTGAAGTACATGTCCTGAAAGCCCGCGAACTTCAGGCTGTGCGCCGTGGCGTCGAGCACGGCGTGCTCGTCGGGCGAGACCAGGCCCAGTTCCCGGGCCTTGATCAGCCCGGCCAGGCATTCGCCGCCCTGGGTGCAGGCGATGTGCCCGTGGCGGTTGCCCCGGATCATGGCGTCCATGATCTCCTGCTCGGTCACCTGCACCACGCAGAAGGCGCGCTCGCCGCCCTTGGCGATGAACCTGTCCGCCAGCGCCTTCACGCGCGGGAAGGACACCGGGTTGCCGATCATGGCGGCCTGGGCCACGCTGGGCTGCACGGTGACGGGGGTGTAGGTGCGCTTGGCCGGGTCCGTCTGGCTGTAGTAGCGCCACACCGGGTCGGCATGGTGCGACTGCACGCCGATGACCCTGGGCAGGGCGTCGATGACGCCTAGGCGCAGCAGTTTCAGGAAGCCCGCCATGATGGCCGTGACGTTGCCCGCATTGCCGATGGGCACGAACACGCACTGGCCCTTCATGTCCCAGCCGTACCACTGGGCCACCTCGAAGGCGTAGGATTCCTGGCCCAGGATGCGCCAGCTGTTCTTGGAGTTCAGCAGGGCCACCCGGTAGTTTTCGGCCAGGTGCTCGACCACCTTCATGCAGTCGTCGAACACGCCGGGAATCTCCAGCACCGTGGCCCCGCTGCCCAGCGGCTGCGAAAGCTGCTGCGGGGTGACCTTGCCGTGGGGCAGCAGCACCACCGACTTCACCGGCCCGCCCACGTACGAGGCGTACAGCGCGGCGGCGGCCGAGGTGTCGCCGGTGGAGGCGCACACGGTGAGCACCTCGTCCCAGCCGTGCTTGCGCACCAGCGCCTTCAGGTAGCTGAACGCGCAGGCCATGCCCCGGTCCTTGAACGATGCGCTGGGGTTCTGCCCGTCGTTCTTGAAGGCGAAGGGGACGCCCACTCCGTCGCGCAGGGCGGGGGCCGCCTCCACGATGGGGGTGTTGCCCTCGCCCAGGTACACGATGTCCTCTTCTTCCAGCACCGGGGCCATCAACTCGTAGAAGCGGAAGATGCCGCGCAGGGCGGTGGTGCGGGTGGCGGCGCGGGCGTCGAACAGGGCGCGCCATTCAGGTCCGGTGCGCAGGGCCGCCAGCCTGTCGAAATCGAGGTCTTCGAGCAGGTACACCCCGCCGCAACCGGGGCAGGTGTACAGCAGTTCGTCGATGCCGCGGCGCTCTCCGCAGCCGAGGCAGACGTACTCCATCCGCGTGCGCGCGGACGGAAAGTCGTGGCCGGGTGCGGGACAGGGCATGGGGCTGGGCATGGGGCAGGACATGGGACCGGTCTCCTTGGTTCCTTGGCTATCTCGTGATGCGATTGCGTTGTGGCGTCGGCCAGCCCGCCCCGGTCACGGGGCCTCCGTGCGGCGGGCAGTGCGGAACCGGACGCCCGGAAAACTACTTGTCCGGCGTGGCGCCGGGTTCGCCGTGCGCGGCGCAGCCGCACCCGCAGGGGGCCTGCCCGTCTGTCTCAGCGGCCGGGGCGGCGGCATCGTCAGCCGTGCAGCCACTGCCCGCCGCGTCGTGGTGCTTCTTCTGCCAGGGCTTTTCCTCGCCGCGCGCCAGCCGTCCGATGTTCTCGCGGTGGCTCCAGTACACCAGGGCCATGACCACCAGCGCCAGCGGCAGCAGCTTCCACTTGCCGTAGATCAGCAGGAACACGGGCAGGGCCGTGACCAGGGTCAGCGAGCCCAGCGAGACGAAGCCCGAGCGCCAGATGACCAGCAGGCAGGCGATGCCCGCCAGCACCAGTTGCCAGAAGGCCAGCGGAATGAACACGCCCACCGTGGTGGCCACCGCCTTGCCCCCCTTGAAGCCCAGGAAGCAGGAATGCAGGTGGCCCAGCAGGGCGGCCAGCGCCGTCAGGCTGTGGAAAAACGTGGAATCGCTGAACGACAGGGCGATGGCCACGGGCAGCGCACCCTTCAGCGCGTCGCAGACCAGGGTGGCCACGCCCCACTTGGCGCCGCACAGCCGGGCCACGTTGGTGGCCCCCACGTTGCGGCTGCCGCCGGTGCGCGGGTCCACCCCGCAGAAGGTGCGGGCGAACACCAGCCCGAAGGGAATGGAGCCCATGACGTAGGCGATGGCGATCCAAAGCAGGTTACCCATCATGATCGTGCCTCCTGCGGGGGCTGGGTGGGTGGAATGTCGCGGTGGCGGCCACCGTGGTCGCGGGCGCGCCGTCCCTGCCGGGAGGCTGCGTCCGCCGGACTCACAATGCCGTCACTCTTCTTCCGCGTCCAGTATCTGGATTTCGTTGTTCAGGGGGTGGATCTTGCCCACCCGCACCCGGAAGTGCTGGCCGGGGTTCACCTTGTCGCCGAAGGTGGCGCGCCGCCCGCGCAGGAACAGCTGTTCGCGCGGCAGGCTGACGGTGACGAAGGCGTCGTTCTCTTCCGTGACCACGGCGTGCCACCACGTCTTGTCGCCCTTCTGGCGAAAGTGCAGCAGCTTCCAGTAGCGCGGGCGGAAGCGCTGCACCTGCCCGGCCGCGTCCAGCCGGGCGTTCAGCAGGGGCAGCATGGCGTCCAGTTCGTCGCGGGTCCAGCGGCCCTGCCCGGTGGCCAGGGCGTGCAGCACCTGGGTTTCGTTGATCAGGTCGGGGTAGCGGCGCAGCGGCGAGGTGACCGGGCTGTACGCGGGCACCCCGATGCCCGCGTGGGGTCGGGGCGAGGTTTCCAGCAGCGACGAGGCCAGGGCCTTGACCACCCGCGCCACCTCGTGCGGGGCGCGCCACACCCCGGCGTATTCGCGGGGGATGCCCACGTCCTGGGTGCGGTGCAGCAGGGCCACGCGGTTTTCCCCGGCCCAGCGGGCCACCCCGGCGTTGGCGAGGATCATCATCTCGGCCACGATGGACTGGCTGCGCGGCGTGGCGGGCTGGTCCGCGATGTCCACCATGGTGGCCGCGCCCTCGCCGGACAAGGTCACCTTGGGATCGTCGCGTTCGATGATCACCGCCCCGCGCCCGATGCGGTGGGCTTGCAGCGCGCGGGCCAGCCTGTCGGCCACGGCCAGCCTGTCCGCGTGGGGCGCGGCCGCGTTGTCCGGCAGGGGGGCGGGCGCGGCGGTGGCGTCGTCCGCCGCGTCCCGCGCGTCGGGGTCGCCCGCCAGCATGGCCGCCATCAGGTCGTCGCCGGGGGGCGGGGCCGATTCGGCGGGAGTCATGGCGGTCAGGCAGGCTTCGCAATCCTCGTAGGTCAGGTTGGCGGCAAGGTTCACCCATGCGCCGCCGGGCACGCAGGATTGCAGTTCGCCGTCCGGGCCGACTTCCATGGCCAGCACCAGCGCGGGCCGGTCCTGCCCGGCCAGCAGGCTGAAGAAGCCGGTGCCCAGTTCTTCGGGCAGCATGTGGTGGGTGGCTTCCGGCAGGTAGATGCTGGTGGCGCGGCGCAGCACCGCCTTGTCCAGTTCGCTGCCGTAGGGCCAGGCCAGGGCCGGGCAGGCCAGGGCCAGCCACAGCCGGAAGCCCCCGTCGCCGCGCGGTTCGATGTGGAAGGCGTCGTCGATGTCGCGGGTGGTGGCCGAGTCTATGGAGATGAACGGGGTGTCCAGCGGTTCGCGCCGGGCGGATTGCACGGCCGCGCGCAGGGCGGCGATGTCGCCCTCGTGGCGGCTGGCCCAGCCGTTGCCGGGGTCGTAGCCCGCGCGGTCCATCCAGAAATTGTGGTGTTCGGGCACCAGGCCCCAGGTTTTCGCCAGGTGCAGGGCCAGGTGCGGGTCGTCGGGCAGGCCCTTGGTCACCTGCTTCCAGACCGCCTCGGAGTCGTGGTCGTCCGGGTCGGCCAGGCGGGTCATGACCAGCGCGGCCAGTTGTTCGGCGATGTCCGGGGCGGGGCGTTCCGGCGAGGTTTCCGGCGGCAGGGTGCGGCGGCGCGAGTGCACGTCCCACAGGATGCGTACGAACTCGTGCCCGGCGGCCACCAGGGCTTCGCGCTGGCGGGTGGCCTCCTGCTCGGCCATGCGGGCGTCCACCTTTTCGGCGGTGTAGACCTCGAAGTCGGGCGGCTGGAACTTGAAGTGGGTCTTGCAGGCCAGCATGGCGCGGCCCAGGGCGGCCAGGTCGTCCACTTCGGGGGCTTCCCACAGCAGTTCCGCGAACCATTCCAGCGAGGCGCGGTCCACCTCGCCCTGGGCCAGGGTCCAGAGGTCCAGCGGGTCGAGGGTGGTTTCGCGGTCGTCGCGGCGCTGGCGGTGCAGTTCCAGCAGGTCGATGATCTGCTGGCGGCCGTAGTCGCCGGAGTAGACCGGGCCGGACCAGGGCAGCAGGCGGTTGGTGGCGAGCTTGGTTTCGCGGCGGTTGGCCAGCAGCAGGCGCAGCTTGCCCGCCTGTTCTTCGAGCACCCAGGCCGTTACCGGGCGGTTGCCCTGCATGAATTCCACGATGCACCCCGGGCCGGGGTAGCGCACGATGCCGGATGGTGCCGCCATGTTTCCCGCTTGGTTTGGTGGGTGAAGCCTGCCGTTGGGCTGGATGAGGGTTGGGGTGGTGGTGCCGCGTGGTTTAGCGCGGTGCGCCATGTCAGCGCGGTGGCGCTGCGGGCGGAATTCGCGCTTTGCGGACGCCATCCGTAAGGCTCGCAAGCTCGCCTAACGGCTGCCGCCTTTTGGCGCCGGACTGCGTTGAATCAAGATTTTTGATGCTCACGTACAAGAGTACAGCGCTGCTTTCGCCATCCGTAAGGTTCGCGCGTTGCGCTCGCCTAACGGCTGCCGATCTGCGCTCAAAAACCTAGATTCGCCTTGTCCGGCGGGCAAAACTCGTAATTCCTTGCATCGCCCCCGCACCAGCCACCCGCAGCGGAAGACCGCTGCGGGGTATAAGGAAGTCTTTTCGTATTCGACGCCAGAGGGCGAAAGAACACGTTGCGGGCACGCCCTAATGCTTGAACGACCGCTGCCCCGTAAAAACCATGGCGACCTGCGGCGAAGCCTCGTTCACGGCCATGATCACTTCGTGGTCGCGCATCGAGCCGCCGGGCTGGGCGATGGCGGCGACGCCCTGGGCCAGGGCCACGTCCACGCCGTCGCGGAAGGGGAAGAACCCGTCGGAGACCAGCACGGTGCCGGGCAGGCCGCCGCGTTCGTCCTGGGTGCGGCGTTCGATGGCGGCCAGCGAGTCGGCCAGGGCCGGGTCGTGCGCGGCCTTCTGCTTCAGTTCGTACAGCGAGCAGTTGTGCGCGGCGAAGGCCAGCGAGTCGGCGTACTTGGTGTAGGCCTTGTGGATGGCCAGTTCCACGCAGCCCACCCGGTCCTGTTCGCCGGTGCCGATGGCCACGGTGGCGCCGCCCTTGGCGAAGATCACCGAGTTGGACGTGACGCCCGACTCCACGGCCCAGGCGAACAGCAGGTCGTCGGCCTCCTGCTTCGAGGGGGCGCGGGCGGTGACGGTGACGCCGTCCTTGCTGGTGGCCTCGGCGGGCAGGAAGTCGGCCACGGTGCGGATGCGGTTGCGGAACGAATGCTGGATGACCATGCCGCCGTCGGTCAGGCTCTTGATGTCCAGGAACGGCGCGTCGGCGAAATGTTCGAGTTTGGCGAGGCCGGGCATGCGCAATATGCGCAGGTTCTTGCGGGTCTGCAGCAGTTCCAGCACGCCGGGTTCGAAGTCGGGCGCGGCCACCACCTCGAAGTAGTTGGCGGCGATGAGTTCGCCCGCGGCGCGGTCCAGCGGTCGGTTGACCACCACGGCCCCGCCGAAGGCGGCGATCCTGTCGCACTGGTAGGCCTTGTCCAGCGCGTCGGCCACGCCAGCATCGGACCAGGCGGCCCCGCACGGGTTGTTGTGCTTCAGGATCACGGCGGCGGGCCGCGCGGCGAGGTATTGCAGGATGTTCACCCCGTTGTCCACGTCGGTCAGGTTGGTCTTGCCGGGGTGCTTGCCCGCCTGGACCATGTGTTCCTCGGCGATGGCCGAGACCAGGCCCTGCCCGGCCGCGCGGAAGGCCACGCCGCCAAGGGTCAGGCCGCCTTCGGCCAGTTCGTACAGGGCGGCGGGCTGGTCGGGGTTTTCGCCGTAGCGCAGGCCCTTGCGTTCACCGTCGATGGTCCAGGTGCGCTTGCGGTAGGTCAGGGTGGTGTCGCCCAGCGTCAGGGTGAGGGAATCCGGAAACGGATCGTCCTGCAGGGTGCGGTACATGTCCTTGAGGCTGGCGGGCTTCGGCGAAGTCATGACGGGCTCCGGCAAGGGCGGCGCGGCCCGGCCACGCGGGGCGCATCCGGTGCGCGCGGGGCGGCCGGGTGCGGCGTGCCGGGTACGGCGGGCCTGCGCCCGGCGGCGAGGCCGGGCGGAAAGGGCGTTATCGGGGGCGGAAACGGCGCGGCATGCGCAACGCCCCGCCACGGGGCGGGGCGCGGTCGCCTTCCGGGCTGCGACAGCGGGAATGCTAGCACAGCCCGCAAGGGCGGGCAATTTCCATTTGAACCGGCATCCGGATTGGCGTAGCCTGCGGGGCACGGCGCGGCCCGCGCACCGGCGCGGATGTTTCGACGTTCCGGTCGACGTTCCGGTCGGCGTTCCGGCCGCCCCGCACCCACCCCGCATGAAGGAGCGACGACCGCATGGAGCGCATGCTGCAAAAGCTGGCACAGCAACTGAACGCCTACGACGAGGCGTCGCTGATGTCGCTGTGGGACCGCTACGCCACCGTGGTGGACCGCTTCGAACCCACCAAGCGGTGGGAAGAGGCCGCGCTGGTGCTCAGCCTGATCCAGGCGGTGCGCTGGAAGAACCAGCTGTTCAACCACCACTGGGCCGCGGCGGCCCGGCCCGAGGGCGAGCCCGTGGGGGTTCCGCCCCGCATGGCCTTCAGCCTGGAGCCGGTGGCCGAAAAGGACGGCCCCGCCCTAGACGGCGGGCCAGCGGACGGGAACGGCGTCCAGAAGCGGCGCAAGGTGCTCAGCTTCCGGCCGCGAGAGGACGACTAGCCCGTTGAGTATGTAATAGTAGTAGCGCACGCTTTCCACGAACGCCACGGCCTCGTAGCCACGACAGTACCCGTACCGGGTGAGGGCGTGGTAGCGGGGCCGCGCCAGTTTGGGGAAGGTTTCCTTCAGTTCGCGCCAGGTGCGGCCGGAGCCGCCCAGTTGCTGGTCCAGGCGGATGGCGTCGCGCAGGTGTCCCGGCCCCTGGTTGAAGGCGGCCAGGGTGAAGAACCAGCGGTCCCACGGTTGCAGGTCCAGGTCGTCCAGGCTGTCCCACAGCATGCGCAGGTAGCGCGCCCCGCCCCGGATGGACTGGCTGGGGTTCATGCGGTTGACTTTCAGCAGCAGGGCCGTGTTCTGGGTAAGCTGCATGATGCCGCGCACCCCGGTCTTGCTGCGGGCGGACGCATCGAAGCGCGATTCCTGGAAGATCACGGCGGACAGCAGCAGCGGGTCGATGTTGCTCTGGGCGGCGGCGCGGCTGATGGTGGGGGCGTGGGCGGGCAGCTTTTCGGCCACCACGGTCATCAGGTCCATCAGGTCGAAGATGTCGACTGGCCCTGCATATTCGCCGTCTTCCGGCACGCCCAGCGATTCGGGCAGAAAGCCGAAGTAGCGCTCGGTCAGGTCGTCCAGCAGGGTATCCGCCGGGGCGGTGCGCATCCGCCAGAATTCGGTCAGCCGGGTGGCCAGGGGGGCGTCGTCGCCGCGCCAGTACCAGTGGTAGGACAACGGCTTGCCCGTGGCCCGGCCCGCCGTGGGTTCCGCCATGAAGGGCTGCCACAGCCGCCACGAATCGCCGTCCACCAGCGCGTGGCGGGTGGCGTCGGGGGCGGGCTGGGTGGCGGTCCGGGTGGTGGCCGAAGCCTCGGCGGCCACGGCTGCGGACAGCGTGGACGGGCCGCCGGATGGCGACAGCAGCCCCGGCACGGCGGGACCGGCGGACGATTCCCAGGCGGTCAGCAGCAGGGCCGAGCGCAGGCTGACGCCGGGCTGGCCGTCCGCCGTGGCGCCGCCGGAGCCGGTATCGCGCAGCACCGCGTTGACGGGTTCGGGCAGGTCCGGTTCCGACCAGCGCACCAGCACCGGGCGGGCATGGTCGTAGGCCGGGCCCGCCACCAGGTCGGTGAGCGGGGTCTGGTCCGCGCCGGTGGCCAGCCGGGCCAGCAGCGCGGCCAGCGAGACGCCGGGCGCGGAATCCGTTTCGGCCGGAGATGTGGCGGCAGCGCCGGATGCCTCATCGCCGTCGCCGGGCCGGGCGTCGAACGCGGTGAAGCCGGAAAGCCCTCCGTTCATGCCGTCGCCGTCATCTGGCGCGGCGCCGAAGCCCACGGCCACGTCGGCGTAGCCGTCGGCCACCAGGCGCAGGGCCTCGTCGCGGTCGTCGGCCTTCACCCAGCGCAGCTCGTAGCCGTAGCGGTCGCAGAAGGCGGTCAGCAGTTCCTGTTCGAAGCCGGGGCCGTAGGGCGAAAGGCGCGTCAGCACCCGTTCGCGGGCGGGGGCGGCCACGCGCAGCACGTCGGAATCGTGCGGCGCGGGCAGCAGGATGAGCAGCAGCAGGAACGCCTGGGCAATGCCGAGGCCGAACAGCGCGAAGCGTTCCCTGGTGGTGAAGATAGGATTGTGCATGCGGTACGCTGGGCCGACGGGTGGAGAACGGCGAGGCGGAGGAGAGCGGGTGGCCGGGTGCGCGGGCGGCCTGTGCGGTCGGGGGGCGGAAGGGGCGTTCGCCTGCGGCGGGCCTGCTTCCGTGCGCGGGGGTGGCCGTCGGGCCGTGGGTTGTGCGGCGTGGCGCGGAGCGGCGCGGGGGCGCCGTTTTTCCGGGGGGCCTTGGCCCGCCGGAGGGGTTCCGGCACGTCCGCGTGCGGACGATTTTTGCCGCCGGGGTCGGATCGGCAGCAGTTCCGTTGACTTCCGGGAAGTCACGGGATAAGACATGATGCCTTTTCTGCGCGCCTTCGGCAAGAGCCGGAGCCGCAGGGTGGCACTCAATGTCACAAGGAGTGGGAAATGTCAAACGTGGTCGTGATGGGCGCCCAGTGGGGCGATGAGGGCAAGGGCAAGATCGTCGATCTGCTGACCCGCAAGTGCGACGTGATCGTGCGCTTCCAGGGCGGCAACAACGCCGGGCACACCGTGCTGGTGGGCGACAGGCAGTACATCCTGCACCTCATTCCCTCGGGCATCCTGCATCCGGGCAAGAAATGCCTCATCGGCAACGGCGTGGTGCTCGACCCCGCGGTGTTCTGCCGCGAGGTGGAAACCCTGCGCGGCCAGGACGTGGACGTTTCCCCGGCGCGGCTGATGATCAGCCGCAAGACCCACGTGATCATGCCCTACCACAAGGCGCTGGACATGGCCCGCGAGCGCCACAAGTCCAACGAGTCCAAGATCGGCACCACCGGCCGGGGCATCGGCCCCTGCTACGAGGACAAGATGTCGCGCATCGGCATCCGCGCCGCCGACCTTGCCATGCCCGAATTGCTGCGCGCCAAGATCGAGGCCGCGCTGCTGGAAAAGAACGCCCTGCTGGCCGGTCTGTACGGCGGCGAGCCCATGACCGTGGACGCGGTGTTCGACGAGATCATGGCCGTGGCCCCGCGCGTGGTGCCCCACCTGGCCGACGTCACCGCGGAGATCGAGGCCGCCTGGGCGGCGGGGCAGCACGTGATGTTCGAGGGCGCCCAGGGCACCCACCTGGACATCGATCACGGCACCTACCCGTTCGTCACCTCGTCCAACACGGTGTCGGGCAACGCGTCGGCGGGCAGCGGCGTCGCGCCCACCCGGCTCGACCGCATCGTGGCCATCGTCAAGGCGTACACCACCCGCGTGGGCGCCGGGCCCTTCCCCACCGAACAATTGAACGACGCGGGCGACTACCTGCAACAGAAGGGGCATGAATTCGGCGCCACCACCGGCCGCAAGCGCCGCTGCGGCTGGCTGGACGCGGTGGTGCTGCGCGAGGCCGTGCGCCTGAACGGCCCCACCGACATCGCCCTGACCAAGCTGGACGTGCTGTCGGGCCTCAAGGAACTGAAGATATGCACCGCCTACGAATACCAGGGCTCCACCATCACCGTGGCCCCGCAGGAACAGAACGGCATGGCCCACGTCACCCCGGTGTACGAGACCATGCCCGGCTGGGACGAGGACATCACCGGCTGCACCACCTGGGAAAGCCTGCCCGAGGTCACCCGCGCCTACATCGCCCGCATCGAGGCGTTGACCGGCGTGCGCGTGAGCCTGGTGTCCGTGGGGCCGGAGCGCGACCAGACCATCAGCCGGGGCTGGTAGGTCCCGGCGGCGGAATATCCATCCGAAGGGGCGGCGCGTGCCGCCCCTTTTGCATGGCCTGCCCCGAAGCGCCCCCGAAGCGCCTCCGGAACGGCCCCTCGCACAAGCATGGACGGCCCCCCGCGCCTTCGGGTAGCATGGCCCGGAGCCTCCGGAACATCTTTCGTCCCCGCAGCGGAATCAGCATGGCCAACGACACCTCCACCACCGTACCCAAGCGCGGCCGCGCCGCCGCCGCCGCAACGGACGCCCCGCCCGCGCCGCCGGACCCGCGCCAGGCCGTGGCCCCGCTGCTGGACCCCCGGCACCGGCGCACCGTGGGCCACCTGCACGCGCTGGCCGCCTCGCCGCCGCAGGTGGTGCTGGCGGAGGGCGGCACCGGGCCGGAGCGCATGGCCCTGGCCCTGTACTGGGCGGCGCTGCTGAACTGCGAGGCCCCGGACGATGCCCCCGATGCCCCCGATGCTCCGGACGAGGCGCGCCCCTGCCTGGCCTGCCCGTCGTGCACGCGCATGGCCGGGGGCGGCCACCGCGACCTCGTGGTGCTGGACGGCAACAAGCCCAGCGCCGAGGAAGGTTCCTTCTCCATAGAGAACGTGCGCGCGCTGCGCGGCCTTTTGGGCGAGCCCCCGCGCGAGGGCCGCAGGCGCGTGGTGGTGCTGGTGGATGCCCACACCCGCGTGGAGGCGGCCAACGGCCTGCTGAAATCGCTGGAGGAACCCCGCCCCACCACCTGCTTCGTGCTGCTGGCCCCCCAGCGCGAACGGCTGCTGCCCACCCTGGTGTCGCGCAGCTTCGTGCTTACCCTGGCCTGGCCCACCGATGCCCTCCCGCCGTCCCCGGCGGTGCGCGACTGGCTGGACGCGCTGGTGGAGTTCATCCAGACCGGAGGCGGCTGGATGGAACGGACGTCCAGAAAGGGCGATCTGGACGCCCCCCTGGCCGCCGCCGTGGTGCTGCACTGCCAGCGCGCCCTGGCCGACGTGCTGGCCGGACGCGCCGCCGATCCCCTGGGCCGCCTGCTGGCCGAGCGCATGGACCCGGCCCGGCTGCGCCGCTGCGACGAAGCCCTGGCCGCCGCGCAGGAAGCCCTGTCCCTGAGCCCCAGCCCGGTGAACCCGGCCCTGGTCATGGACTGGCTGGCCACGCGGCTGTTTCTGGGGGTGCGCTGAGCGATTCCGGCCCCGTGGTCCCCTCCGCCGGGGCATGCGCGCGCGTCTCCCTCCCGGAACGTGCGGTTCCCCCGCCGTCACGTGCGCCTTCCCCGCCTTCGCGCCTTCCCCATCCCGTCCGTCCCGCAAGCCCCCAACGAACGCCGCCGCTCGCCTGGCGTGACCCGCCCTGCCGCGCGCGGCAGGGAAAATCCCCACGGGAAATGCGGACAACAGTCCGTAACATAACATCTTTTTTGAGGGCTTTCGGCGCGGACCGGCCCGTGCGGCATTGCGCGCCCCCTGCCGAGCGTGTAGCATCCGGGCATCCACACGGACATATGCCGCGCCGGGGAGGCCGCATGAACATGACCGCAGAAGTGCCGCGCACGGTGCTGATCATCGAAGACAGCAACGTGCAGTCAAAAATCATCCGCAAGCAGATTCAGGCGCTTACCCAGTTCGACACCCTTATCGCCCACACCATGCAGGATGCCGAGACCCTGCTGCGCGAGCACGGCCAGCGGATCTTCATCGCCGTCATCGACCTGAACCTGCCGGACGCCCCCGACGGCCAGGCCGTGGACCTGTGCCTGGCCTGGAAGGTGCCGTCCATCGTGCTCACCGCCACCTTCAACGACGAAATCCGCCGCCGGTTCATCGAGCGGCGCGTGGTGGACTACTTCTTCAAGGGCTCCATCCAGGACATGGACCCCATGGTGGCCAGCCTGGAGCGGGTGTTCAAGAACCAGTTCCTTACCGTGCTGGTGGTGGACGATTCGCGCACCCAGCGCGCCCAGATCCGCAAGCTGCTGGAAGTGCAGCGCTTCCGCGTGCTGGAAGCCGGGGACGGGGTGGAGGCGTTGGCCGTGTTCGAGGAGCATCCCCATACCCGCCTGGTCATCACCGACTACCAGATGCCCAACATGGACGGCATCGAACTGGTGCGCGAACTGCGCGGCCGCCACAAGATGGACCGCGTGGCCATCATCGGGGTGTCCTCGGTGGGGTCCGGCCCGCTCACCGCGCAGTTCCTCAAGAACGGGGCCAACGACTTCCTGACCAAGCCCTTCGAGGTCGAGGAGTTCTACTGGCGCGTCAACCACAACATGGACGTGCTGGACATGATCTGCGACCTCAAGTCGTGCATGGAGTCGTTGGAAACGCGCTGAGGCGCGCGCGGCGCGACAGGGAGGAGGCATGGCGTCGCGGGACGCGCACATCTCGCCGGGATGTCCGCCTGGATATCTGCCGGGACGTCCGCCGGGCATGGATCCGCGCCGCGTGGTGGACACGCACGGCGGCGCCCCCGCCCGCGACGCCGACGCCGCCCGCGTCGGCAAATCCGCCCGTGGCCCGGTGCTGTACTGGATGCACCGCGAGCACCGCGCCCGCGACAACTGGGCGTTGCTGCACGCCCACGCGGAGGCCGCCCGGCTGGGCGTGCCCCTGGCCGTGGCGTGGTGCCTTGCGGACAGCTTTCTGGGCGCCGCCATCCGCCAGTTCGGCTTCCTGCTGCGCGGTATGGCCGAGACCTCGCGCCATCTGGCGGCGGCGGGGATCCCGCTTGTCGTGCTGCGCGGCAATCCGCCGCAAGAGGTGGTGCGCTATGCCCGTTCTGTGGCCGCCTCGCTGGTGGTCACCGATTTCGACGTGCTGCGGGTGAAACGGGCGTGGCTGGCATCCGCCGCGCGGGGGCTGGCGGGATTCTGTCCCCTGCGCGAGGTGGACGGCCGCAACGTGGTGCCCTGCCGGGTGGCCTCGCCCAAGCGCGAATACGCGGCCCGCACCCTGCGTCCCAACATCCATCGCCTGCTGCCGGAATTCCTGACTTCCATCCCCGCGTTGCCGCCCGCGCCCGCAACGCCATGGACGCTGCCTGTCCCCGAGGTGGACTGGGCGGCCCTGCGCGACGGCCTGCCCGTGGACCGCTCCGTGGGCGAGGTGGGCTCGCTGCCCGGCATTCCGGACATCGTGCCCGGCGAGGACGCGGCCCGCGCCACGCTGGACGACTTCATCCGCACCCGCCTGCACCGCTACCACCTGCGCAACGACCCCAACGCGGGCGCGGTGTCCGGCCTTTCGCCGTACCTGCACTTCGGCATGCTGTCCGCCCAGCGGGCCGCGCTGGCGGCACAGGCCCATGCCGGGGCGCCGGACGACTGCCGCGCTTCCTTCCTGGAAGAACTGATCATGCGGCGCGAACTGGCCGACAATTTCTGCCTGCATGCACAGGACTACGACGCCGTCACCTGCTTCCCCGGCTGGGCGCTGGCCACCCTGGACAAGCACCGCCGCGACCCGCGCCCGGCCCTGTACGACGAGGGGCAACTGGCCGCCGCACGCACGGCCGACCCGCTGTGGAACGCGGCCCAGACGGAAATGGTGCTCACCGGGCGCATGCACGGCTACCTGCGCATGTACTGGGCCAAGCAGATCCTGTTGTGGTCGCCCACGCCCGAAGACGCCATGCGCACGGCCGTGGCCCTGAACGACCGCTACTTTCTGGATGGCCGCGACAGCAACGGCTACACCGGCATTGTCTGGTCCATGGGAGGGGTGCACGACAGGCCGTGGGGCGAACGGCCCGTGCAGGGCACCATCCGCTCCATGACCTGCAACGGGGCGCGCTCCAAGTTCGACGTGGGCGCGTACGTCCGGCGCATGCAGGCGCTGCGCGGCGATGCCGGGGAGCAGGGGACGTCGGCCTGAGCGGGACGCCGGGGCGGTCATGCGGCCGAAGCCCGGTGAGGTGGGAAAGACAGGCATGAGACGGCCGGGGGCGGGCCCAAGGGGCGCCCCCCCCCCGGCGGTTTCGTCGTGCGCGCGGGTGTTCCGGGTGGCTGCGGGCGGGGGCGCTACCCGGCCTGCGCGCGCAACGGCGATTCGAAGATATCGAAGGGGATGGCGGCGCGCATGGATTCCAGGAAGGCGCGCATCTCCCGTTCCTGATGGGGCGAGAACACGATCTTCAGCACCGCGTCGGCACCCGTGCCGGGGGCGGTGCCGTTCGTGTCCGCGCCGATTTCGTCGTCCGCGCATCCTGCCGCGCCCACGGTCCCGCCGCCCCCAACGCCCCCAATTCCCCCAACACCACGGTCGAGCACGGTCATGTAGCCCAGGTTGTCCTGCGCCTCCAGCAGGAAGCGGAACATGGCGATGTGCCGGGGCGCGACGCGCGCGTACAGCCGCGAGGATTCGCGCGGCGGCGGCAGCGGCGGGGCGGGCTTGCGGGGGCGTTTGCGGGCCACGGGGTCTCCTGGGGAGAGGTAGGGTGGTGGGTAGGGTTTTTGGGGGTAAAGCGGGCGGGCGCGATGATGCGCCGTTCAGGGAAATGCTGTCAAGGCGGAACACCTTGTCGGACAGGGCATGGTTGGGATGGGAGCCGCCAGTGTGTCGTTGCGTTGGTAAGTGCTTGCAATGGGGAGAGCGCCCCATGGGTTTGCACGGTGAACCACGAAAAAATGTGCACAAACAGCGAAATGATGCGGGAGTGCGATGCATGTTGCACTGGTGCCTTTTTCGAGTGGCGTGAATTCATGGATAAAAGTTCGAATCCTTCTTTTTTGAAAACCCTACTTTTCGATGAATTTGTCCAAAACATGTTGAAAAGCGCATTTTGTGTGTTTATCTATACGACTCGCTGAAGAGAATTTGCGTATGGAATAGCATTCTGAAATCAACCACGACAGAGCATCCCGGACCGTTGCGTCACGGGAAATTCGCCGCCGGTGCGCATCGCGCTGGCTAGGCCACCTACGTGCCATGTGCACGTGATACTATAAAGAAGTGGAGTATGACTGCAAACATGAACATGACGACTGGAACAACGCCCCCCAATACTGTCGGCCCCCGGATGGCGCTCGTCGCTCCGGGGGCAGGCGGCGAGATGCGGCTGGAAGTCGCCGCCGACATGACCTTCCAACTCGATGGTTCCATGGACGCCGCCACGCTGGCGCGCCAGGGCGACGACCTGGTCTTTTCCTTTGAGAACGGCGGCAGCGTGGTGCTGACCGGATTCTTCGAAGGCGAGACGGGCCTGCGCCTCGGCTTCGAGAAGCAGGACGGAACCCTGCTCACGGGCAAGGACTTTCTGACCGCGCTGGCTCCCGACCTGGTGCCCGCCGCCGGCGAAGGCGCGGCCGGGCAGCAGGGCAGTGGCGTGGGCGACTATGCCGACGACGCGGGCAACCTGATCGGCGGCGTGGACCGCCTGGACGGGCTGGGGCCCGACGCGTTCGCCGTGGCCGCGCTGCCCGGCCTTGACGCGGTTTCGAGCGGTGCGGCCGACGCCTCCGGCGGTACTGACGGCGGCGGCGGAGGCGGGGGCGGCACCGGTCCGGAACCCGGCGCCAGCTACCACGCCCGTCTGGTGGTAAGCAACACCAGCGCCAACTCGTTCGAATTCACCGCCGTGGACGCCGACGGCAACCTCATAACGGATGCGTCCAGGCTGTCCCTCAGCCTTGGCAATGCCTCCGGCTATTTCAACGAGCCCGTCATCGATCCCGCCACCGGCAAGATCGTCATTACCCTGACGCCGGCCGGCCTGGCCGCCCTGGCGGCGGGCGAGACGTTCGACGACATCCTTACCGTGAGCATAGACGGCAACGACTACCCCATGCACCTCGTGGGCAACGGCAGCGGGCCCGGCTACGACTACGTGCCCACGGAAGCGGGCGCGGGCCTTCCCGGTCCGTTGCAGGCGGAATGGTACGCCTCCGACGGGGCGGAGGTCGGCCAGGCGGACATCATCCTGGGCGGCGTCCACTACAATCAGGTGGACATCTCGCAGGCGCTGAACGGCGCGGCTTCGCCCAGCGTGTGGAATTCGCACATCGACACCACCGCCGGGGCACGGGCCGTCATCAACATCCACAACGAAAACGCCGCGGGCTCCGCCTACGGCATGAGAACGTACGCCGCCACGGGCGGCGGGGACGTAGCCTCCTCCATCAAGGGCGGCGACAACAGCACGATCAGCATCTCCGCCGAGTCCGGCACGACCGGGGCGTTCGGCCTGGTCGCCAACACCCAGGGCAACAACGGCCCCGAAAAGACGGTCACGACCATCGAGGGCGGTTCCATCTCCTTCGACGTGGCGGGCGTGCAAAATAACGTGTCCGGCATCTACGCGGCCGCCAACGCCGATGTGCGCGTCACGGCCAAGGACGACCTGGAGTTCCGCATCGAATCCACGGGCGGGGACGGCAAGACCAACGCCGCCACCGCCGCCACGGCCACGGGCGCCAACGGCAAGGTGGTCCTGGAAGGGGACGACATCTCGGCCACGGTGCATGCCGAAGCGACCAGCGCCAGCGGGTTCGCCGCCTCCGGCGGGGCCGTGCTGTCCCTGTCCACGTCGCCCTCCGGCACGTTGCAGGTCCACGTCACGCAGGATCATTCCGCCCAGAGGACCTACGACATGGCCCAGGGCGGCGGCTTCACGGCCACGGGCCTGAACGCGCGCAACGGCTCCATCAGCGTGGCGAGTTCCGACATCGACGTCAGCGTCACGGTCACGGATGCCCAGAACCACGGCACCGGCACGGCCGCCGCGCTGTACGCCGGATGGCAGGGCGCCAAGCTCGAGATCACCGGGCAGGCCGACCAGGCCAACCGCATGGCCTTCGCGGCGGAAGTCCCGGACTACGCCTTCGGGGCCATCAGCACCAACGACAACGCCAGGATGCGCATCACGGGCGGCGACCATGACGACGTGGTCACCTTTTCCGCCACCGCCGAGAATCGCGGCGCGTTCGGCATCGCCGCGCAGGCGGGGGGGACGCTGACCATCGACGGCGGCGCCGGGAACGACGCCGTGCGCATCGACGCCACGTTCACCGGCTAGGGCCCCAAGGGCGAGGTGGACCTGTTCGGCGGCCAGGCCGCAGACGGCGGCAAGTACGGCGCGTACGGCATGGCCGCCGCCTGGGGCGGGGCCACCAACCGCATCACCAACGTCGAGGACGTGCAGATCACCGCCGACGCCTCCGGCAGCGCCAACGGCTACGCCTACGGCATGTACACCCGCGACGGGTGGGGAGCCTCGGTCCAGAACATCATCGAGAGCGACAGCGCCTTCACCGTGGACATCACCGCCAAGGCCGGGGACGCGGGCAAGGCTTTCGCCATGTTCTCCAACTGGGGCGGTGCCAACATCATCCAGGGCGGCAGCCAGGCCGGCGACGTTCGCGGCGACGCCGTCACCCTGACGGGCGACCTGTTCGCCCAAGGCGGCTACAACAAGATCGCCACCGGCGCCGGCAACGATACGGTGACCATCCACGGCAACATCGTGGCGGGCGACAACATCATCGAGACCGGCAAGGGCGACGATACCGTCAGCATCCACGGCAACGTGGCCGGCCAGCAAGGCATCAATACCGGAGAAGGCAACGATACCGTCTACATAGACGGCAACATGGCCGGGCATAACCAGCTCACCATCAACACCGGTTCCGGCAACGACCGCGTGACCATCACCGGCCAGATGCGGGCCGAGGGGGCCAACGCCTCCAACACCGTCCGCACCGGCGCGGGCGACGACACCGTCACCGTGGACGGCCTGCACGCCACGTCCGGCGGCAGGAACGGCATCGACACCGGTTCCGGCAACGACGCCGTCACCATCAACGGCAGCGTCCATGCCGACGGCGGCCACAACACCATCGTGGCCGGCGACGGCCACGGGACCGCCACCGTGGACGTGAATGGTTCGGTCACGGCCCTGTCCGGCGGCACGAGCAGCATCCACGCGCACTCGGACACCGAGGCCCGGGTGACGATCACCTCCGCGGCGTCCGGCACGGCCTACGGGGTGCGCGCCAGCGCCGGGAACACGGAGGTGGCCGCGGACGGCGGCACGGTAAACATCACCGTGGACAGCGAGGGCGGGAGGTCGTACGGCCTGTACGCCAACTCGGCCGGCAAGAACAAGGTCTCCGCCGACGACGGCATCACCGTCACCACCACGGCGGCCACCACCGCCATGGGCGTGGCCGCCTGGGGCGCGGACAACGAACTGCGCAGCGCGCAGGGCGACATCGTCATCAATACCGGCGGCGAGAACAGGGCTGCGGATGCGGACACCAGCTGGGGCGTCTACGCCCAGGGGGTGGGCAACACCCTGGGGAACAACACCCTTGACGCGGCGGGCGACATCGAGGTCCGGTCGTCCGGCGTTTCCTCGGCCAACGGCGTCACCTCCTTCGGCGAGCAGTCGGGGGCCGCGGGAAGCGCGCGGGGCGAGAACATCCTGACGGCCGGCGGCGACATCATCGTGGATACGCATGCCGCCAACGGCTACGCCTCCGCGCTCGTGGCCGAAGGCTACAACAGCCTGGGCGCCAGCGGCAGGGCCTCCAACACCCTGACGGCCGGCGGGGCCATCGACCTCGACGTGGCCGCCCGCACCACCGCTTACGGCATCTCTGCCAACAACGGCGGGCAGAACATGCTGTACTCCGCGGACGGCGGCATCAGCCTGGACGTCAGGTCCGAAACCGCGAACGCGGAAGGGCTGTACGCCAGCTTCAACAACTCGGCGACCACCATGATGGCCGGACGCGGCGACGTCACCGTGGACGTGCGCGGGGTCACCGGGGCCGCCGGGCTCTACGCCTCGCTGTCGGGCGTGAACACCCTGGTCGCCGCCGACGGCGACATGAGGGTTTCCGCGGCCGCCTCGCAGGCGAACAAGAACGCGGCGTCCCTGAACTCTCCGAGCGCGCACGTGAACCTTTCGAACCAGATGTCGGCCACGGCCCTCTACGCCAACGCGGCGGGGACCAACGACCTGTCGGCCTCGGGTTCGCTGGAGATTCACGCCTCGGCCACGGGTTCCTCCACCGCAGCGGGCGCCGCGGGCGACGTGGGCGGCTCGGCCGTGGCCATGTTCGCCCTGGGCAGCGGGGAGATGGGCGGAACCAACCACGTGGCGGCGGACTCGGTGAAGATCGGCGCGGTGGCCGATACCGCCGAAGGCGCCACGGTGGATTCCGGCAACGCCTACGGCATGCTCTCCTACGTCTACTACGCCTCCTCCACCGCCGCGCAGTCGACCAACACCGTGGAGATAGCCTCGGCGGCGGACGTCTCCGTCCACAGCAGCGACGGTTCCGCCTACGGCATGTACGCCGTCAACGAAAGCACCGCGGGGGGGACCGCCAGGTCCGCCAACGTGATCTCCGGGGCCGGCGCGGAGCAGGGCGTCACGGTGCGCATCGACGTGGCCGCCGGCGAAGGCAAGGACGCCTACGCCATGTTCGCCAACGGCCGCGGCGCCTCCAACACCATCACCGGCAGCGCGCATGACGACGTGGTGACCATCACCGGCGGCATGCATGTCGTGAACGGCGGCAGCAACCGCATCGACGGCGGCGGCGGCGACGACACCATCTCCGTCACCGGGTCCTTTTCCTCGCAGGGCGGCGGGAACAACGTCATCGACGGCGGCGCGGGCGACGACACCATCATCCTCAACGGTGCGGTGGGGTCGGGCAGCCTGACGCTGCACGGCGGCGCGGGGCACGACACGCTGGTGCTGCACGCGGACAGCTACGCGGCCTTCGAGGAGTTCTACTCCGACTGGCTGCTGGGCACGTTCGGCTCCATGAGCATCGAGGCGGTGCGCGTGGTGATGCACGGCGCGAGCCAGGAAGACATCGACGCGCTGCACGCCCTGTTCGGCAACAGCGTGTTCGACGGCGCGGCCATCAGCTACGAGGTGGCGGACGGCGTGGTGGAGCATGGCGCGGCCGCGTTCGCGGCGCTGTTCGGCGTCGACGCCGAGTCCTCCGGCCATGCCGGATATGATGCCGACAATGACCAGGGCGCTTCGCACCATGGAGCCTCCAGGGCCCTCATGGCGCCGGAAGCGCACGACGACGCCCCGGCCGACGGGCAGCACGAGGTCTTCGCCGCCGACGGCGGGACGCTGGACTTCGACCGCCTGGCCGGCCTGCCGGGCCAGTCCGTGGCCCCCGCCGGGCATGACGACCCGCACGGCGGCTCCGGCGAACTCCTGTCGGCCGCGGACCTGCTGGACTTTGGCGACGCCGGGGACATTCCCCTGCCCGGCCTGTCGGCCGACGACGCCATGCTCTTCTCCGCCGCCGGTTCCCGGTCCGGGGACTGGCACGGCCCGGCGGGCATGACCGTGGGCACTTTCGACGCCGGGGTTTCCGGCGGCTATGAATCGGACGTGCAGTTGCTGGTGCACCAGGTGGTCAGCGCCACCTCCGCATAGGGGGTACCCCCCGCCCGTCCCCACCCCCCCCCCGGAGGGAGGATCGGGGAGCTGATCATGCAACAAGGAACGGCCGGCTTCCGCAAGGGAAGCCGGCCGTTCCGAATTTTCGCGCAGTGGCGGCGGGGCTACAGGATGTCCACCCCGTCCTCGGTGACCAGCACCATGTATTCCCAGCGGATGCCGCCCCACTCGGGGTAGTACAGGCCGGGTTCCACGGTCACGATCATGCCGGGCTTGAGCACCATTTCGTTGCGCGGGTTCAGGCTGGGCGGCTCGTGGGTTTCCAGGCCGATGCCGTGCCCCAGCGCGTGGGTGAAGTGGGCGGCCACCCCTTCCGCCTCGAAGTGGGCGCGCGCGGCGCGGTAGGCGTCGGCCACGGGCAGGCCGGGGCGCATGATCTCCATGGCCTTGGCCTGCGCGGCCCTGGTCTGCTCCAGGGCGCGGGTGAAGTGGTCGGCGGGCTTGTCGCCCACCCAGAAGGTGCGGGTCTGGTCCGAGCAGTACAGGTCCAGCCGCGCGCCCACGTCCACCAGCACCGGGCAGTTTTCGGTCAGCCGCACGTCGCCGGGGGCGTAGTGGGGCAGCGCGCCGTTGGCGCCCACGCCCACGATGCTCGAAAAGGCCAGTTCGCTGGCCCCGTTCTCGCGGAAGAACTTCTCGATGTCCCAGGCCACCTCCGCTTCGGTGCGGCCGGGCGCGAGGATGGCGGGCACCCATTCCATGAGCCGGTGGTTCAGCGCGGCCGAGCGGCGCATCAACTCGATTTCCTCGGGCTCCTTGATCACCCGCATTTCCTCGACCATGCCGTCGGCCCGTTCCATGGTCAGGCCGGGCGAGACCTTGTCGAAGAAGTCCAGGGTCACGGCGCGCGCCTCGAAGCCCACGGCGCCGCGCACCTTGTCCCTGAGCAGGCCGTTGATCTGGCCCGGCGCGTCGCCGGAATAGATGAACACGCGCTCCTCGGGCCACAGGCGGCGGGCCGCGTCGAGGTAGCGGGGGTCGGTGCACAGCCAGTCGTTGCCGTCGGCGGTGACGATGAGGTACCCGGCGCTCTCGTTCAACTGCACGTCGTGCAGTTCGAAGCCGGAAAGGTAGAAGCGGTTGGCCGCATGGCTGACCAGCAGGGCGGACAGGCCCCGCGCGCGCATGGCGGCGCGCAGGGTTTCGCGCCGCGCCTCGTAGCGTTGTGCATTCATGGTGGTCTCGGATCGGACCGCCCGGCGGGCGGCCGCATTACAGCTTGTAGGTGGTTTCCTCTTCGCCGAGCACCATGCGCCCGGCCCATTCCACGCCCTGCATGACCGAATGGTCCATGTTGGCGGCCTCGTACTTCCATCCGCCGAAGCGCCCGCGCGAATAGATGCCGTGCGCTTCCAGCCACGGCTGGATGGCGCGCAGGGCGTCGTCGCGCCCCAGGGTGGGCACCGGGTAGCCGTAGTCCACGGCGATGGACCACCGCGACGCGATGCGCTCCCGCTCGTCGGGGTGGAGCATGGAGGTGTTTACTAGCCCCTGCACGGTCTTGTCCATCAGGGTGTCCAGTTGTTCCGGCTTGTGGTCCGACCACGAGGTCTCGGCCATCAGCGCCCGCTGGCGGCCGGGCCGGGCCGCGTTGTTGGGCGAGTAGTTGTGGAAGTTGGTCAGGCGGTAGAAGGGCGCGTTGGATTCCGGAAAGTACATCCAGCAGGTGTCGTCCTCTCGCGTGCCGTCCACGCCCACTCCGGCCACGTACACCCCGTTGCGGGCCAGTTGCCCGGCGGCGGCGCGCAGGCCGTCGTCCACCAAGGTTGCGGCCGGCCCCGCGCCGATCTGGTCGCGGATCAGGATGTCCAGCGGGCCGGTGGTCAGCAGCCTGTCGTAGGTGATGGTTTCGCCGTCGCCGTTGCGCAGGGTGCGCACGGCGCGGGCGGCCGGGTCCACGGCGGCCACGGCGGTGTTCAGGCGCACCTTGTCGCCCAGGCGCGCGGCCAGCCGGGTGAAGATTTCGCCGGTGCCGCCCCGCAGCGGAAAGCGGAACAGGTTGTTGGGGCCCCAGCTGACGTTGTCCAGTTGCAGCACCAGGTTGCGCAGCACCATTTCAAGGTCGATGACGCTGACCCGCTCGCCGATCCACTGGTAGCTCATCATCTCGGCCGGGGTGGCCCACACCTTGAAGTTGTAGGGCCGCATGAAATATTTGGCGATGCCCGCGCCGAAGACGTATTCGAACCATTCCGCGAAGTTGGCGGGCAGTTCTTCGCGCCGGTGGCCGGGCAGCAGGGCCTGCACGCATTCCCACTGCATCTCCGCCGGCAGGTGGCGGATGTTGTTCTGGAAGGGATAGGGCACCCAGCGGTCGGCGATGCGCACCCGCGCGATGCGCATGTGCTCCAGGTATTCGCCGCCCAGCAGCGCGTCCACCAGGTCGTCGAAGTAGGTGTAGTGCGAGAACACCACGTGCCCGCCGATGTCCCAGGTGAACCCGGCCTCGTCGCGGAAGCTGGCGGCCAGTCCGCCGGGGTAGGGGTTGCGCTCCAGCACCAGCACGGAGTGTTCGCCCAGTTCCGCCAGCCGCCAGGCCGCGCCGAGGCCCGTGGGGCCCGCGCCGATGATCAGGTATTTGACGTGCATGCGCTGTCCTGCGTGGTGCGCGCGGTGCGCCCGCGCGGTTGCCGTGTGCCCCGGTGCCCCGGTACCGGGGCCGGGGGCCAGACATGATCGGACCGGAAATGGCCGGGGCTGGTCCGAGAGGGTGCGGAAAACGCGGCGTCGCGGCTCCCGTCAGGAACCCGTGCGCGTGCCCAGGGCCGCCAGCTTGCGCAGCAAATCGCGTTCCAGCGCCTCGAACTCGCGGCGGCGCATGGCCAGTATTCCGGCCGCGTCGAACATGCCCGAAAGCTTGTAGCGGTTGCCAAGTCCGTTGCCGAACTGCGCCGCGCCCATGCGCACGGCCTTGCCGCTGCGCTTCATGTGGCGCACGGGCAGAAAGCCGGTGTAGCAGGCCATGCGCCCGTCGCGCGCCCGGCGCAGGTCGTGCTCCAGGTCGTCGTACTGCGAGGGCGACAGGGACAGGGAAAAGCCCCCGGCCGCCAGAAGTTCGGCGGTGCGGAACAGGTGGCAGCATCCGGTCACCGAGATGCACGGCCGCAGGTAGTCGAAGCGGCCCATGTCCGTGACCTGGGCGTGCAGGTCGCTGACCGAGAAGGGCAGGGCGTGGGCGCGGGACGCGGCAAAGGCCACCTCCGGGGACAGGGCGTCGCGTTGCGGCCCGCCAGCCGGTCCAGCCGGTCCACTCTGGTTGTCAGGCGGGGGCGGGGTGTCGTCCGCGAAGGCGGCGAGGTCCGGCGGGGTCCCTTCCGGCGCGCGGAAGTGGGCGGTCAGGTGCAGGTCGGCGGACTGGACCATGTACGGGGCGTGCCAGTCCAGGGTGCGGCCGCCCCAGGCACAGGCGTCCGGCTGGCGGCGCACGGCCCCGGCCAGGCGGCGCAGCCAGTCGGGCGGCACGGCGGCGTCGTCGTCCAGGTAGGCGGCGAAGTCGCAGGCGGCCACCTCGGGCAGGCGCATCAGCCAGTTGCGCGCGGCGGCGGCCCCCACGTTGACCGGCAGGCGCACGGCGGTGCAGCGGTCCGTCCCGAACCTGTCGGCCCAGGCGCGCACCACGTCGCCGGTGCCGCCGGTGCCGTCGGTGCCGCCGGTGCCGTCGGTTCCGCCGGTTCCATCGGTCGAGCCGTTGTCCAGCAGGACGATGCGGGCCACGTCCGGCAGACCGGAGGCCAGGTGGGCGAGGGCGGCGTCCAGTTCCGCCGCCTTGTTCCACGAATAGAGCAGCACGGCGGTGGACCCGGCGGGCGCGGCCTCCGGGGCGTCCACGCCGCGCCAGACGTCGTGGGCGCGCAGGGCGAGATTGACATGCCAGGGTCGGGCGGCCAGCACCGCGTCCCACAGGGGCAGGGCGGCGGGGGCGTCGCCCAGGCGGGCCAGGCAGTGGCCCGCATGCTCCACCGGGGCCAGCCAGCAACCGGAGCCCGGCGTCGCGCCGTTGCCCGGCAGGCCGGATAGCGGCAGGCCGGACACGGCCCGCGCGGCGGCGCGGAAGCGGGCCAGTGCTTCGCCGTGATGGCGGGCGGCGGTTGCCTCGTCGCCACCGGAGGCGCGGTTGGCCGCGAGGCAGCCGGAAAGATGGGCGAAGAGGGGGGCCAGGGGCGGCGCGGCGGATGCGGTGGCTGCGCCAGACCCGGCGGCCGGGGCGAGAACGGCCTCGGTCCGGCCCAGGTGGTCCCCCAGCCAGTCCAGGTCGCCGGACAGTTCGCCCACGGCCACGGCCTGCTGCACCCAGAACAGGTTGGCGGGGTCGCGCTCGCGCTCCGCGTCCACGTGGCGTTGCAGGCGCACCCAGTCGGCCTGGGCGGCCAGCCGTTCGTAGCGGGCGAGATCGGCGGGCCGCCGCCACGCCCCGTGCACGGCGGCCAGCAGCGCGGCCAGCGCGGGGTGCAGCCATGACATCCGCTGGTCCAGCAGCAGCACCTGCCCGGCCAACTGGCCGTTGCACGGGTCGTCCTCCCACGCGGCCAGCAGCAGTTCGCGGCCGGTGCGCAGCAGGGCGTCACGCCCGGCGCGCCCGGCGCGGTCGTCGGGCGAGGCGGCGGGGGATTGCGAGCGGGCGATGGCGTCGGCCGCGCAGCGCAGCCGGTGGACGGACCCCACGCTGCCGTGCGCGAGGCGGATGCGCAGCCACAGCGGCAAGCGCTGCCAGGCAAGGGCAAGGGAGGCGTGCGGCATGGCGTCGTCCCTGTCGGTGACCTGTCGGGCGTCCCGCGCGGCCTGCCCGCCGGGGTGCGGGGCGCGCGGCGGAACAAAGGCGCGGGCCGGGATCAGTCGGCGCAGTTCACGCAGCGGCTGGCCTCGGGCATGGCCATGAGCCGGGCCAGCGGGATGGGCTCTCCACATTCCACGCAGAAGCCGAAGTCGGGGTCGTCCTCGTCGATGCGCTTCAGGGCGTATTCCAGGCCCACCTGCCGGTTGCGCAACTGGGCCAGGGCGGCCTCGTTGACGCTCTTGTTCTGGATGGCGTCCATGCGCGACACCTCGTCCATGCCGTCCGCGCCGGGGGGGACCGGCTTGGTCAGCTCCTTCAGGGCCTCGATGTCCTGCGCGATGCGGGCGAGATCGGCGACGATCCGGTCCCGGAGTTTCTGTCTGTCGTTGGGGGTCATCGTGCTGCTCTCTTCCGGGGCGAGCGGGAAGGGCGGTGGTTGCTGGGTCCGTCGCGGCGGTCCGGCGGGTTGCGCTGGCGCGCCGCGCCGGGCGAAACGCCGCAGGAAACCGCCGTGGGGCGGAACGGCGCATGCCGATCAGCCGACACGGTTCGTGCGCCGCCGGGGGCGCCGCCATGGGTTGCCGGAGCCTCGTCCGCATGGGAACCCGGACGAGAATCCAGCCCTACCCCATTTGCCCGCGCTTTCCAACCCCTTGACGCATGACGGGTTCCGGCCCGGCTCCCGTGCGTTGAGCGGGCGGCGGCTTCCTGCTATGGCTGGGCAGCGACACGGGAGGCGGATGTGCACACGGCGGCCATGGTGACGGCATTTCTCGGGCGCATGACCCGACAAGGGGATGGATGCGCCCCCGGCGCGCCCGGCGTGATATTTTCGCCCGCGCCGGTTCCCGTCCCGGCTGCCCCGGCTGCCCTGGACGCCCTGGACGCCCTGGACGCCCCGGACGCCCCCGACGAGGCGGCGGCCGCCACCGCCCGCGCCTGGGCCGCCGCGCTGGGCGTCCCGGTGGCCGGGTCCGTGGCCGAGCCGATATCCGAAACGGACGTTTCCTTCCTGGCCGCCGGGGAATACCATGAGAACTGGCTGGTGCGCGCCCCGGCCGGGCCGGTGGTGCTGCGCATCAACCGGGGCGGCGCGGCGGGCAGCCAACTGGGACTGGCCGACCAGATTTCTTACGAGTACCGGGTGCTGCACGCCCTGGCCCGGTGCGGGGCCACCCCGCGCCCGCTGGCCCTGGCCCCTGCGGTGGTGCGGCCAGACACAGAGGCACCAGACGTGGAGGCCCCCGACGAACAATCCCCCCACAAGCAATCCCCGGACAGGCAATCCCCGGACGGCACCTCCTCCGCCGGAGCCCTGCCCGGCGGCGCGCTGCTGATGCAGTGGCTGCCGGGCCGCCCGCTGGACTACCGCACCGACGCCCATCATGCCGCGCGGGTGTTCGCCGCCGTGCACGAGGCCCCGGTGCCCCCGTCCGTGGAACTGCCCCCGCCCGGCCCGGCGCCCCATGTGTTGCCCCGTGGCGTGCTGGCCGCGCAGCCCGATCCGGTGTGGGCCATCGCCGCCGAAAGTTCGGTCCTGCTGGCCCGGCACGCCGGTCATCCGCTGGCCCCGCGCATGGCCCACGCGCGGGATGCGCTGCTGGCCTACCGCGACCGGGTGGCCCGCCTGGCCGGGGACACCCGCCAGCTGTTCGCCGACGAGGCCCCGGTCATCGCCAACACCGAGGTCAATTCCGGCAACTTCCTCGTGCCCGGCGGCGACGAAGCAGGAGTTCCCGGCGTGCCCGCCGCCCCCTGCGGCGCGTGGCTGGTGGACTGGGAAAAGGCGGTGGTCACCACCCGCTACCAGGACCTGGGCCATTTCCTGTCGCCCACCACCACCCTGTGGAAGACCGGCTTCACCTTCGACGCGGCCTCGCGCGCGGCCTTTCTGGAGGCCTACCGGGCGGCCCTGGGCGATGCGGGCCAGCCCGCGCCCGGCGCCGGGGAATGCGCGGCAAAGACCGACGTCATGGTGCGCGCCGTGCTGCTGCGCGGCCTGTCGTGGTGCCTGATGGCCTGGCACGAATACGCGGGCGGCGGGCGCGCGCTGGCCCATGCCGATACCTTCCGGACCATCGAACGCTATCTGGGGAACATCGCATGGTTCTTGCGGTAGAGGGGTTGTGCGCCTCGTACGGAGAGGGCGCGGCCGCAGGATGCGGAGCGGCCGGGCACGGGGAAGCCCCCGCGCGTCTCGCTGGCGGGCCGGTGTTCAGCGGGGTCACCTTCCGTCTGGCCCGGGGCGAAATGGCCACCCTCGTGGGGCCGTCCGGCGTGGGCAAGACCACCCTGCTGCGGGTGCTGGCCGGGCTGCATCCGCACGACGCGGGCGGCTTCACCGTCACCCCGCCCGCCGGGCACGACGACGCGGTGATCCTGGTGTTTCAGGACTATCTGCTGTTCCCGCACCTGACCGTGCTCGACAACGTGGCCTTCGGCCTGCGCGCGCGCGGCGTGGGCCGCCGCCAGCGTCTTGACCGGGCGCGGGACATGCTGGCCGACTTCGCCATCGGCGAACTGGCCCACCGCTATCCGGCCCATCTTTCCGCCGGGCAGCGCCAGCGGGTGGCCCTGGCGCGGGCGCTGGTGTGCAACCCGGCCCTGCTGCTGGACGAGCCCTTCGCCAACCTGGACCGCGCCCTGCGCCTGGAGATGGCGGCCTACGTGCGCGACACGGTGCGCCGCTACGGGGTGACCACCCTCAGCGTCACCCATGATCTGGAGGAGGCGTTCGCCGTGTCCGACCGCATCGGGGTGATGCTGCACGGACGGCTGGCCCAGTTCGGCGCCCCGGCGGAACTGTACGGGCAGCCCGTCTCGCTGGAGGTGGCGCGCTTCCTGGGGCCGGTCAACGTGCTGGACGGCCCGGCGTGCGCGGCCTTCGGCCTGCCCCTGCCGGGCGGCTGCCTGTGCGGGGGCGGCGACGACTGCGCCCCGCTGGCCCTGCGCCCGGAAGGGCTGGCGGCCATCCCCGACCCGGACGGCTTCGCCGTGGTCGTTCGGGCCGTGTTCACCGGGCAGGTCACCCGGCTGACCCTGGCCCCGGCGCGCATGGCGGGCGGGCCCCGGCCCGGCGCGCCGGAACTGGTGGTGCACACCCTGCGCGCGGACATGCCCGAGGGGACGCGGGTGCGCGTGGAACTGACGTAACGTGTCCGTCCTGCCGCATCAGGCAGTTCCGTCCATTGTTGTTGCGCGGCCGTGTCCGGATGGACCATGCCGTGTGCACTGTCCCGGACGGGGGGCCGCTCCCCGCCGTATTTTTCCATGGCGCAACGGACCTGCGGCCACGGTACGCCCCCCGCGCACCGGGGGGCGTGGCTCCGGCCCGGTCGTGCTCCGGCGGACCGCGCTACATTTTCGTCGCATTGCCGGAATTCGTGCGATGGGCTATGTGTCATGCATGATGCCTCACTCTACGGACGAAACGCCGTCCACGACACATGCCGACAGTCCCGCCGCTGCCGCCGCGTCCGTGAGCGCGCCGGGCGCGGCGGCGTGCCGCCGAACCGTTTCGCTGGTGGTGCCCGTGCTGAACGAGGAGGACGCCGTCCCCATCTTTCTCGCCGCGGTGCGGGCGGTGGTGGACCGCGAGCCCTACGACTTCGAGTTCGTGTTCGTGAACGACGGCAGCGGCGACCGCACCCTGGACGTGCTGCTGGCCGAGCACGCCCGCGACCCCCGCGTGAAGCTGGTGGACCTTTCGCGCAACTTCGGCAAGGAACTGGCCCTGGCGGCGGGGTTGCAGGCCGCGCGCGGCGACGCAGTGGTGCCCGTGGACGTGGACCTGCAAGACCCGCCGGAAGTGCTGTCCGACTTCCTGCGTGCCTGGGAGCGCGGGGCCGAGGTGGTGGTGGGCGTGCGCCGCGCCCGCGCCAGCGACACCGTGGGCAAGCGGGTCAGCGCGCGGCTGTTCTACCGGCTGTTCAACCGGGTGAGCGGCAACCCCATCGTGCCCGACGCGGGCGACTACCGGCTGCTCTCGCGCCCGGCCGTGGACGCGCTGAACGCGCTGCCCGAGCGGGTGCGCTTCACCAAGGGGCTGTATACCTGGGTGGGCTTCCGGCAGGTGCCCGTGGGCTTCGACCGCGCCCCGCGCGCGGCGGGCACGGGCAAGTGGAAGCCGTGGAAGCTGTGGAATTTCGCCATCGACGGCATCACCGGGTTCAGCACCCTGCCCCTGCGGGTGTGGAGCTACCTGGGCATGGTGGTGGCCCTGGCCGGATTCTTCTACGCGGCGGTCATCGCCGGGCGCACGCTGCTGTTCGGCAAGGACGTGGCGGGGTATGCCTCGTTCATGGTCACCGTGCTGACCCTGGGCGGACTGGTCATGGTCTCGCTGGGGATCATCGGCGAATACCTGGGCCGGGTGTACGAGGAGGTCAAGCGCCGCCCGCAGTACGTGGTGCGGCGGCGGGTGGGGTTTGACGCACCCTGCGCGGGAGAGGACATGGGTGATGCCGCCGGCGCGGGAATGGGCGATGCCGCTGGCGCGGGAACCGTCGGCGTCGGGCACTGCCCCACCTGTGGCGCGGCGCGGCCCGTCCCGCATGCCGCCCCGGCTTCCCCGGGCGTCCCCCGCGACGATTCCGATCCGCACCACGCCTGATGTCCGAAATCCTCATGGAGCAGCCCCCCCTTTCCTCGCCATCGGGCCCATCCGGTTCATCGGGCTCCGCCACCGCCCGGCAGGCCTTCCTGTACCTTCAGGCATCCGTCATCGGCACGCTGGCCAACTTCGTGTCGCGCTTCGCGTGGTCGGAACTGGCGGGCTTCGAGGCGGGCGTGCTGCTGGCCACCTACACCGGCATGGTCATCGTGTTCCTGCTGTCGTACCGCCGGGCCTTCGGCGTGCGGCGACCCGACGCGGCCATGTGCCTGCGCTTTGTGCTGGTGGCCCACGTGGGCATGGCCGTGGTGTGGGTGGTGTCCGTGGCCGCGCTGCGAGTGGCGGAATCGCTGGTGGTGCTGCTGTCGGGCTGGCCCGTGTCCCCAGGCGGGGGAACGGCCATGGCCGCCAGCGCGGGCGGCATGGGCGCGGCCCTGCACGACCCGGCCGCCTGGCGCGCCGTGCTGCCGCAAGGGCTGGGCGCGGCGCTCGCCCCGGTCATGGGCCGCGCGCTGGAGGGCGGCTGCCACGCGGCGGGCATCGTGGCCGGGTTCGTGGTCAATTTCGCGGGGCACAAGCTGTACAGCTTCCGGCGGCGCGGCGGGGATGGCGCGCTCGGGGCGTGCGGCGATGTATCCGATGGGGCAGGCGGGCTGGCCGGGCCTGTCGAGCTAGGTGGACCAGATGAGGCGGACGGGACGGGCACGTCCGGTGCGCAGCGGGGTCCGCTGCGCGGGCGCTCGTTCGTCACCCCCGCCCGGCTGGCGGCCCTTCTCGCCGTGGCCGTGCCCGTGTTCTACGTGGCGGCCTACGCGCCCTACGGCATGGACACCACCGACTTCGGCTTCTTCTACGGGCATGCCTGGCGCATCCTGCTGGGCGAGGTGCCCTACCGCGACTTCTTCTACGTCAAGCCGCCGCTGTCGCTGTACTGGCACGCCTTCTGGCTGTGGCTGACGCCGGAACGGGCCTCCGTGCTGGCGGGCAAGGCGGGATTCTACGCGGAAATGCTGGCCGCCTCGTGGCTGGGCGCGCTGTACCTGGCCCGCGCCGTGGACCTGCGCCGCCTGGGCGTGCCCCTGCCGCTGCTGGCCACGCTGGGCTTCGTGTGGTCGGTGCATTCCTTTCCGCCCATGCCGTGGCACACGGTGGAGGGGGTGCTGTTCGGCGCCGGGGCGCTGTACGCCGTGACGGCCGGGCATCCGCTGCTGGCCGGAGTGCTGGCGGCGGCCAGCGCGCTGACCAAGCAGTCGTACGCGCTGATGCCGCTGGGCGTGGCCGTGGCCGCGCTGGTGGCCGGGCGAGGAGTGGCGTGTCGGCGGGGTGGCTCCGGGTTGGCCGATTCCGTTGCCCGCGCCGGGACTGCCGCCTCCGCCCCTCTGCGCGCGCGTCCGGGCGGACTGCGTGCCCTGCACTGGCGCGACGGCGGGCTGGCGGCGCTGGGGACGGCCGCGTCCTTCGCCGTGTTCGCGGGACTGCTGCACGCGGCGGGGGCATGGGACGACTTCCGGGTCATGACCACTGGCCAGGCCGGGCTGGGCGAGGCGTTGCAGGCGGGCGTCGTGGTGTACCTGACCCAGGGTCTGCCCCTGCCCGCGCTGGCCCTGCTGCTGTGGGGCGCGTGGGCGGTGCTGGACGGCAGGCCGCGCGGCGGCGTGCAGCCGCTGGTGTTGTACGTGCTGCTGCTGGCGGCGGACTACCTGTACACGGTGGCCGCCACCCGTGTGTGGATCGGCTACGGGGCGGACTGGCCGCTGTTCCTGGTGACCGTGGGCGCGGCGTGCGTGCTGTGTTGCGGCGACCTGTTGGGGCGCTTCGCCGTGGGCGCGGAGGCGGCTTCCGCCCCGGCGGCTGCGCCTTCCCCCGCCATCCCCCCGGCGGGGAGGGCCGCCGTGCTGCTGGGCGCGGGGCTGCTGCTGGCGTGGTCCACGGGCATCAGCTGGGGCTACAAGACCCCGGCCTTCTTCGCCGCGCCGCTGTGGCTGGCGGCCATGCTGACGCACGTGCGCCTGGGCGGCCGGGCGGTCACGCTGGCCTGGGTGGCCTTGGCCTGCGGGCTGGTCATGTTCGGGGCTGGGTACCAGTATCCCTACGTGTTTCCGCAACGTCCCTTTCCCCGCGCCGCGCTGGTGCACGACGCGGGGACGGTGTTCCCGCGCCTGTCCGGGGTGAAGGTGGACGACGCCCTGCTGGGCACCCTGCGCGACCTGCGCGAGCTGCGCGCGCGGTACGGGGCCAACTACAAGACGCTGCCCGGCTTTCCGCTGGCGTACCTGCTGACCGGCGACAGGCCCGCCCTGCCCGCCGAATGGTTGCAGGACGGCGAGATCGACGGCCGGGTGGACGAGGTGTACGGGTTTCTGGTGGACCGCGACGTGGTGGTGTTCATGGAGCGCGACCAGATGGACACCGTGGCCCCGGACGGGTACGAGCGCACCCGTTATTCCGTGCCCGCGCGGGTGCGGCGGGAATGGCGCGCGGTGGACGAGACCGAACGCTTCGTGGTGTTCCGCCGCCCGTAGGACGCCGCCGCCCAAAGGGGCGAAAGGCGGCCCCGCGCGGAAATGCGCTACCGGTACGGCGCGAAACGCAGGTCGGTGGTCAACTGGTCGATGAGCTTGCGATGCCCGGCCGGAAAGGTGAAGCGCGGCAGTTCGGCGAACTCCACCCAGCGGTACTCGGTGGCCGCGTCCAGAACCGGCGGAGCGGGCGGCGCGGACGCCGGTGAAGGCCCGGAACCGTTGCTCCCGCCGGGCTCCCCGTCCAGCGTGCACAGGTAGCAGTGCAGGGTGACCCGGTAGGTGGTGTATCCGTGGCGGATCACCGCCAGCTTGTCGCGCACCGCAATGCGGAAGGCGGTTTCCTCGGCGTATTCGCGCACGATGGCCGCGTCCGGCGTCTCGTCCTTTTCCACGCAGCCGCCGGGAAATTCCCAGAATCCCGCCCACACGCCCTCGTCCGGCCGCTTCTGGATGTAGATGCGGCCGCCGTGCACCAGCACGCCGGTGGCCACCTCCAGCGGGGTGACGGGCTGCTTGCGCCCCGGCACGGGCCGCTCGTGCGGTATGCCCAAGCGCAGGCTTTCGCACAGGCTGGCCAGCGGGCATGAAGCGCATTGCGGCTTCTTGCGGCAGACCAGCGCGCCCAGTTCCATGAGCGCCTGGTTGAAGTCGCGGGCGCGGCCGGGGGGCAGCAGCGCGGCGGCCAGCGCCCGGATGCGCCCGGCGGCGGGCTGGGCGCGCACGGGGGTGTCGATGTCGAACACCCGCGAGAGCACCCGTTCCACGTTGGCGTCGATGCAGGTCACGTCGCGGTTGAAGGCGATGCCCGCGATGGCCCCGGCCGTGTACGGGCCGATGCCCGGCAGCGCGCGGATGGCCTCCGGGTCGTCGGGCAGTTCGCCGCCGTGCCGCTCCACCAGGGCTTTCGCCGCCTTGTGCAGGTTGCGCACCCGCGAATAATAGCCCAGTCCTTCCCACGCCTTGAGCAGTTCGTCCTCGCTGGCGGCGGCCACGCTGGCCGCGTCGGGGAACTGGGTCATCCAGCGCAGGAAGTAGCCCACCCCGCGCTCCATCTGCGTCTGTTGCAGCATCACCTCGGAAATCCACACCGAATACGGCTCGTAGCCGAACCGCCACGGCAGCGGCCGCTTGTGCACGGCGAACCAGTCCAGCAGGGCCTGCGCGAAGGCTTCGGCAAAGGCCGGGGTGGGCAGGTCGCGGCCCTGGCCGGTGTCGGCGGTGGCGGCGGCGCGGTTGCGGCGGGCCGTGGGGGAGGGTGCGGCGTCGGACGGGGACCGGTCTGGCGCTGCGTCCGGCAGAGTGTCCGGCAGAGTGTTCGGCAGGCCGGGGGCGGCGCTGGCGCATGCGGAATGGGGGAAGGTGTCGCGGGCGGGCATGGGCGGGGATGTACCGCACGCACGGCGCGGCTGGCAAGGCGCGGAAACGCGCGCCCGTGCCGTGCGGGGCCGCCGCCTGCGGCATGGGAGCGTCCTGTCCGATATCTCTCGGGCCTGTTGCCGCGGCTGCCGAGCCCGGCCCCCGCTCTCCCCCCCGGTTCCCCGGCATTTCCTGCGCGGATGTGGCGGAAGATTGGCTCCGTCCGCGTTCCGGCAGGTTCCGGCCCGGTGGTCGCGGCGCTACCGGGCGACGGACTGCGCCGTTGTGCCCGCTGTTTCCTGCGGCACGGCGGATACATGCATCCACGGAATGTGGCGGTCGCGGGGAATGCCCTAGAGATACAGCGTGCGGCCGAGGTGTTCGGGCAGGGTGGCCGCGTTCGCGGTATCAGTGGTGTAGTGCCATGCGCGCGGTGTCCGCTCGCCCTGCGGAGTATGGATCAGCACGTCCAACCGTCCTTGCGGGTTTACGGCCAGGGCGAGGCGGTACCACGGCCATCCGTCCGACGTGCCCGCGCACAGCAGGTTGCCTTGCGACCCCATGAAGCAGGGGGCTGTTTGCCACTGGCTCATGCCCTGAACGATCTCGTAGTGTTCGGGAGACAGCATGCCTGCCAATTGCTGCGCAAGGCCAGGATGCTCCAGCAGGTCCCCCCGCCGGGGGCCTGCCAGGGCTTGCGGCGGCAGGGACAGGGGACGCACCGGTGGAGGCGGCGGCGCGTCGAGGGTGGCGCGCCGGGTGCGGCGCAGTTCGAACCTTGAGGGCGTGTCGCCGATGTAGCCTTCGCGCGCGCGGAATTCCGTGGGGTCTTCACTGTAGGTGTCGCCGTACCAGGGGGTGCAGGCCGCCGCGCCGGGCGGGCACTCCCACAGGCGCATCCCCTTGGCGAGCGGCCACCACAGGGCAAAGATGCCGCCCGTGACGAAACGTGGGACCCCCTGCTGCGGGATGCACACGCCGCTGCCCACGAAGCTGCCCTCGTTGTTGGTCCAGCCGCGCATGGTCAGCGTTGCGGGAATGGTATCCACCGTGCCCTCCCACGTCCATTCCTCGTACCGCATGGGCATGGTGGGATAGGGCGGGTTGGCTTGGGGCATCTTTTCGGCGTGGAGTGCGCCGGGAACCAGCCAGAACGCCAGCGTGACTGTGAACAGGAAGCAACGGAGCGCGCGCATGGGAACTTGCCTGTTGGCGTCGAACGTTGCCAGACAGTGTCGCACGCCAAGGGCAACTTCCAGCACCGGCAGCACCGGCAGCACCGGCGCAGGTCGGGACGGGTTATTCGCGGGTATGCGCTTTTTGTTTCTCAGGGCATGGATTGTTGGCTTGTGTTATCGCATTGTCAAATATACAAAATGGGAATGCATGGCTGTGAAATTCAGATTTGCAGGGGGACGCGTGAGCACGTTCAGAAAAAATGCGATTGTCGTGCTGTTGTTGGTTTTCGTGATTGTCGATTATTTGGTTTGGGATTTGTTTAATGCTTCTCATAGCATCAGAACTGTATATGTAGTTGTGGCGCATCTGATACGGGCAGTTGTCTTCGGGCTCGCCGCGTTCGCCTTGAGGCATACCAAATTCAGAACATTGGGGTTGAAAATTGTTGTTTCTTATGCGGCAACCTTGTTTGTCATCTCATTCTATTCTGGTGTCCCCGGAAGGATTCCTGGTCTGAACATGATTCCTTTCAATATACTATGGTTTTGGAATGATCCTTTGGATATAAACAAGGCATTAAAAGGGGTAATGCTCATTTTCTATTTTTTAGCGCTGTGTGTTTATGGAGCATTGTTGAAAGGTGGAAAAAAAAGCGGCGCTCGGTGACGCCGCTTTTCCGTTATTTATCGATAAATTTCCCTGTATTCTTGTCGCGTGGGTGATCGATTTCTCTCCATATTCGTTTTGTTTCTTGCAGAACCGCGTCTACCAGATCAGGCACGGCGAATCCCCATGAGATGGGGGATGTTGCTTCATCCAGTGCCTGGATGCTCTTCATGCCCTTGCGAAGCTCCTGTCCCTTGTCTCCAAGGATTTCTTGCACACGTTGCTTTTCTTTGGAGCCATAAGGAGCCCAAAACGGGGCGACATCGCGGGCAATTCCTGCCCCTTCAAGCCCCAGCGGGTCGAAGGCGCTGACCGGGTCGTCCACGCAATAGTCGTAGGGGTCGTGGTCGCCGCCGGTGTCGCCCAAGGGGTCGGGCGCGGTGAAGCGTCCGGCGCGCGGGTCGTAGTCGCGGAAGCCGAAGCGCACGAGGCCGGTGTGCCGGTCCACCAGCCCCCCGGCGAAGCCCAGCGGCAGGAAGAAGTACGGGCAGGTGTCCAGCAGCGGGTTGCCGAAGCTGTCGTATTCCATGCGCTTCACCACCTTGCCGTCCGGGTCCATCAGGACCTTTACCGTGCCCACCTGGTCGCGCCCGATGCGGAAGGTGACGGAGCGCGGCGGCGGGGCGGCCTCCCCGTCCTTGCGGAAGATGGACAGGTCCAGCAGGTTGCCGTCCAGGTTGTCCAGCGCGGGGCCGCACACGGTGACGGCCTCGGGCACGCGGTCGCCGCCGTAATGAAAGGTATAGTCCGAGCCGGTGCGGTGGTCGCGGAAGCGGGCCAGGCGCAACGGGTCGAGCCATTGGTATTCCTCGCTGGGCGCGTCGTTGCGCAGCACCATGAAAGGCATGCCGTGGCGGCCGAAGCGGTAGCGGATGATGTCGCCGCCGGGCAGCACCACCGAATCGAGGGCCACCGGGGCAAGCTGGCCTTGGGGGTGATGGGGCGCGCCTCCGGCGTCGGCGTTTCCTCCATTTCCGTAATAGAACCACGTGCTGTTGCGTCCCTCTTCCGTGCACCGCAGGCTGCCGTCCGGGGCGTACATGTAGCGCGCCCGCCCGGCACGCACGAGGCGGCCCGCAGCGTCGTAGGCAAAGGCGCGCTCCGTCTCCATGGTCCGCAGCGCGTCGCGCGACATGCCGGGCAGCGGGGCCACCCGAGCCTCCGTGCGCTGGCCCGCCGCGTTGTAGGCGTAGCGTTCCGCCACCTGGCCGTCGCGGCGCACCTCGGTCAGGTGGCCGCGTGCGTCGTGGGTGTAGTCGCAGGTGGTGACGCGCCCGCCGCAGTGTTCCTGTTTGGCGCGCAGCCTGCCGTCGGGAGAGAAGGCGCAGTGCACATCCAGCGCGGGCGGCAGTTCGCCGGACGGCGCGGCGGCGGGGCTGCCTGCTCCGGGGGCGGGCAGGGAGGGCGCAGGGGCCGGGGACCCGGTGGGGTTGGCCGTGGGGCGCGCGGTGGGCTGCGTGTTGCCGGGCGTCGTCGCTTGCTGTTCGTCGCGGGGCCGCTTGGCGAACACCACGTTGCGCAGGAAGTCTTCGGTGGACATGGCCTGGGGAGAACGCTGGGCAGGGGCGCGGCGGGACGTGCGCCCGCGAGTGGAGGCGGACATGACATCTCCATGGGTTGATGGTGGAAATGCCGCATCCGTAGCATGCAGGTTTCGGCCCGGCGCGGCCGCAACGGGGCCGTAGCGGGGTGGGACGGCCGTCCGGAGGGGGTACGGCCATGGCGTTACCCTGCCGCAACCCGCATGCCACCCCGGCATTACCCTGACGGAAGGCCCGTGCCGCAACAAGCGAGGGGAGCCGGACAATTCCGGTTCCCCCCTCTCAGGACATCATGCCGGGCACGGCGCGTGGCGCGGGTCGCGCATCCGGCTGCCTTGGTGGCGCGCGCCCGTCACTGCCGACAGGCTGCACGTCCTGCACGCCCCGTCCCGCACTCCCCGTCAGGCAGCGCGGGCCAGCCTAGGCGTGGCGCACGCGGCCCAGGAATTCGCGCAGGCGCGGGTTCTTGGGTGCGCTGAAGAATTCGTCCGGCGGGCCTTCTTCCTGAATCCGGCCCTGGTCGATGAAGATCACCCGGTCGGCCACCTCGCGCGCAAAGCCCATTTCGTGGGTGACGATGACCATGGTCATGCCTTCCAGGGCCAGGGCGCGCATGACTTCCAGCACTTCGCCCACCAGTTCGGGATCCAGGGCGCTGGTGGGCTCGTCGAACAGCAGCACCTTGGGCTGCATGGCCAGCGAGCGGGCAATGGCCACGCGCTGCTTCTGCCCGCCGGAAAGCTGGTCGGGGTAGGCGGTGGCCTTGTCGGCCAGGCCCACCTTTTCCAGCAGGGCCAGGCCCAGCCGGTCGGCCTCTGCGCGGGGGGTGCGGCGCACGCGGATGGGGCCCAGGGTCACGTTGTCCAGCACGCTCATGTGCGGGAACAGGTTGAACTGCTGGAACACCATGCCCGCTTCGGTGCGCACGTAGTTGATGTCGGTGGCGGGGTCGTACAGGTCGTGTCCGTCCACCATGACCTTGCCGGAGGTGATCTCCTCCAGCCGGTTGATGCAGCGCAGCGCCGTGGACTTGCCCGAGCCGGACGGCCCGATGATCACCACCACCTCGCCGGGACAGACGGTAAGGTCGATGCCGCGCAGCACCTCGTTCTGGCCGAACCTCTTGTGCAGGTTGCGGATGTGGATCATGGGGGAGTCGCAGGTCTTCATGGTGGCGTCCCCCTTCTAGGGGTTGTTTCTAAAGTAGGATTTTCGTTCGTTGGCAAGGAAAACGAGCCTGCCATGAGGGAGTGCCTCAGCCGTTATGCGAGTCTTCGAGCATTACGGATGAGGACCGCAACGCGTACTCTTATCGTATTCGACTGACATGGCAGGCGAAGCTTGACGCAGCCAACGGGCGAAAGGACAATTTAGAAGCAACCCCTAGCGCCCGGAGCGGGCGTTCAGTCTGCGTTCGTACACCCGCAGCGCGCGGGCGATGCTCAGGGTCATCACCAGATACATCACGGCCACGGTCAGCCACACCTCGAAGGCGCGGAAGTTCACGGCGATGATCTCCTGCCCCTGCCGGGTCAGTTCGCCCACCCCGATGACCACCAGCAGCGAGGTGTCCTTCAGCGAGATGATGAACTGGTTGCCCAGCGGCGGGATCATGCGGCGGAAGGCCTGCGGCCACACCACGTACAGCAGGGCCTGCATGCGGGTGAGCCCGATGGAGCGGCCCGCCTCGGTCTGGCCCACGTCGATGGATTCGATGGCCCCGCGCACGATTTCGGCGATGTACGCCCCGGAATTGACCGCGATGGCGATGATGCCCGCCGTCACCGGCGGGATGCGCATGCCGGTGGCCAGCGGCACGCCGAAATACAGGAACATCACCTGCACGATGAGCGGGGTGCCGCGGATGGCCTCCACGTAGATGTCGGCCACGGCGCGGGGCAGCCTGCCGCGCGCGGTCTTGGCGAGCCCGGCGGCGGTGCCCAGCAGAAAGCCGATGGCCAGCCCGCCCAGGGTGATGATGATGGTCAGGTGCACCCCGCCGAGCAGCAGGGGCACGCTTTCCCACATGACGCTTGCTTGAAAGTCCAGTGCCATGGAATGCCTTCGGGTGAGTCTCGCGGGGTGCGGGAACGGGCAAGGGGATGGCCGTGCGGCCATCCCCGTCGCGTCCGTCCGAACGATCAAGGGGTGATCAAAGTGCGATCAAGGGGCGGTCAAGGTGCGGCCAGGGGGCCGGGATGTCCGCCGCCGTGGCCGCCGTCGGCAAATGGGGCAGGGGGCTACTTGCCGGGGGCGTAGCCGAACCACTTGATGTACAGCTTTTCGTAGGTGCCGTCGGCCTTCACCTTCTTGAGGGCCTCGTTCACCTTGGCCACCAGCGGACTGCCCTTGGGGAAGCCGATGCCGTACGACTGGCCCTGGTACAGCGGGCCGACGGTCTTCACCTTGCCCTTGCCGGCGGTCATGGCGAATTCCTTCACCACGGGCATGTCGAACACCACGGCGTCGGCGCCGCCGCTCATCAGTTCGAAGAACATGCCGTCGTTGTTGGGGAACAGCTTCACTTCCTTGGCGCTGGCGCTGGCCTTCACGAAGTCCACGGACGAGGTCGCGGTCTTGGTGGCCACCACCTTGCCCTTCAGGTCTTCCACGGACTTGATGGCGGCGTCGCCTTCGCGCACCAGGATCATCAGGCCGGAATCGTAGTAGGGGTCGGAAAAGTCGATGACCTGCTGGCGCTCGGCCTTGATGGTGATGCCCGCGATGCCCACGTCGATGTTGCCGGTCTGAAGGCCGGGGATGATGCCGTTGAAGTCCATGGGCTGCAACTCGTACTCCACGCCCACGATTTTGGCGACGGCCTGCCACAGTTCGATGTCGAAGCCGGTGTACTTGCCGTCCTCGCCCTTGAACTCGAAGGGCTTGAAGTTGGTGTCGTGCGCGACGACGAGCTTCTTGGCCATGGCGGGGGCGCACAGCGCGGCCACCAGGGCAAGGCCGAGGGCGATCTGGATGAGACGCTTCATGTGGTTCCTCCGGTCTGTTGCGGCGGGTGCGCCGGTGCGCGCACGGCCCGTGATCCGTCCGCGCGGCGTGCGCGCGAATCGATTAGGCATTGCAGAATCCGGGCGGGAAATCAAGGCTGGGCGGACGTGGCGCGAGTTGGTGCGGGGCATGGCGCGGCCCGCGAAACGGGCGGCCTCGCGAGGAAAGCGCAACCCGCCAAGGGGGATGGAACGGAAAACGGGCCGGAAGGGGTATCCTTTCCGGCCCGTGGGGTGTCTGCGGCGCGAACGTGGCGGGGCGGGGCGCGGCTACGCGGCCTTGCCCCCTGCGGCGGGGACGGCGGGGGCCGGGCAGGCGGGCCGGCCGGGCTCGCCATCATCGAAGAAGGCCAGGCTGGCGGACGAGATGACCACGATCACCGAGCCCACGTTGTGGAACACCGAGGCCATCACCGGCGAGAGCAGGCCGTAGCCGCTGCCCAGGATGGACAGCGCGTTGAACAGCACGCCGAGGCCGATGTTGATCTTGATGAGCGAGATGGCCCGGCGCGCCAGCCGCACCAGGAAGGGCAGGCGGCCGATGTCGTCGTGGGTCAGGGCCACGTCGGCGGTTTCCAGGGCCACGTCGGTGCCCGCGCCGCCCATGGCCACGCCCACGTCCGCCCCGGCCAGGGCTGGGGCGTCGTTGATGCCGTCGCCCACGAAGACCACGGTGGCCCCGGCCTGCTGCTGGGTGCGGATGGCGGACAGCTTGTCGGCGGGCTTCAGCCCGGCGCGCCAGTAGTCGATGCCCGCCTGGGCCGCGATGCGCGCGGCGGCGGTCTCGTGGTCGCCGGACAGCATGCCCGCATGGGCCAGCCCGGCGGCGCGCAACCCGCTGACGGCGGCGCGCGCGCCGGGGCGCAGGGTGTCGGTGACGGCCAGCAGCCCGGCGGGGGCCGCGTCCACGCGCACCAGCAGGGCGGTGGCCCCGCGTCCGCGCAGGGCGGCCAGCGGCGTGACCAGGCCGGGCGCGCGTTCGGAAAGCTCCGTTTCGACATCGGCCGTCACGCCGCAGACCTCCACGGCGTGGCCGTCCACGGTGGCCCGCACGCCCACGCCCACTTCGGTGAATGCGCCCTCGGCGGCGGCGGGCGCGATGGACCGCGCCTCGGCCCCGGCCACGATGGCCCGCGCGATGGGGTGGGTGCCGCCGCCTTCGGCCCCGGCGGCCAGGGCCAGCACCCGCTCGGCGGTAAAGCCGGGCGCGGGCGACACCTCGTCCAGTTCCGGCCGTCCGAAGGTGAGGGTGCCGGTCTTGTCGAACAGCACCAGGGTGGCGGCGGCCACCTTTTCCAGGGCCTGCCCGCCGCGCACGATGATGCCCGCGCGGGCGGCGCGGCCCACGGCGGCCACGGCGGCGGTGGGCGCGGCCATCAAGAGGGCGCAGGGGCACCCGGCGATGAGCACGGCCACGGCGCGCGAGGTCTCGCCCGAAACGGCCCAGGCAGCGGCGGCGCAGGCCAGCACCACCGGGGTGAACCATTGGGCGTACCTGTCCACCAGGCGGGCGGCCTTGGGGTTGTGGGCCTCGGCCTCTTCCACCAGGCGCACCACCTTGCCGATGGTGGTGTCCTCGCCCACGCGCTGCGCCTCCACCACGATGACGCCGTTGTAGTTCATGGTGCCCGCCAGCACCTTGTCGCCCGTGGCGCAGGAGCGGGGCAACGGCTCGCCGGTGATGGACGATTCGTCCACGGCGGTGACCCCGGACAGGATCACCGCGTCCACGGGGATGCGCTCGCCGGGGCGCACGCGCAACTGCTGGCCCACGCGCACCTCGGCGGCGGGCACGGTGCGCTCGCGGCCGCCCGGTTCGATGACGGTGGCGGTGTCCGGGGTGACGGCGGCCAAGGCCTTGATGGACCGGCGGGCCGCATCGCTGAGGAAGCCCTCCACCAGCGACCCCGCCTTCATGATGCAGGCCACGATGGCGGCGGACAGGTATTCGCCCTGCGCCACCGAGGCGACGAGGGCGATGGACACCAGTTCGTCCACGTTGACCTGTTTTTCCAGCAGGCCCTGCACCGCGCCCTTGACGATGGGCAGGCCGTTGACGGCGGCCCCGGTCAGGGCCAGGGCGGCGGCCAGCCACGCGGGCGCGCCGGAAAGCGACGCGACCCATGAGGTGACGGCCAGCAGGCCGCCCAGCAGGCAGAGCAGGGTTTCACGGGAAGAGATGAGTTCGCGGTAGGAGCCGGGGCAGGCGAAGCGTCCGATCACGGGGTGTGCCTCCAGAATGTTTGACGGTCAAACTTCTTTATGTCCAAGATAGTTTGACCGTCAAGCTATTTTCCGGGGCACGCGCAACGTACCGAATGGAGAGGAAAATTTTCCGGATTTGCGGGGGCGGCGGGCCTGCGCGGCTGCCGGGGCGCCGCTACCCCAGGGCCACGTCGAGGGTCATCATCAGGGTGAACCCGGCAATGACGCCCATGGTGGAAAGGTCGCCGTAGCCGGACCCCTGGGATTCGGGGATGACCTCCTCCACCACCACGAAGATCATGGCCCCGGCGGCAAAGGCCAGCGCGTACGGCAGGATGGGTTGCGCCCAGACCACGGCCGCCGCGCCGATGACGGCGGCGACGGGTTCCACCATGCCCGAGGCCTGCCCGAACAGGAACGCCTTCATGCGCGAAAACCCCTCGCGCCGCAGCGGCACGGACACCGCCGTGCCCTCGGGAAAGTTCTGGATGCCGATGCCCAGCGCCAGCGCCACGGCCCCGGCCAGCGAGGCCGAGGGCAGGTCGGCCGCCACGGCGCCGAAGGCCACGCCCACGGCCAGCCCTTCCGGGATGTTGTGCAGGGTGATGGCCGCCACCAGTAGGGTGGAGCGCTGCCAACTGCTGGGCAACCCTTCGGCGTGCTCGATGGGGTTGTGCAGGTGCAGGTGGGGCAGCAGCATGTCCACCAGTCGCAGGAACAGCGCCCCCAGCACGAAGCCCACGGCGGCGGGCACGAACGACCAGCGGCCGAGGTGCTCGGACATTTCCAGCGCCGGGGCTAGCAGCGACCAGAAGCTGGCCGCGATCATCACCCCGGCCGCGAAGCCCAGCATGATGTCCAGCATCTTGCGCGAGAAGCTCTTGGTCAGGAACACCAGGGCCGCGCCCAGCGCGGTGACGCCCCAGGTGAACAGTCCGGCGAGAAAGGCCTGCGTGACGGGGGGAAGCTCGGTGAAGGCGGTGTACATGTCCGGTCTCCGGATATGGTGAAGGAAGTCGGCCGGAAGGCTTCGATACGCCGAGTATACCCGGAAATGGCGCGCCGTCCACCGCCGGACGCGCGGGGGACGGATGCCGCGCCGGGGGAACCGGCCGACAGGCCCCGCCGCGGCTCGCGCCTTCTAATCCCGGCGGGAATAGCGCAGCTTCATCCAGATCACGGCCAGGATCAGCGACAGGCCCACCGCGTTGGCGGCCATGACCGGCCACGAGCCGATGCCGATGCCGTAGATCAGCCACAGCCCCACGCCCACGGCCAGCAGCCGGAAGGTGGGCAGCGAGATGTCGTCGGCCGAGCGGGTGCGGGCGATGCGCACCACCTGTGGCAGATAGGCCAGCGAGGTCAGCAGCCCGGCCGCGTAGCCGATGGTTTCCACCAGCGTGGACAGGGTCGCGGAATCGGTGGTCGGGGCGGGCATGAGGGGGCCTCCGGGGCGGGGGCGGTGCGAAAGGGTGTGCCGTGAGGACTAGGGCGTGGCGTCGCCGGGACCCAGGTTGTGATGGTCGCGATGGTCGTCCTCTTCACCGGTCATGCGCGCGGCAAGCACCTTCACGTCTTCGGCCAGTTGGCGCAACGCGTAGTAGAAGGCGTAGAACTGGGTGAGCATGGCCAGGTCGAAGCGCCTGGTGGCCCCGGCCTCGCGCAGGGCGCGCAGGCGGGCGTCGGCCAGGGTGATGGCCTCGGCCAGAGAGGTGGCCAGTGAGGTGTCCGGCGAGGTGTCCGTCGGCGGGGGCAGGTCGTCGGCGGGGGCCGCGCCATTCGTGCCGCGCCGTCGCAGCCGTTCGCCCAGGGCGGCCAGCCCGCCCGGCACGGTGTTGCCGGGCCGCATGCCGGTGACGCCGGTGGTCATGCCGGCCATGCGGCGCAGGGTGCGGGCCACGGTTTCCGCCAGGGCGCGCAGTTCGGCGTCCATCAGGATGTCGTAGCCGTCGGCGTCGCAGGCGTTCAGGCTGCGCAGCATCACCCGCAGGTGGTCGGTGGTGCGCTCCACCACGGTGGACAGGGTGTCCAGGGGCTGGTTGTCGTAGAAGTAGATCAGCGATTCGTGGCGGCGGACCTTGGACAGCCGTTCGCGGTTGCGCGGGATGGCGCGCGTCAGCGGGTCCAGCAGGTCGGCGGGCACGTGGGTCTGGCGGGCCAGGAAGCGGTCCACCAGGGTGGTCAGGTAGTGGGCGCAGTTTTCCGCCTGCGAGGCTAGGTCGCGCCGCAGGCCCACCGCCGCGCGCACCGGCCACAGGGTGACCGTGACCACAAAGGCGCAGCCTACGCCCACGGCGATTTCCAGCACCCGGAACAGACCCACGTCGATGCGCTCGGCATGGCCCGCGCTGGCCAGGATCACGATGCTCACGGTGATGGCCGCCATGCGGTAGCGCGGGTCCCACCGGGTGAGAAAGGCGCACAGGCCCGTGGTGAGGAACACAGACACGCCGTTCCATACGGGCGTGTCCGGAAAGGCCACGATGGCGATGACGCCCATCACCGCGCCCATGACCGTGCCGATGAAGCGGTACAGGCACATCTCGATGGCGTCGGCCACGTTCATCTGCATGGCGATGACGGCGGAAATGACGGCCCAGTAGCCGTATTCGATGTGCAGCACGTCGGCCAGCACCAGGGCGAGAATGGCGGCGATGCCGGTCTTGACGCCGTGGCGGATGTGGGCGGGGGAAATGTCGGCGAGGGTGGGGCGACGCATGGCGGTCTCGGTCGCGGGGTGGACGGCGGTTCGGGGTTGCGGGAACGGGCAGCGCGGGCGGGTACGGTGCGGCCGCGCCCGGCCCGGAGGCACCACATACGCCCGCCCCGTCCGGCTGGCAAGCGGGTTGGACGGGCAATGCCGCGGCAGAGGCGAGCGGGGCGGGGTGCGCCACGCGGCGGCCGGTCGAGACTACGCGGGTTCGATACGGGTGTGCGCGGCCACGTAACGGCCCACGCCGTACAGGTACAGGAAGTAGGCCAGCCCGAAGGTGACGATGGACAGCAGCAGCCAGATCAGCGCGTGGCCCACCTGCGCGGCCAGGTCCAGGTCGCACGTCAGCCGCTGGCGCGGCGCGCCTTCGCGTTCCACCCAGGTGCGGTTGATGATGAACTTGGCCAGCGCGTACGGGTAGAAGAACACGCCGATGCCCAGCGTGCACAGGGTGATCAGGAACCACAGCACGGCATGGCCGAAGCATTCGACCATGGTGACGTCGGTGCGGAAGGTGCCGGTGGTGACGGGGAACATGGAGCCTCCGGATAGGGGGAAGGGGGGGCGTGGCGCGCGGGGTGGCGGTGGCTGGGGGGCTGCCGGCGCGTGGGGGAGAACGGAACCAGGAATGGGAGTACCATAGCATGGTTGCGTGTGCTGAGGTCAAGCGGGGGTGTGGGGTAGGGGTGGGGTGGGGGGAGAGAGGGGGAGAGGTGGTGCTTCGCTGGAAGCGGCTTCTACGAAGACAGGTCTGCACTGTTGGGCACGCTTGATTTCGTTATGCCTCCGGCGGGCAGGGGGCCGTGAAACGACGGCCCCCTGCACCCCCGCGTTCCAGGGGGGCTTCGCCTCAGCTCTGCTATCTTCATCCGTAAGACTCGCGCGTTGCGTACGATGGCCGTAAGGCTCGCAAGCTCGCCAACGGCCACGCTTCGCGCCCTTCGGGTCGATCTTCGCGCTCGCCTAACGGCTGAAGTCCTGGACCCCCAGCGCTTCCTGCACCGCATTCTTCGCCGGGCAGCTTCCCTCGGCCAAGGCGCCTTCGGGTGATCTGCCCGGCGGAATGCGATGTGCGCGTTGCTCCCGGCGGCATGGCGAAGGTTCGGGTTGTGCGCACACCAAAGGGTGTCCTGCGCGGCGTCCCTTCGGCGTCAGCTTCCCTCCGGCGTAGGGCTCCTCCGGGCGATTTGCCGCCGGTGCCGCCAATCCGCGCGGATGGCGGGCGTTGGGCGTAACGTGTTCTTGGCAGAGGTAGTCGTGGGTGTGTGGTGTTTTCAGCTCAGTCCAACGGAGACGTCACGTGCGTAGAAGCGTATGCCGCCGGGCTTTGACGGCGGCATATGCGTCGCAACGGGGGCGAAGGTAAAGGCACCCTGGTGGGATAAAGGCAGCGAGAGATGTGCGCACATCGCATTCCCGTCGCCAGATCGCCCGAAGGCGTCTGCGCCGGAGGGAAGCTGGCGGCGTTGGAATGCGGTGCAGGATGCGTTGGGGGTCCAGGGGAGGCGAAGCCCCCCTGGAGCGCGGGGATGCAAGGGGCCATCGCTCAATGGCCCCTTGCCCGCCGGAGGCATAACGAGATCGGGCGTGGGAATAAGGGCAGGCGTGCATCCGTAGAAGCCGCACCCATCAGGGCGTAAACACCATCTTCGCCTTTAGGCTGTCGCAGAGGCTACCGCCTCAAAAACGACGGCAACGCAAAATACACCCCCGCCACGGCGTCAAACATCCCGCCCGGCAGGAACGTCGCCATCCAAAACAACCGGAACTTCAGCGACGACCCGGCATACGGCGCTATGGCCTCCCGCGCCTCACTCCCCTTGCCCTCGCGCCACAGGGCCACCCCGCGCTGGAACGCGGCGCGGCGGCGCAGCAGCGCCACAAGGTCGGCATGGTCGCGCTCATAGTCGCGGTACATGCGGATGTGCTTGGCGAGAATGGCCTCGGTCTCGTCCGCGAACTGGGCGAACTTGCGGAAGGTGGTGCTGCCGCCGTGCACCCGCCAGCGGGCCAGCGGCGCGTCCACGTGGTCCAGTTCCCAGTCCCAGGCGATGCGGTAGAACACGTCCGCCTCCTCGCACACGTTCAACGACTCGTCGAACCAGTGGCCGCCCATGCCGGGCGCATCCAGCGCGGCACGGCGGATCACGGCCGAGGACATGGAAATCCACTGGGTGGTCATCAACTCGTGGAACACCTTGCCGCGCGCGGGCGGCGCGGCCTGGAACTGGCGGCTCAGCTCCTTGTCGCCGCTGAACATCACCGTGTCGCAGCTCACCAAACCCACGGCCGGGTTGGCACGGAACAGCGCCACCTGCCGGGCCAGCTTTTCCGGGCGCCACAGGTCGTCGCAGTCGAGAAAGGCGATGAACTCGCCCCGCGCCCGCGCGATGGCGAGGTTGCGCGCCGCACCCAGCGGCACGGTGCGCTCGGCGCGGAAGTAGCGCACCTTGTGGCCGTAGCTTTGGGCGATGTCCGCGCTGCAATCGGTGGAGCCGTTGTCCCAGAACACGATCTCCCAGTCGTCAAGGGTCTGGGCGAACACGCTGTCCATGGCGGCGCGCAGGTGTTCGCCGCAGTTCAGGCAGTTCATGATCACGCTGACTGTGGGAGCGGGGGGAGCGGGGGGCGCGGGGGGCGCATGTGAGGTGGCGGTGTCGGTCATGGCAGTTTGTTTCTCGGGGAAGGAACCGGGTACGGGTTCCTTTTTCGAAGCGTTGTCGAAAACCGGTGGCAGCATGCCGCAGGCAGGCTGGCCTGAAAGGGGTGCAGGGGACAACGCCCCCTGCCCGCCGGAGGCGTCCAGAAAATCGAAACCTAAGGGGCTGTTTCTAAATTAGGATTTTCGTTCGTTGGCAAGGAAAACGAGCCTGCCATGAGGGAGTATACTCTTCTCGTATTCGACCGATATGGCAGGCGAAGTTTGACGATGCCAACGGGCGAAAAGACAATTTAGAGACAGCCCCTAACCCAGCGCCTCCAGCAATGCGTCGCACACCAAGTCCACGTCGGCGTCGCTCATGCCGGGGTGCAGGGGCAGGGTGGTCAACTGGCGGCCCAGCATTTCGGTGACGGGCAGGGATTCGGCCCCGCCGCCGAAGTAGGTCAGCAGGTGGTTGGGCTTGTAGTGCATGCCGGTAGGAATGCCCTTGGCCTGCAAGGCGTCCACCACGTGGTGCTTTTTGTCGTCCAGGATGCGCACCGGGAAGATGTGCGGCACCACCACGTCACGGGAATCCGTTGCCAGCAGGGCCAGATGCGGCGCGCCGGTGAGCCGCTGGCGGTAGCGCGCGGCCAGGCGCATCCGCGCCGGGGCGAATTCGCCGGGCAGGCGGCCAAGCTGCACGCGGCCGATGGCGGCCATGATGTTGCTCATGTGGTAGCGCCAGCCCTGCCGGGTGACGTCGAAATCCCAGCTGCGCTGGCCCGAGAAGCGCTTTTCCGTGTCGTTGGCCACGGACAGCAGGCGCGCGTCGCGGCACAGCTGGGCCACGGCCTGGTCGGCGGTGACGATGCACCCGCCCTCGCCGCTGGTGATGTTCTTGATGCCGTCGAAGCTGAAGCAGGCGATGTCGCCGAAGGCGCCGATCATGCGGCCGTCGTGGCGGCAGCCGAAAGCGTGGGCCGCGTCCTCGATGACCCGCAGGCCGTGCCTGGCGGCAAAGGCGTACACCTCGTCCAGCCCGGCGGGGTTGCTGGCGTAGTGCACCGGCATGATGGCGGCGGTGCGTTCGGTCAGGCGGCGTTCGGCGTCGGCAAGGTCGATGGTGCAGGTTTCCGGCAGGGCCTCGCAGGCCACGGGCACGGCCCCGGCAGCGCTGATGGCCTGGAACGAGGCCACGAAGGTCAGCGACTGCACCAGCACTTCCGCGCCCGGCTGCACGGCGGCCTGCACGGCCAGGTGCAGGGCGGCGGTGCCGGTGCTCGCGGTGACGACGTTCTGCGCGGGCACGCCGAGGTAGGCGGCGATGTCCTCTTCGAAGCGCTTCACTTCGTTGCCCATGCCGAGGTAGCCGTCCTCGAGGATGACGCGGCTCACGGCGTCGGCTTCGGCCTGGCCCACGATGGACCGGGAAAGACGCAAGGCGGGGGTGGTCATGGCGTGTCGCTCTGGTGTTGGCGCGGACGCGGGAGCGCCGCGACGGACGTTGTGGACGGGAAATCCGGTGTCGGCCCCGTGGCGGCCGGGCGGGCTGCCACGGGGGCGGAATGGCGCGTGTCGTGCCGGGCGGGGGCGGGGAACTGATCGCCCCGCCGTCCGCCGCCTACCAGCGGTACGGAATGTCCGGCACGTCTTTCGGCGCGCGTTCGCTTTCCGTGGGGTCGTGCGGGATGTCCGCGCAGTTGCAGATCAGCGCGGGCGTTTCGCTCACCGCGCTGAACCCGTACCACACCAGCGGGGGGATGCGCAGCAGCCGGTAGTGGTCCGGCCTGCCCAGCAGGAATTCTTCCGTAGTGCCGAAGGTGGGCGAACCGGGGCGGCTGTCGTGGACGACCACCTTCATCCGCCCCACGGGCACCGCGAAGTGCTGGGTCTGGCGGGTGTGGCGCTTCCACGCCTTCACCGCGCCGGGCTCCACTTCCGAGAAGTACAGCTCGCCGAAGCTCATGAACAGGGGCGAATCGGGCCGCAGCATTTGCAGCACCGGGCCGCCCTCCGTGGGAATGACGCGCAGGTCCAGCGTCATCACCCCGTCGATGGTCGTGGCGTTCACGGCATGGTCCTTGGCGGCGCGGAGGCCGCTACCTGGCCCAGGCAAGGCCCTTGGCGGCGGCCTTGCCGGAGTATTCCGCGATCTGGTTCATGGTGAAGGCGTACATGTCCGGACGCTTCGCACCGGCAGGCGCGTGGAACGCGCGGTACCATTCCGCCGTGAAGCGGATGGTTTCGGCGAAGTTCAGCGTGGCCTGCCAGCCAAGGTACGCCAGCGACTTGTCGCAGCACAGCTTGAGCAGGGTGCATTCCTTCATGCCCGCCTGCCCGGCGCGGTCCATTTCGCTGGCGAAGCCGGGCCAGTACGGGGCCAGGGCGTCCACCACTTCGGCCACGTTGTTGTTCACGTCCGCCGCCGGGCCGAAGTTGTAGGCCTCGCCCGAAAGGGGGAACGGCCCCTGCTCGTTCAGCAGCAGTTTCGCGCCCAGCCACAGGTAGCCGGAAAGGGGCTCCAGCACGTGTTGCCACGGCCGCGTGGCCCACGGGCTGCGGATCTGCACCGCCGTGCCCGCCGCCCACGCCCGCGCGCAGTCGGGCACGATGCGGTCCGCCGCCCAGTCGCCGCCGCCGATGACGTTGCCCGCGCGGGTGGTGGCGCAGCGCACGCCGTTCCTGAAGAACGAGCGGAAGTACGAGTGCGCGATGATCTCGGCGCAGCCCTTGGACGCGGAGTACGGGTCCTCGCCGCCCAGGTGGTCGGTTTCGCGGTAGCCCCACACCCATTCGTCGTTGCGGTAGCACTTGTCCGAGGTGATGCACACCACGGCCTGCACCGAAGGCGCGCAGCGCACCGCCTCCAGGATGTTCAGGGTGCCCATGGCGTTGGCCTCTATGGTGGCCGCCGGGTCGTCGTACGACTTGCGCACCAGCGCCTGCGCCGCCAGGTGGAAGACCACCTCCGGCGCGAAGTCGGCCACGGCCTTGCACACCGCCGCACGGTCGCGGATGTCGGCGCGGATGTCCGTGATGCGGGCGCCAAGGCCCAACTCGTCGAAATTGGCGGGGGTGGTGGGCACGTCCACCGACAGCCCGGCCACTTCCGCGCCCAACTGCAACAACCACGCGGTCAGCCATGACCCCTTGAACCCGGTATGGCCGGTGACCAGCACCCTGCGGCCGCGATAGGCATCTGCGAACATTGTATGTCTCTCCGTTCTATGGCGGGGAAAGTGGGGGAGGGAACCGGGGGAAGGGACCCTTTGTAAAGGGTCCCCTTCCCCCGGACCCCCATCCCCCTAAACATTCATTGTGGACGGGCAGCCATGGAAAAGGACTGTGGAGAAGCGTTCAGAAGGCGGAACCAGCGGGCGAAAGGCCCATCTGAACCATGCTCGGGCTATACCTTGAAACCCTTGGCCCACGGCGCACTGCCCTTGTCCCACAGGGCGTTCAGCTTCTGCCAGTCGCGCAGGGTGTCCATGCATTCCCAGAAGCCTTCGTGGGGGTACATGGACAGCTGGCCGTCGGCGGCAAGGCGTTCCAGCGGCTGCTTTTCCAGGTCGCACGATTCGTCCTCGTCCAGGTAGTCGAGGAATTCGCGCTTGAACACGAAGAAGCCGCAGTTGATGTATTCGTTCAGCACAGGCTTTTCCTGCCAGGACAGGATGTTGCCGTCCGCGTCGGTCTGCACCGCGCCGAAGCGCGAAGGCATGCGCACGCCGGTGAAGGTGCCGATCTTGCCGGACTTCTTGTGGAACTCCACCAGCTTGTCGATGTCGATGTCCGACACGCCGTCGCCGTAGGTGACCATGAAGCGGTCGGTGTCGATGTGCTTGGCCACCCGCTTGATGCGCGCGCCCTTCAGGGTTTCCTGCCCGGTATCGCACAGGGTCACCTTCCAGTCGGTGCAGTTGCTGCACTCGTGGGTGGTCAGCGCGCCGGTGGCGAGGTCCACGGTGAAGTCGGTGTTGCGGATGCGGTAGTCGTGGAAATACTGCTTGATCACCTCGCCCTTGTAGCCCAGCGGCAGGATGAAATCCTTGTGGCCGTGGCGGGCGTAGATGCTCATGATGTGCCACAGCACCGGGCGGCCGCCGATCTCGACCATGGGCTTCGGCTTGAATTCGGTTTCCTCGCGCAGGCGGGTGCCCTTGCCCCCGCACATGATGATGACCTTCATGCGATACCTCGTGATGGGGTAATGTGCTGTCGTCGTCCGGATGGGTATAGCAGAATGCGCGGCGTTGCGGAACGGCCCGCAGGCGATACCGCCGGGACTGGGTTACGAAGGAATGCACGGCCCACGCGGCGCGGCCGGTGAACATCGTGGATTGCGCCTGGGTTGCCGGCCGGATGGAATGGATGGGGCGGATGGACTGGATGGGCTGGGTGGGGTGGCGTCATGATGACGTGCGGAACCTCCGTTCCGCGCGCGGGTGGGTGGCCGGTGTTCCGGGGCTGGCGCGTCGCACTGGCGCGCCGCGTTTCCGCCGGAATTTCCGGCCCTTCTTCGTGGCGTGCTAGATACGCTCGCGCGTGACGCTTGTCCATAGGCGCGGCGTGTGATTTTCGCGGGGGGCGGGGGATTGCGGAGGGTGTTGCGGTGCCCGCCCGGCCATGTGTTCCGCGTCCGCGCCGTTTCGCCTACGCCTGCTTGGCCACCTGCGCGAAAAACTCCAGCAGCGGGCCTTCCGCGCCCTGTTCCACCACGCACGGCCAGTTCAGCACCTGCGTGCCCACCTTTTCCGACACCGGGCAGGCCCCGGCGGCGTACCCCAGCGAGGCCAGTCCCGCCCGCGCGCCCACAATGGGGTCCATGAACCACGTCCACGCGGTGTGCACGCGCGCATCCATCAGCGCCTTCAACTGGTCCGCCCTGGGATGGGTGAACGCCAGCCGGTGGGCGACGATGCGCAGCACCGGGTCGGCATAGGCGGCGGGCAGGTGTGCGGCCAGCGGCGTACCGTAGGCGGCGGTCAGGTAGCGTTGCAGCAGCGCCTCGCGCCGGGCGGCCTCGGCGGGCCAGCGGTCCAGCTCGAACAGCCCGATGCGCGCCAGCACCGCCGGCAGCCGGGCCGGATAGGCATACGCGCCCGTGCGCTCCACCACGTAGTCGTCGTCCAGGAAGGTCATGCCGGGGTCCGACAGCCGCCGCCGCACCGACTTGCCCAGCATGGCCAGCTGGTACAGGCCGTAACTGGCGGGCCGGGCCAGCCGCCGCTCCAGCAGGAACTGGCCGAACAGCCGCCGCTGCTGGGCTTCCGGCAGGGTTGGCGCCTCGGTCAGTTGCGCGGCCACGGCGTCGTACAGCCCCGCGTCGCGGGTGTAGAAGAACCCGCCCACCACCGTGTTCATGGGCTTGGAGTGGTCCGTGGAAAAGAACGCCGCGTCCCCGGTGTTGCCCACGGCCACGCCGTCGCGCGTGGAGCCCACGGTCAGCGCGCAGTCCTCGATCAGCGCCGCCCCACAGCCGTCGGCCAGCGCGCGCAGTTCGCCCACCCGGCAGGGAATGCCGAAGCTGTGCTGTGCGATGATGGCCCGCGTCTTCGGGGTGATGGCGTTCGCCACCGCGTCCGGGTCCGTGCCGAAGGTGGCGGGGTCCACGTTGGTGAACACCGGCGTGGCCCCCGTGCGCAGCACCGCGCTGGCCACCACCGAGCAGGTGAACGCGGGCAGCACCACCTCGTGCCCCGCGCCCACGCCCAGCGCCCGCAACGTGGCGAACAGGGCCATGCGCCCGCCCGCCGTGGCCAGGCCGCGCCCCACGCCCACCACCGCCGCAAACCGGCGCTCGTACTCCGCCACCGTGCCCGCCGCCTGCGCGGGCGATTCCAGCACCCGCCGCACCTCGGCCACCTGCGCTTCCGTCAGGTACCCGTGCCCGGTCACGAACCCGTAGTACGGCCGCGTGCCCAGCATGCGGGCCAGCTCCTTCAGCTTGCGGGTGATGGTGGTCAGCATATGTCGGCTCCTTGGGGAGAAGAGGGGAAGAAGAGTAACCGGGGAAGGGGGAAGAAACCTTTCGGGAAAGGTTTCTTCCCCCTTCCCCGGACCCCATCCCCCTTCTTCCAAAGCTTTTCAATAGGGTGGTTCGTGATGGCGAAGGGGTAGGCACGTGGAATATGACGTCGGCCACTTGCCTTACCCCATTTAAAAAGTTTGGGGGGATGGGGGTACGGGGGAAGGAGACCCTTTTTAAAGGGTCCCTTCCTCCGTTGCTCTTATTTCTCGGGAATCCCCAGTAACCGCCGCCACCGGGGCAAACCGCGATCCAGGGCCAGGAAGCCGGGCGGCAGGTCGGGCGGGGCGGGATGTGCCAGCGCGGCGGCGAGGTCGTCGGCGGTAGCCACGAAGGCGGTGCCGGGCACGCCGAGCAGGGGGCACATGTTGAAGTCGTTGGCGGCGGTCTGCACGATGAGGGGCAAGCGCTGGTAGGCGGCTTCCAGGGCCACGGTGGTGGAGTTGGCCGCCCACACGACCAATCCATGGGGGCCCGGAACAAGCAACTGGGCCACGGGGGTGTTGACCACGCGGGGCGCGCCCCCGGAGGGGAAGCGCGCGGCAAGGCGGCCTTCCACGGGCAGGTTGGGATGCGGCTTGACGACCACGTCGTAGCCGTCCAGCGTGCCTGCCCGTGCGGCCTCGGCCAGCACGTCGAGTTGGTTGTCGGTCTCGTCGGGGAAGAAGCTGGTGACGACGAGCAGGGTGGGCTTGCCGGGCGCGGGAGAAGATGCGGTGCCGGAAGGAGCGTCGGAGGTGGCCGCTGATGCCGCGCCCGGCGCCACGCCCGCAGCCGCATCGGCAAGGTACAGGTAGCGTAGCGCCTCTATCTCGCCCAGCCGTTCGTCGGGCATGCCCGCGTCGCGCATGTGGCCCAGCGCGCCCTGGCCGTTGCAGCACAGCAGGTCGGGCAGGGTGGCGGCGGCGTCCGGCTCGGCAAAGGCGCGGGCGTCCTCGTAGTAGCGCAGGTCGGTGGGCCGCACGGTGGAATGCTGGGTGCCGTACACCGGGCCGCGCCGCGCCTCGTGCATGGCGTGGGCGAGGGACTTTTCCCAGGGGTGGTTTTCCATGGGGAAGATGGTCCATTCCTGCGGCGCGCACACTGCCGCGTAGCGGCGGAAGGCGGCGCGCATCAGGCGGCGTTGCAGGCCCAGCCAGCCGCGCGTGGATTCCGCCCAGTTGCGCTCCATGTACGGCCAGAAATCCATGCGCGAGCCGGGCAGGCGGCACTGCCCGGCCACGTGGCGGGTCAGGCGCGCGGCGCGGATGGCCATGCGACAGTAGTGCGCCACCTCGCGGGCGATGGCCGGAAGGGTCAGGAATTCCTCGATGAAGTGGAAGGCGATGCCGTCCCGCTGCCGGGCGCGGAACGCGTCGCGCAGGCGGATGGCGTCGGCCAGCGAATAGTGCGGCGTGGGCTCGAAGATGAACAGCCAGGTCACCCCGTGCACGCCGCCCTGCTGCGGGTCCAGCGCGTCGTGCAGGCTTTCCCAGTAGCGCGAGCGCAGGCGGCCCTGTGTGGCGGCCTGCACGTCGATGTTGGGGAAATAGGTGGCGATGGTGGAGGGGCGCGGGTGCGCGGGCAGGGCGGCCTTGCCCGTGGCCTCGGGCGCGGCGGGCAGCAGGCGCTTTTCGCGCAGCAGCCACGCGCCCAGGCGGGCCACGGCCTGCACCGGCGCGGGCAGGCGATGGTACAGCGCGGCCAGGCGCTGCTTGGCGGAGAGAGGGCCGGTATCGGAGGATGATGCGGAACCCGCCCCGTTTCCGGCCCCCGCTCCGACCCCCGTTCCAGTCGGACGCAACTCGAACCGGCGGCCGGTGACGGCGCAGAAGCGCAGCAGGATGCCCGCCAGCACCGTGTCGTCGGTGACCGCGCAGACATGGTCGGTGCGGGCCTCCTCGATGGCCAGTTCCAGCGCGCGCAGCTTGGTCACTTCGTACAGGTTGCGGCAGATTTTCGGATGCTTTTCGGCAAGCGTGGTGAACCACCAGTGCGAGAAGGTGTCGCCCACGGCCAGCAGTTCACGAAGGTTGCGGGTGGAGCGGGCGGGCCGGGTCAGCCCCGTCTCGTGCGCCCAGGTGATGTACTCGCGCCGGATGTCCGTGAAGTGCGCCTCCACCAGCGCGGGCACCGAAAGATGGTCGTGCGGCACGTTGCGCCTGGCCCAGTGGGCCACCACCGGGGGCAGGCCGCTGGCTGCGGGCTGCGGACGGGGTGGGGCGTCAGGTCCATCCAGCAGGATGAAGGTGGTCACGAAGGCTCCTTTGCGGCGGGTGCGAAAGGCGCGGGGAGCCGCGCCGGTGCGGCGTGCGGCCCCCGGTGTGGCGGCAACGGGCTCTTAGCCTTTGGCGATGCCTTCCAGCCACATGTTGAGTTGCGTCAGGTCATGCCCCCACGGGTGCGGCGTGGCGGCAAAGGCTTCGCCCCGGCCGTAGAACAGGGTGCCCACGGCTTCGGCGGCGGTCATGTCGGTCTTGGCGTCGCCGACCATCACGGTTTCCGACGGCGGCACGGCCGCCTTTTCCACGGCACGGCGCAGCACGTCGGTCTTGCCGGGCGGCGAGCCGTAGATGGCCTCGAAGTACCGGGCCAGCCCGCGTTCGGTCAGGATGTGCACCAGTTCTTCGTGCGGAGCGCCGGAGCACACGTACAGCGGCACGCGGCCATGCCATGCGGTGATCACGTCGTGCGCGCCGGGCACCATGGGGGCGTTCAGCACGCCTTCGAAGGCGTAGTCCGCGTACTTGCGGCCCAGGTCGTCCATCTCGTCGGAGGTGATCTCGCGGCCCAGCACCTCGCGGTACAGCCATTCGAACTTCTTGTAGCGGCTCACGCCGCCGTGCTCCATGTGGTAGGCCACCAGGCGGTCGCGGGCGTCCGCGCCGAAGGGTTCGGCCACGCGGGCGAAGGCTTCGGTCTTCACATTCACGCTTTCCAGGATGACGCCGTCGCAGTCGAAGACGATGCAGGAAAGGGGCATGGCGTTCCTTCTATCTGGGCAGCGCGTCCAGCAGGTTGCGGATGGTGTCGGTTTCCATCTTCACGCGGGCCTCCACGGCGTAGGAGCCCACGTGCGGGGTCAGGATCACGTTGGGCAGGTCGCGCAGGGGGCCTTCGTAGGGTTCCCTGGCGAACACGTCCAGCGCGGCCCCGGCCAGATGCCCGGAGGACAGCAGCGCGTGCAGGGCGGCCTCGTCGATGAGCCCGCCGCGCGCGGCGTTGATCACCCACGTGCCGGGGCGCATCAGGCCGAGGTGGCGTGCGTCGAGAACGTGCCCGCCGCCTTCGGGCTTGGAGCAGTGCAGCGAGACGATGTCCGCCCACGCCAGCAGCGCGTCCGGTTCCATTTTCGCGTTGGTGTCGCTTTCGGCGAAGGGATCGGCAAAGGCCACTTCGCAGCCGAACGCCTCGAACAGCCTGCCCGTGGCGCGGCCGATGCGGCCGAAGCCGATCAGGCCCACCTTCTTGCCGGACAGCAGGTTGCCCATGCGCTTCTTCCACGTGCCCGCGCGCAGTTCGCGGTCCATGCGGCTGACAAGGCGCATCAGGTCGAGCGCGTAGCCCAGGGTCAGTTCGGCCACGGCCTGGGTGGGCGCGTCGGGCGTGTTGCGCACGGCGATGCCCAGTTCGGCGGCGGCGGCGCGGTCCACGCTGTCCATGCCGGTGCCGCAGCGCGAGATGACCTTCAGTTCCGGCAGGGCCTGGAGCACCCGGCGGGTGAGCGGCTCGGTGCCCGCGGCCACGCCGATGCAGCCCTGCAACAGTTCGATGGCCTCGTCCTCGGTGATGGCGCGGCCCGTGGGGTTGAGCACGTAGTCGATGCCCGCCTCGCGCAGGAGGCGCAGCGGTTCGTCGCTGAACTTGGCGAACGACGAGGTGGTGATGGCTATCTTCATGATTCGTTGTCCTTCGCCTGGAGGCGTAGCCCCGCAGGCATGCCGCGCGATGTGCCGCGCATGGCGTTGTCGACTGGCCCTGTATGGCGGACTGGCTACGCTTCCGGCGGGGTGGCCGCGCGCTCATGCACGCCGCGCTTGCGCAGCGGCTTGGCGGGCACGCCGCCCACCACGGTGTAGGGCTCCACGTCCTTGGTGACCACGGCCCCGGCCCCCACCACCGCCCCGCGTCCGATGCGCACGCCGGGTGTGATGGTGCAGTTGGCCGCGATCCACACGTCGTCCTCGATGGTCACCTCGCCGTACTCGTGGCCCTGGAACATGATGGGCACGTCGGTGCGGTCGAAGTTGTGGTTGGCCGCGCGGATGACCGTGCCGGGGCCCACGGTGACGTGCGCGCCCATGCGGATGTGCCCGCCGTCGGCGTCCACCACCACGTTGATGTTCAGGGCCGCGTTTTCGCCCATTTCCAGCGCGCCGGTGCGGGCGTACAGGTGGCAGCCCTTGCCGATGCGCACGCCGTCGGCCAGCGCGATGTTGCGGCAGCCCTGCACCGTCACCGACTGGCCGAAGCGTACCCGGCCGCAGTGGCAGAACAGCGGCTGCCACGCCACAAGACGCGCGCCTACGCCGATGGTGGTGGGAATCCACGCGAACAGGGACAGCCAGAGTTCCTCGGCGATGGCGGCAAGGCGCGACATGTCGGGCATGCGCGGCATGTGCGGCGTAGGCATGGGTGCTCCGTTACTTCGTGTAGACGAGGCGCAGGGTGTCCTCGGCCATCATGTCCACCACGCGGGCGAGGTCTTCGGGGGTGTCCACGCTGAGGGTGCGCTTGTCGGTGGGCACCATGCGCACCTTTTCACCGTGTTCGAGGATGCGCATCATGTCCACCGATTCGATGATCTCCAGCGGGGTTTCCCGCATGTCGTTGAACTTGAGCAGGTAGTCGCGGCGGAAGGGGATGATGCACACCTGCTTCTGCATGGGCACGTCGGTGACGCCCTTGCGGCGCGAGGGCACGGGCTCGCGCGAGAAGTACAGCGCGTCGGAGTTCAGGTCCACCACCACCTTGACCTCGTTGGGGTCTTCGAATTCCTGCACGGTTTCCATGCGGGCCATCAGGTTGGTGACGTTGACGGCGGGGTCGGCCAGCATGGGGGCGATGGCGTCGTCGATCATGTCGGGGGTGATCATGGGTTCGTCGCCCTGCACCATGACCACGATGTCCACGCGCTGGCCGGTGGCGGCCTCGATCTTCAACAGGGCTTCGGCGGTCCGGGTGGTGCAGCGCACGTGGTGGTCGCCGGTCATGACGGCCTTCAGGCCCGCGCCTTCGGCGTAGTCCTGGATTTCCTTGTCGCAGGTGGCCACGTAGGTGGCGCTGAGGGTGGGGCTCATGGCCGTGCGGAAGGTGACGTGGCCCACCATGGGCACGCCGTGGATGTCGGCCAGGGGCTTGCCCGGAAAGCGGCTGGAGCCCATGCGGGCGGGGATGATGGCGACGATGTTCATGGCTGCTCCTTTGGCGGCGCGGTGCGCCGGGAAATGTCGGGTGTGGAGAGGTGGCGGTTGGTGCCAAGGTCAGCGCGGGTACGCTGCGGGCGGAATCCGCCTTTTGTGGCCGGACTGCGTTGAATCGAAGTTTTTGATGCTCACGTACATAAGTACGCTGCGCTCAAAAACGTCGATTCGCCTTGTCCGGCCGCAAAAATCGTAATTCCTTGCATCATCCCCGCACCAGCCTCCCGCAGCGGAAGACCGCTGCGGGGTATAAGGAAGAAAGGCACGGGAGAAAGGCGGAAAGCCTGGGGAAAGACGGTATCGGGAACGCCCTGCCGTTGCCCTACTCTTCGCGCGGCAGCAGGTAGCCGCCCACGTCGTGCATGTCGGGGTGCAGTTCGCGGTGCACTTCCTCCATCACGCGCAGTACGCCCTGGCCGAGGTCGGTGGTCAGGTTGGGCACCAGCTTTTTCCCCACCTTGGGCATGAAGGCGTAGGGCGTGACCTGGTAGTGGCCGCTGTTGGGGTCGTGCTGGTAGGCGATGGTAAGTTCCTTGCCCAGCATTTCGCCGATCATCTTGAACAGGTCGCCCACGCGCATGGGCTGGTTGCCGGTGAGCACGATGTTCTCGTTGGCGTACTCGGGCTTCAGCACTTCCACGGTGCACAGGGCGGCGTCTTCCACGTGGATGTATTCGCGCAGGGCGGTGGGGCTGCCGTAGTAAGTGATGGCCCCGGTTTCCAGCGCCTCGGCCACGAAGCGGTTGATGGCGTTGCGGCGGTCGGCGCGGGGGCCGTAGAGCGAGCCGTAGCGCAGGATGGTGTAGTCCAGGCCGTGCATGGCCTGGTAGTTCTCGATGTACAGCTCGCACGCCTGCTTGCTGCACCGGTAGAACCCGCCGGACTTGCCGTACACGTACAGCGAACTGGCGAACACGTAGCGCGACACCCCGGCCTTGCGGCAGGCCTCCAGCAGGATGACGTTGCCCAGCACGTTGATGCGCGCGGTGTCCACGGGCTTGCGGTTGGCCTCGCCGATGTCGGCGATGCCCGCGAAGTTGAACACGGCGTCGGCACCCGCGACGGCGGCGTCCACGGCGGCCTCGTCCAGGATGTTGCCGACCACCATGCGCTGGTCGCCGCGCAGGTAGGGCGAGGGCCGCAGGTCCACGATGGTGACCTCGTGCCCGGCGTCGGAGAGCTTGTCGCAGACGTGGGAGCCGAGAAACCCGGCCCCGCCGAAAAAGGTGATCTTCATGTGGTATCCCTTTGGGGCTGTGCCCCTGCCGCCCGTGGGCGGGGTGGTCCGCTACGCCATTCCGGGGCACGGCGAGGACCGTATGGATTCGGTTGCGGGTGTGGCGCGTCGGGCCGTGGCCCGGAATTGTCCTGTCCTTCAGTCAGAGAAAGTTCCTAACGCAGGATTTTCGTCCGTTGGCAAGGAAAACGAGCCCGCCATGAGGGAGTATACTCTTGTTGTATTCGACCGATATGGCGGCGAAGTTTGACGAAGCCAACGGGCGAAAGGGCAAGTTAGGAACCGGGGCAGGCGCAATTGCGGTAGAGGAAAACCGCATCAATGCACCAGGCGATGAACCGGTAGCCTTCGCCGATGCGGCGCGCAAGATCCGCCGTGTCGGGCTGCACGATGTGCAGGCCCATGGGCACGTCGTGGGCGCGCGCGGCGGCGGCGATGCGGTCCAGCGCGGCGAGAAAGTCCGGGTGGTCGAACTGCGCGGTAAGTCCCATGGAGCCGGAAAGGTCGTACGGCCCCACCATGATGGCGTCGAGCCGGGGGTGGGACAGGATGGCGTCCAGGTTGTCCACCGCGCGGATATGCTCGATCTGCGCCACGAACAGGGTGTCGCGGGCGGTCTCGTCCACGTAGGGCGCGAACTCGCGGCCGAACAGGTTGGCCCGGCAGTAGCCCACGCCGCGCACGCCCGAAGGGCCGTCGGTGCGGGGGTACAGCGCCCAGCCGATGGCGGCGTCGAGCTGCTCGCGGGTCTCGATCATGGGAAAGATCAGCCCCCGCGCGCCGGAATCCAGCGCGGCCTTGATGTCGGTCAGGGTGGCTTCGGCCACGCGGGCGAAGGGCGCAGCCCCGCCAAGCTCGATGGCGCGGAAGGCGTCGGGCAACTGGGCGCGGGTGAAGGCGGCGTGCTCCAGGTCCACGGCCACCCAGTCGTAGCCCGACCGGCCAAGGATTTCGGCCACGTCGGTGGAGGGAATCTGCATCCAGGTGCCGATGGTGGCTTCACCCCGGCGCATCTTGTCCCGAATGTCGCGTGCGGTGATCATGATGGTTGCGTTCGCGTGCGGTGCGGCGGCAAGGCCGCCGGATGGTGTGGGGCGGGCGCGGTGGCGTCCGTCGGGGATTGTGAACCGCGCGGGCCGGGCGGCGTGCTGTCATGCTGTTGCTGCCGGTGGCGCGCCCTGTGTCCCGTGGCCCCCGTGCGCGGGCCGCACCGCGCGGCCTGGCGGGGGGCTTTTCAGGCGGTGGCAGTATAGCCGCGCACGATGCGGGGTGCAATATGGCCTAGCGAGGCAATATTAAAGGCCAGCACTGCGGCTGGCCTTGCTTTGTGTCGGAGGAATCTAGGCGAAGCACTGTTTTATTTTTTCGTATTCTTGCGTGGCTCGTCGTGCTTCTTCAAGCGGAACATGCGGCTTTAACTCGCTCAGTCTCGCGGCGCGGCTTTCTATGTCGTCGGTCTTTTTTTCAATATCGATTAAAAGAGCCGTGCCAACCTTTTCAAGATCCTGAACTTTTTTGTCGCCGAGGCATCTCGCTGTTTTAGCGATGAGTTCTTTCCAACCCGCAATGTCTGCGGAGAACTTATTGAGAAAAGTCTTGCCACGTTCCGTGGTTTTATACCGTGGCCCATAAGGAGGGGTGCATTCTGGCTCAATCAAGTCCATATCTTTCATTTCGCTGATCAGATCGTGGAATGAGAAAGAGTATGGTCCGTGTTTGTATAGTGTAAACCCAAGCTCTGTTGGAACTTTTGCGAGTGCTTCGAGGAAATACATGGATTTTTGAAGGTGGGTTTCGCCGCACCAACTATGATTGTCCCGAAGGTCGTTTGCTAGTTGCAAGGTTATTGCGTAGCGATGGTACTGGTTCATACGGTTCCCTCCGGCAGCCACGGCTCAACAAGGTGGTCGTGATTTTCTCTCAGCCATTTCTTAGCGTCACGGAGTTTTTCCGGGGCCACGAAAATGTACGGATTCCTTACGTCTGGGGGGCGTATGGATGGCAGTTCTGCTCGCGCAGAAATAGTGCTTCGCTCGTCATCAATGAGGACGGGGAAATCAATTTCATTTGAGCGTTTTTGGCCTGGGTCCATTCTGACGAAATCTGCACCAAATCTTTCAACAGTCTTTTCGTATATTTGTTTAAGGGCTTCAGGGTTTTTTTTAAGTTCTACTGCGGTGACTTGGTGCGCTAGGCGAAAGTGTCCACGCGATTCAATCCGCCTTGCGGGTTCATGACCGGTAGCGGTCGAATTATACGCAGCTTTGCGAAGTTCGACAAGAATTTCGTTGTCAGTAATTGCTAGATAGTTATTGATTTCTACAGGAATGCCTTGGGGGAATAAAGCGTGCATGAATTCTTTTAAATGCAGATCATACGCTCTGCGAACGTGGTGAAAGTAAACTTGTGAAAACATGGAATATCGTGCCCACAGGAGGGACGCGGCAACGTGTAGCCCGCCTCGTTCAATTCCAATAGCTGGAGCCCAACTGCGGTCGTCGTCATCTTCGCCTTCTGGCGGTGCTTGGAGAATTCGGTTCCTCGACGCGAGACGTGGAAATCAGCTTTCTTGACTCTCCTTCCTGACGCATCGTAGCCTTTCCCTTTGCCCAGGAGGGAAGGAGCCGTGGAAGCTAACGATTTACTGACGTTGGGCCTTGGC
>NZ_JBAIYT010000004.1:0-157716 GCF_036763125.1 Nitratidesulfovibrio sp. 1201_IL3209
GGGGTGAAGAGGAACTTCGAATTACACCTCAAAGAATGTGAATGGCGCTACAACAAGCCCCTGCCCCAACTCATTGCCGAAATGAAACGGCTGGTAGCAAAAAACAAAGACCTGATGGTCTAGAGCCATCCTAATTTGGAACCAATCCCTAGGAGTCGCTCCCGCATGGTCCGGAATACCTGCCACTCGCCGCGCGGGCCGGAACGCATCCCTTCCGGCCCGGCCCGCCGCCGCGCCGCAGTCCGGCGGGGTGCGGCATGACCCCCATCCCGGCGGCCACCCTGACCATCCTGCAATGGGTGCTCATTCCCGCCATGTACGGGGTGTCCGTGTATGCGGCGGGGCACGCCCTGCTGCACAAGCGCGACCCGCGCGCGGCGCTGGGCTGGATCGCCGTGTGCCTGACCTTTCCCGTGGCCGGGCCGCTGCTCTATTTCCTGTTCGGCATCAACCGCGTGCACAGCCGCGCCGCCCGCCTGCTGGAAGAATCGGAAACCCGCCGCCTGCGCGAGGGCGGCCGCCTGCACGGCGGACCGGCCCGCTACGAGCCGCCGGGGGCCATGCCCTCGGGCATCGTGCCTCCGCGCTACGAGCGGCTGGCCAGGGTGGGCTACGCGGTCACCGGCCGCCCCCTGGCCGGGGGCAACCACGTGCAGCCCCTGCACAACGGCGAGCAAGCCTACCCCGCCATGCTCGAGGCCATCGACAACGCCGAGCACAGCGTCTTCCTGACCACCTACATCTTCGGCACCGGGGACGCGGGCCAGCGCTTCGTGGACGCCCTGGCCGAGGCCGTGGCGCGCGGGGTGGACGTGCGGGTCATCGTGGACGGCGTGGGCGGCCTGTACCACTGGCCGCGCGCGTGGCGGCGCCTGGCCCGGCGCGGGGTGCGGGTGGAGCGCTTTCTGCCGCCGCACCTGGTGCCGCCGCAGCTTTCGGTGAACCTGCGCACCCACCGCAAGGTGCTGGTCTGCGACGGCAAGGTGGGCTTCACCGGGGGCATGAACATCGCCCAGAACCACATGGCCGCGCAGGGCTGCACCCGCTGCGTCACCGACCTGCACTTCCTGTTCAGCGGACCCATCGTGGCCCAGTTGCAGGAAGCCTTTCTGCGCGACTGGGGCTTCGTCACCGGCGAATACGCGCCCGGCCCCCCGGTGCGCGAGGAGCCCTGCGGCGATTCGCTGTGCCGCATGGTGCTGGACGGCCCCGGCTTCGGCTTCGAGCGGGTGCACGACCTGCTGGCGGGCGTGGTGGCCGGGGCGGAGCGGTCCATCCACATCATGACTCCCTATTTCCTGCCCTCGCGCGAGATGATCAGCGGGCTGCGCGCCGCCTCCCTGCGCGGGGTGGACGTGCATTGCGTGCTGCCCGGCCGCAACAACCTGCCCTTCGTGCACTGGGCCACCCGCAACATGCTGCCCTCGCTGCTGGAAAGCGGGGTGCGGGTGTACTACCAGCCGCCGCCGTTCTGCCACACCAAGCTGCTGCTCATCGACGGCTGCTACGCCCACGTGGGCTCGGCCAACATCGACCCGCGCAGCCTGCGCCTGAACTTCGAGCTGACGGTGGAGGTGCTGGACACCACCGTGGCCCGCCAGTTGGGGCACCACTTCGAGGCGGTGCGCGCCATGTCCGGCGAGGTGACGCCCGAATCGCTGACCGGCCGCAGCATGCCGGTGCGCCTGCGCGACGCGGTGTGCTGGCTGTTTTCGCCCTATCTGTAGGGACGGTCCCCGCCGTCCGCCGTTCTCCACCGGAAAAATCACCTGACACCGCGCGCGGACGGGTTTTGCAGCCCACCGGCATCATGGCGCTTTTCGCGGCGCAGGAACGGCCATCGCCGGGCGCACCGGCGCACGGCGGGTTGGCGAATGTGCGGAATGCAATGATGACGGAATGTTGCGAAGGCGCGTCCGGGCACGCCGGGCGGTCTGGCGGGGGACAGGCACGGGGTTGACACCCCTCGCAGGGGGATTAGTAAGGGGGCTCGCAACGCAGTTTTCCCGGAAGGTAGCCTTCGGAATGAATACGCCTCTCCCGCGCCCGGTTTCGTGCGGCATGCCGCGCGGCCGGGGCGCATCCGATACCGGTTTTCGCCTCTCGTTCCGTCCCCGCGATGTCCGTGGCGGCGCGTCCGCCCTCGGAACATCCCTGGCGTGGGCGTGCTGCGCCGTGCTGGCGGTGCTGTGCGTGGTGCTGCTGCCCGACGCGGCCTTCGCCTGGGGTCCCGGCGTGCACATGGTGGCCGCGCACTGGCTGCTGCAGAACGCCTCGCTCCTGCCCGCCGCCGTGGGGTCCGCCCTGCTGGCCCACCCGGACGCCTTCCTGTACGGCAGCCTTTCCGCCGACATCTTCATCGGCAAGGGCTGCACCGTCACCCCCGGCCACAGCCATAACTGGAGCACCGGCCACGCCCTGTACCAGGCGGCGGACACCCCGCGCCTGCACGCCTACGCCTGCGGCTACCTTTCGCACCTCGCCGCCGACACCGTGGCCCACAACCACTACGTGCCCACGCTGCTGGGGGGCACCCCCGGCACCGGCAAACTGAGCCACGTGTACATCGAACTGCAGGCCGACCGCATGGTGGAATGGGACGCGGCCGAGGCCGCCAGCCTGTTCCGCCTGCCCAACGGCGCGGCGGACCGCACCCTGCTCCAGGCCACCCACGGCGGCCATTGGCCCTTCGCCTTCAAGAAGCGGCTGTTCCGGGGCAGCCTGGCCGTCAGCGGCAAACAGTCGTGGCGGCGTTCGCTGCGCCTGATGCACCGGGTCATGCCCCATGCGGCGGACCGGGCCTACCTGCGCGACATGATCGACGTCAGCATGCGGGCCGTGGTGGACGTGCTGCGCGATCCGTACGGGTCGGCGGTGACGGGCATCGACCCCATCGGCAGCGATCATCTTGCCGAGGCCCGCGACGTGTGCCGGGGCGTGCGGCCCCTGGTGGCGCGCAGGCTGGACGGCGTGCGCTTTCCGCTGGACGCGCGGCTGGTGGACCTGCCCTACCTGCCGGTGCCGTGCCGGGCAGCCTGAGCGCCGTATCTTTGCACATGACGAAGCCGGGACGGCGGGAGCGATCCCGCCGTTTTTTCGTGGGTCAACAGTATCCTTTTGGTGCGTACTTGCCGGAACGTGTCCATTGAGCCACAGTGCGCCATGGCCTGCTGGTGGGCGCGACGTCCCCGGCGGGGCCATCACCAGATCACCGGAAGCAGCCCAAGGAGCACCGCCCATGTCCGAAGCCGATCACCCCGTGGCCGTCACCGCCATGCTCACCGCCCGCCCCGGCCGCGAAGCCCGCGCGGCGGAACTCATCGCGGGCATCGTGGCCGCCACCCGGCGTCATGCAGGCATGCTGCGCTACGAGGCGCAGCAGCAACTGGACGAGCCGCGCAATTTCACCTTCATCGAGCAGTGGACATCCAGGGACGCCCTGGACGCCCACCTGGCCACGCCCGACCTGCTGGCCTTCCGCGAGGCGGCGGCCGAAGTCTTCGAAGGCCCGGCCGACGTGCGGCTGTGGCGGCTGGTGAAGTAGGCGGGAACGATACGTTGGCCGGATCGCGGCGGCCCGGCGCGGCGCACCCCGCACCCCCGGAAGGGGAGGAGGAACCCCCATGGCGACCAACGTGACGACCATTCCCGGCCGGGTGGACATCGCCTCCACAGGGCAGTTCAGCGTGAACGTTCCCACCGTGGAGATGACGGCGGTGACCGACTACACGGGCCTTGTCTCCGGCGCCGGCGTGGACAAGTCCGGCCTGTTCGAGGTGTTTCACGGTCATCTGGACGCGGCCCTGCTGATCCGCCAATGCCCGTTGTGCATGGTGCCCGCGCCTTGCCGCCCTGTCCGTCCTTTCGGGCGCGGCCGTCGTTCCGCTCAGGACCAGGGCTTGAGCATCACCATGTAGTCGGGGCGGATGTTGCTGTCCAACGGCAGTATGGCGTGCGAGGTGTCCGCCTCCACCTTGTCCACTTCCGCCTCGTCCACGGGGTTCTTGTGCCGGTTCAGGATGACGAGCCTGCTGCCGACCGTGACCCCGTGTTCCGCGCCAAGGCCCACCAACATCTCCCAGTGCTGCTTGCGCCGCGTCAGCCGATAGATGGGGGCAATGCCCTGCGCGGCGAGGTCGCCGAGCCTGCGGCCGGAAATCCTGAAGCTGAGGTAGAAGCAGGCCGTCAGCGGAGGAATGATGCCGAACAGGATGTAGAACGGCGGGAATCCCAGTTGCCGCTGGCAGAACGTGGGAGCCACGGAATTGGCGGCGGCCTGGTCGCTGAACACGCGCAGGTCGTGAACCGGTTCCTTCTCGGCGGCGGGGTCTCCACGGCGGAACACCTGCAACATGTAGATGCCCGTGGGCGTGCCCGTCTCCACCCTGGCCAGGGCCCGCCAGTCGCGTCCGGCCACCTCGACGAACGTCAGCGACAGGCCCACGGCGTCGGTCCGGTAGTCCAGAAGCCTGCCTGCATCCTCCGGGCCTGTCTCCAGCGCGAATCCCGACCCCACGTCCACGGGCCTGGCCAGCTTGGCGGTCAGGTATTCCTCCTCGCCGCGCACCACCTGCAACGGTGTCCTGCCAAGAAAGCCCCCCGCCACGGTATCCATGAGGGCCAGGATCAGGAGCAGCAGCAGGCTTCTGCTCGCCAGGGTCAGGCCCTTCCAGGCGAGTTCGTCACGCCGGGCCAGGCGCGCGGCGTGCGGCAGCCCGTCCATGCTAGGCTCCCGTGGGAGCGGAAGGCGGAGGCACGTCGGCCAGGCGGCGGATCACTCGGCGGGAAGCGAAGACCGTGACCACGGCAAGGGGAATGAAGGTGCGCAGGAAGATTCCCGACAACTGCTCCGGGTCCTGGTGGCCGAGGTAGATGGCCAGGGCCAGTTCCGCCAGCAGCAGCACGTCCTGCGCCACCACCACCAGTGCCTGCTTCAGGTTGTACGAAGTTCTGCTCATGCGCCGCTCCTTGTGCGTGCCCGGAATGGTGGAAATGGCCCGCCCCCGTGAGGATGCGGTCAAGGGGGGCGGGGGCGGGCCGGGGGCAGGGGCTACTTCTTCATCAGGTTCTGCTTGGTGATGTTCATCACCTTCAGGGCAACCTTCTTGCCGCTTCCGGCTTCGTACGCGATGCGCAGGATGTCGCCGGGCACCGGGTCGATGCCGACCTTGGCCGTGGACACGTCCACGGTGGTATTGATGCCGGTGGGGTGACCGAACTTGTAGTCCTTGTCGAAGTTGATGTCGTATTCCTCGATGGTGATGGTCCTTGCCTCGACGTTGTTTTCCAGGCACTTGCCCTGGATGACTTCGGCGGCGAAGGCCGGGGCTGTCGCAAGCAGGCCGGAAAACAGCGCGGCTGCGATGAAGATGGTGAATTTCCTCATTTCTTCACTCCGTATTGCGTGTGCATCGTTGTCCGGCGGGTGTCAGTTGGCGGCCATGCCGGCGTGCTTCGTCCGCAGTTCGTTGGCGGCGCCGGCGAACATGATCTTGCATATCCACAGGCAGATGAGACCGATGGCGCCAAGGATGACCACGGCGGCCGCGGAGTTCATGTTGTTCTGCTTGAGGATGATGGAAACCATGCAGGCGAGGACCGCGAGGCCGAAGGCGATGCGGATGCCGGAGCCCTTGGCGTACTTGGTGGCCACGGTGCCGATCTGCGCGCCGATGGCGGCCCCGGTGAGCATCACGAACACGGCCACGATCTCGATGCGACCCTTGAGGGTGTAGGTGAAGGCGCCGTAAAGGCCGGAAATCATGACCTCGAAGAGGTCGGTACCCACGGCGATGTGGGTGGGGCAGCCGATGAGGTAGACCAGGGCGGGCATGCGTAGCAGGCCGCCGCCGATGCCCAGGAAACCGGCCAGCACGCCGGTGATGAGGCTGACCACGATGGGCAGCCACATGGAGCAGGTGATGCCGGCTTCGCGGAAGTGCATCATGGGCGGAATGTTGATGCGGTGCATGGTCTTGTACCAGGTGATGCCCTCCGCTCCGTGTTCGCCCAGTTCGCCGCGCTTGCGCTTGCCAGCGGCCTTTGCGTAGTCGGCGAAGACCATGAAGGCGATGAGCGCGAGCACCACCACGTACACCCAGCGGACCACGCTGCCCACCAGGCCGATCCGTTCCAGATGCATGACGATCTGCGCGCCGATCTCGATGCCGACCATGGTGCCCGCAAGCATGACGATGCCGAGCTTGTAGTCCACGTTGCCGAACTTGGAGTGCCGGATCGTGGAGATCATGGATTTGCCGGCGATGTGCGCGATGTCCGTGCCGATGGCGAAGGCCATCGGAAAGCCCAGGATGTTGAGGCCGGGGGTCACCATCCACGCGCCGCCCAGGCCGAAGAACCCGCCGATGACGCCCACCGAGAAGCCGATGAGCACAAGACCGGGCCACAGGATGTTCACGCCCGAGATGGGCATGTGCATGTACAACCATTCCATGTCTAGTTCACTCCTGGTGGTTTGGTCCGGTTAGTGCTCGATGATCTTGCGCTTGGTCAGGTCGATGCCGGTAGCCACCATGATGCGGTCCATGACGATGCCGAGAATGCACCCCAGCAGGCAGGTAAGCACCACGGCCCACACGGCGAAGATCAGGATGTCGGTGTTGTAGAGGTCCGCGAAGTACCGGTTCACGGGTGAAGTGAGCACCCGCGTATCCGCCACCACCACAAGTTCCGCCGCCTTGCCACCCGCCGCCCAGAGCGACGATGGCGCGAGCATGGGCACGAGGGCCGCCAGCCCGCCCAGCTTGGCCAGTTTCCTGTACATGTACTCCTCCGAAGGTATGGGGTTGTCCCGTTTCCGCCCGGCGCCATGCCGACACGTTGTTTCGGGGTGTGCTCCAAGGGATTGCAGGTCCACCTTCTCGCAAGAAGAGCAAACTCCAGACCATTCGAAGATTGGCAAACAGCATGGCGAGATAAAGGCTATTTTCTGTATTTATACATGGTTGCGGGAAATGGCTTGACGGTGCTTCTGGCATGAGATATCGCAAGAGAGGCGTGATCGTGGTTCCAACCAGCCGGATTTCAAGAAGGAGTTTTAGCAATGCCGGATATGAGGCTGCGCCTTTTTGAAAGTCTTTGGAATACGTTCAACTGGTTCAAGGACCTGACCCTCAAGGGCAAGCTCATGCTGGCCCTGCTGCCCCCCGTGGTCCTCACCCTGGCGGTCACCGGCTACCTCACCCATTTCCTCTCCAACACGTTCATCCAGACGGGGCTGGAGCGCATAGCGGCCATCCAGACCCAGGCCATGGCCAAGCAGGTCGAGGATTTCCTGGGGCATTGCAGGCAGGATCTGCTCATCGCCGAGCAGCAGGTGGGAGCGGACAGGTTTCTGCGGGGTTTTCTGGAACGGCGGCTGGCCATTTCCGGCACGAAATATTGCGAGCTTGCCAAAATCTCGCAAAAGGAAAGTGGCCACACCTTCTTTGTCATCAACGATGGCGAGATACTGAGCCTGCCGGAGAACAGGCTGGACAAGATCCACCCCAACCCGTTCCTGTTCATCGAAAAGCTGCCCCCGCTGGAACCCGGTGAAGTCTGGATATCGCCGGTCATGGAGGTGGAGTATCCCTTCCCCTCCGAAGCCAATCCCAACCGCAAGGTATCTTCCCAGGTCATCCGCATGGCCACGCCGTACGCCACGCCCGGGGGCGATCAAGGCCATCTGATCCTGGCCCTCGACGTGCGGCAGCTCCGTGATGTCCTTTCCCTTTACAGTTCGGCCCAGTCGCCGTTGCGGGGCGTGCAGCCCAGCGACGAAATACTGTACAGTTTCATGTTCGACATGGATGGCTGGGAGCTGTTCCAGTCCGAGGATATCGACAAGCCGGACCCGCCCCTGGCCACGTATCTCGCGCGCGCGGGGTTCGAGGGGACGCTGGGCAACCCCTATATTTCCTGTGCGTTCCGGCCCAGTTCGTTGCACAAGCAGTTCTGGAGGATGGTGCGCGAGGTGAACGAGGGCCGGGCCGGACTGGCGACCCTCACCGACGCCGATTTCACCGAGACCACTTCCCAGATGGGCATCCCGCGCGATTGCATCCAGGCCTACGCGCCCGTCCGGTTCACCCCGCGCCCGGGCCGGGACCCGGTGGTGTACGCCGGCGTGGCCACCTTGGACCGCAGCCAGCTTACGCTTACCGCGGGCTACCGCCATATCGACATCATGCTGCTCATCACGCTGTGCACCATCGCCCTGATCACCGCGCTGGTCTATCTGGTGAGCCGGGTCACCGCGAATCCCATCCTCAAGATGACGCAGGCCGTGAGCACCGCGTGGGCCTCGCAGGAAATGACCCCGGTGGACATCCCGCATTCCGGGTACGAGACGGGCATGCTCAGGGACGCGGTGAACAAGATGATCGAGCGCATGCGCTATCAGTCCGAACTCATCCGTTCCAAGGACGAGGCGTTGCGCGCCGTGAACATGCGGCGCAAGGCCGTCATCGATGACCTGCTGCAAGCGCAGATAGCGGAGGCATTGCAGGGCGACCTGCCCGAGTTCTGCGGCCTGGGGCCGAAAATGGAGCAACTGAAGAACGATGTGCTGAAGGCCGCGCGCGTGGACGTGGACGTGCTCATCGTGGGCGAAACCGGCACCGGCAAGCAACTTACGGCGGAGGCCATCCACCGTCACAGCCGCCGCTCCGGCGGGCCGTTCATCTGCGTGGACTGTGGCGCCCTGGACGAAAACCTGCTGCTCGACACGCTGTTCGGCCATGTGAAATGGGCCTTCACCGAGGCCAAGAATGAACGCAAGGGCGCCTTCCCCAACGCCAATGGAGGCACGCTTTTCCTCGACGAGATACAAACCGCCTCGCCCAAGGTGCAGCAGGCGCTGCTGCGCGCCGTGGCCATGCGGAAGATCAAGCCGCTGGGCAGCGATACGGAAATCGACGTGGATGTGCGCATCATCGCCGCCACCAACGTGAGCCTGGAGCAACTCATCGAGCGAAAGGCCTTTCGTGAGGACCTCTACTTTCGGCTCAAGGTCATTACCCTGTCCACGCCGCCCCTGCGTGAACACAAGGAAAGCATTCCGCTGCTGGCCGTGCGTTGCCTGGTGGACGCCGAGAGCAAGGTCGGCAAGCAGGGGCTGGGTTTCAGCAACGGTGCCATCGACAAGCTCATGGGGCACGACTGGCCGGGCAACGTGCGCGAGTTCATCAACCGTATCACCAACGCGGCGGTGATGGCCGAGAGCAATATCATCCAGGCCGAGGACATCGTGCTCGAAGGGGATGCGGGGCGCGTGTCTTCAGCGGATGCGGGAACGAGGCCGGGACGGCGGGGTGGCGTGGAGGGCCGGATGGCTGGTTCCGGAACACGGCAACCCGAGAGCGCCGGGCGGGACGGCCTGCCGGACGGGGGGGACGCCGGACTGCCTGCGGAGTACGTCGCCCATGCCCTGGATGATGCGGCGCAGGCCGGGGAGCATGCCCCGCACGACGGAGTTGCCGCACCGGTCAGGCACGCGTTGAACAAGCGCCAGCAGCAGGCCTACGAGCGCGTCCTCGCGCGCGGGTCCATCACCCGGCAGGAGTACCAGGACTGCATCGGCGGGCGGCTGCCGGTGCGCACGGCCAATCATGACCTGCACGACATGGTGAAGAAGAACGTGCTGGCCAAGGACGGCCAGGGGCCTTCCACGCGCTATGTCCTGGCGCCCCATGCGGGGAAGGCGGGAGGGGCGGGCTGACGCCACTCTGTGCACGGCGGGCGCATTGGGGTTCCCCGTAGGGCGGAAGAGGCGGAAAAAGCCTTTCGGGCTTCCGGCCGCCGCCCCGGCAAACCGTGCACGGGGATGGCGTCTAGTCGTGCAAACGTCGCGGGGCTGCGGGCAGACCGCCCAGCCCTGATTCACCTGCACCTTCCGAAACAGAGCGGGGCGTGGCTTGCGCCACGCCCCTTCCGTTCCGGGTCGTTTCTCCCCGCTTCCCGGTCAGCTCTCAAGGCAGCCGCACGTCCGGCATTCGCCGTGCCGGACACGCGGTCACGTTCGTCTAGGCTTCGGGAGCGGCGGCCTCGGCAGGCTTGTCGGCGCTCTTTTCGGCCTTCTTGGACTTTCTGGGCGTGCCCTTCAGGCTCACCACGAACTTGCTGGGCGAGGGCTTGCGATGGTTGTTCTCCATCGACAGGCAGTGCGTGGGGCACGCATCGACGCACACCGAGCAGTACACGCAAGCAAAGGGATCGCAATCCCAGACGCCTTCCTTGGGATCCACGGTGATGCACTGCGAGGGGCACTTGATCTGGCAGCTCTTGCAGAAGATGCAGTCGTGGATGTTGTTGACCAGTTTGCCGCGGAACCCCTCGAACGGCGCCCGCGTCTCGAACGGGTAGAGCCGGGTGGAATATTTCCCCATGATGTTCCGCAGCACGTTGCTGAGCATGTACATGGTCTTGTCTCCTTGCTTACCGCTCGGTGCAGCTGATGCACGGGTCGATGGTCAGGGCCACGATGGGCACGTCGGCAAGCTGCGCGCCGGGCAGCATGGCCAGAAGCGGCGGGATGTTGGCGAAGGTGGGCGTGCGGATGCGTACCCGCTCCATGTTCTTCGAGCCGTTGCCCTTGAGGTAGTAGAACAGCTCGCCGCGCGGCTGTTCCACGCGGCAGACCACCTCGCCGGTGGGCTTGCCGGGAACCTTGGTGGCAAGTTCGGTGTCGGGCAGGCGCGAAATGGCCTGACGCACGAGATCCATGGATTGCAGCGTTTCCATGAACCGGACCTTGGTACGGGCCCAGCAGTCGCCCTCGGGCGAGGTGACGGGCTCGAAGTCCAGTTCGCCGAAGGCCGCGTAGCCAAGCTGGCGGGCGTCCAGGGCCACGCCGCTGCCGCGCAGGGTGGGGCCGGCCGCGCCGAGTTGCAGGGCCTGCTCGCCCGTCAGCACGCCGATGCCCACGGTGCGCTTCTTCACGGTGTAGTCGTCGAGCATGGTCTTCATCAGCTGGCGCAGTTCCTTTTCGAGCTTGTCCAACTCGTCGAGGATCCAGCGCTGCTGGGTCTTGTCGAGGTCGCGGCGCACGCCGCCCACCACGTTGACCGAGATGACCACGCGGTTGCCCGCCGTGGCTTCGTTGATGTCCATGACGCGCTCGCGGATCTTCCAGAACTGCATGAACAGGCTTTCGAAGCCGAAGCCGTCGGCGAACAGGCCGAGCCACAGCAGGTGGCTGTGGATACGGTGCAGTTCCGACCAGATCACCCGCAGGTATCTGGCGCGGTCGGGCACCTCGACGTTCATCATGGTTTCAAGGCCGTGGCAGTAGCACATGGCGTGGATGCACGAACAGATGCCGCACACCCGTTCCACGATGTAGACCATCTGGTTGTAGTCGCGGATGCTGGCGAGGGTTTCGAGGCCGCGATGCACGTAGCCCAGCGCGGGCACGGCTTCAACGACGGTCTCGTCCTCGACGACCAGTTTCAGGTGCAGGGGTTCCGGCAGGACCGGATGCTGCGGACCGAAAGGAATGATGGTGCGGGACATGAGACCTACCTCTTAATCCTTTTTCTGGATGGTGGAGATCTTGCAGAACGGCGCCGACATGGTCGAGGTGATCTCGTCGTCCAGGTACAGGGTGCGGTTGAAGTCCAGCACCAGGCCGTCGAACTGCAGGTTGAAGTGGTCGCGCGACTCGTTCTCGACCAGCAGCGCGGCGAAGTAGACGGGCGAGATGCTGGGCACCGGCTGGTCCTTGGGATGGGTCAGCCGGAAGTGGGTCATCTCGTTCTCTTTGTCGTAGTGGTAGAAGATATCCACGTTGCCGTCGCCAAGGTCCACCACGGACATGGTGACCAGGCGGTAGCCCTGGTCGAACATGCTCTTGGCCTGCGCGACCACGGCGTCGGCGGCGATGGGCGTTGCGTTCAGTATTTCGCTGTGCGTGGGCATTGCTGTCCTCGTTGCCCCGTGCCGGGGCTCGCCGGTCGTTCCGGCGCTTGAGGGTTCGCGCCCGTCCCGTCCACGGAGTGCGGAAGGACGGCGCGGACGTCGGCGGGGCACCCCGCCGTGCGGCCTAGTCGATGACGGTCACCTTGGGCATCTCGCCAAGGCCGAGCTTGGCCTTCACCACGTCCAGGGCGGTGACGACGCCGTCGATGATGGCGTCGGGCTTGGCCGGGCAGCCGGGCACGTACACGTCCACCGGGATGACCTGGTCGACGCCGCCCACCACGTTGTAGCACTCGCGGAACACCCCGCCCGAGGTGCCGCACGCCCCGATGGCGATGACGGCCTTGGGGTCGGGCATCTGGTCGTAGATGTTCTTCAGCACCTTCTTGTTGCGGTGGTTCACCGTGCCGGTGACCAGCAGCACGTCGGCATGCTTGGGGTTGCCCACGTTGATGATGCCGAAACGCTCCACGTCGAAGACGGGGGTAAGGCAGGCCAGCACCTCGATATCGCAGCCGTTGCACGACCCGCAGTCGAAATGCACGACCCACGGGGACTTCAGACGGCCCTTGTTGATCCAGTTCTCAAGCAGACCCATTATCGCCTCCTCCCCTTAGCTGACGTAGAGCCAGAGCAGGTTGAACACCGACAACACAAGACCCACGCCCAGCGCGTTCTTGAGCATCCACGGCCACGTCATGCGCGCGCAGATGTTGTCGATCAGGATTTCCGCCGCGTAGGTCACCACCAGCAGGACGAGCATGCCGACGATGCTGGTGTGCCAGAACAGCGAGCACAGACCGAGGATGAGCACCACGTCGAACCAGTGGCCGATTTCCAGCAGCGCCAGGTGCGGCCCCGAGTATTCGGTCAGCACGCCGCGCACCAGTTCCTGGTGGGCATGGTGGCAGGCCGAGATGTCGAAGGGCGACTTGCGCAGCTTGATGGTCAGCGCGTAGCCCAGCGCGATGAACAGGAAGGGCATGCTGAGCAGCAGCGGCGTGTCCATGGCGTAGACGTCGGCGATCTTGAAGCTGCCGGTGGCCATGGAGATACCCACGAACACCACGATGATCAGCGGCTCGTAGGCCAGCATCTGCAAGAGTTCGCGCTGGGCGCCCACCTGGGCGTAGGGAGAGGGCACGGACAGCGCGCCCACCACCTGGAACACCGCGCCGATGGTCATGACGAAGAAGAGCAGCAAGAGGTCGCCCTGCATGAAGAACAGGAACACGGCCAGGGCGGAGGACATCACGTAGATGTAGGCCGACATGACCTGCCACGAGTTGACCACCATGGGCGCCTTGCCCAGCAGCTTCAGCACGTCGTAGAAGGGCTGGAGGACGGGCGGCCCGAAGCGGGACTGGAGGCGGGCGGTGACGCGGCGGTCGACCCCGGCCAGAAGGCCCCCGAGCACCGGGGTGAGGGCAAGCCCGATGAGAGCGGCGACGAACGTGAACATTACAGCACCCCCCCGAGCATGACCGCAAGCAGCACGATGGCGATCACGTTGATGGACTTGGACAGCCTGGATTCACCGAACAGGGCTTCCAGGTAGTAGTTGCCCGCGGCGGTCTCCACGAACCCGTTCATGGGGCCGTTGAAGCCGATCTTGCCGTTCTCCACCCGCTGCGAGCCGCCCATGTAGGGCAGGCTGGCCGCTTCGGGGCCGACCTTCTTCGCCGCGCGCAGGGCGTACACGAAGCCCACGCCCAGCAGCAGGAACAGCGGGTACACCGCGAACACGCCGGCGTTGTTCTCGAACACGCCCATGGAGACGGTGTAGGCGGACGCCTTGGCGTACAGGGCCGTGGCCGGGGCCACCAGCATGCTGTAGACGAAGGGCGAGAGCAGCGACAGGCCCACGGCTCCGGCGGCCAGCAGCAGCAGCGGCAGGCGCACGGAGAAGGGCTGGTGTTCGGCGGGCGGGTTTTCGCCCGGCATGGTGGAGCCCAGCATCACGCCGGCCCAGCGGGCCCAGAACAGCACCGTCAGGGCGCTGCCGAGGGCTAGCATGATCACCAGCGGGGGCATGGCGGCGGTGGCGGTGGCGGCGGATTCCAGCGCCATCCACTTGGCCAGCAGCATGCCGAAGGGCGGCAGCATCATGGTCACGATGCCGATGACGGTGATCACCGCGGTGCGGGGCATCACCTTGAACAGGCCGCGCATGGCCTCGATGTCGCGCGAGCCGATCTTCTGCTCGATGGCGCCCACGCACAGGAACAGCAGGCCCTTGGAGATGGCGTGGAAGATGATCAGCATCACGGCGGCGGCGATGGCGGCCGAGGTGTTGATGCCCGCGCAGGCGATGATCAGGCCCAGGTTGGCGATGGTGGAGTAGGCCAGCACCTTCTTGCCGTTGCTCTGGCCCACGGCCAGGGCGGAGGTGGTGATGAAGGTGAACGCGCCGAAGATGGCCACGGCGGCGGACAGCATGGTGCCTTGGTAGGCCGGGGCCATGCGGATGACCAGATACACGCCCGCCTTGACCATGGTGGAGGAGTGCAGCAGCGCGGAGACCGGGGTGGGCGCCACCATGGCGCCGCACAGCCAGCTCTGGAAGGGCACCTGCGCGGCCTTGGTGAAGCCCGCGAAGCACAGGAAGGCCATGGGCAGCAGCAGCGCCGCGGTCTTCATGCCCGGGGCGGACGCCTGGGCCAGGATGTCCTGCACCGAAAGGGTGCCCGCGCTCTTCTGCAGGAACATGAGCGCGGCCACGAAGGCGACGCCGCCCGCCATGTTCATCCACAGGGCGAGGGTGGCGTTTTTCTTGGCCTCGTCGGTGCCGTCATGCCCGATGAGCATGAACGAGCACAGGGTGGTCACTTCCCAGAAGAAGTACATCCACGACAGGTTGTTGGCCAGCACCAGGCCGTTCATGGCGCCCAGGAAGAGCAACATGAAAAAGAAGAACCGCGGCTGGCGGCTCTTGGCGAGATGCAGGTGTTCCTCGTGTTCCTTCATGTAGCCGAGGCCGTAGAAACAGATCAGGCCCCCCACGATGGAGATGATCAGCACCATGGTCAGCGACAGGCTGTCGGCGTAGAAGCCGGTGACCTGCGCCCCGTGGTCCATCAGGAAGAAGTCCAGATAGACCATGCCGAGCACCTGCAGCGCCGTGAGCCCCATGATGAGCAGGTGGCCCATGCGCAGCGCGATGAGGAAGATGAACCCGAGCAGGGCGAAATCAAGGACGGTGATCAGGCCGTTGAGGCTGATGCCAAGAATGGCTTGGGGCGAGTAGGAGAACGAGCCGAGGCCCGCCAGTCCCACCGCCGCCGCGGCGGTTATCGCCACCGATACCGGGACGATGATGTTGCGCGCGGCGTCGCCCCTGACGAAATAGACCGCCAGGGCAGCTAAGAGTGGAAACACGACGCTTCCGAAGACAAGGGTGTCCAGCATACGCACCTCGTAACAAAGGACAAAGGAGAGCTGCGACACCTCCGGGTGGATGTCGCCGCTCACGGATTGCATGCCCCTACAGGCATGGGCCCTTGGATTCCCGCACGGATTCTATGTCCCGCCAACACGGAAACGTCAAGGGAATTGTAAGGGAGTACAGGTGGTTGGTCGCACAGTCCAATTGGCAGGTAGGAATTAGCGCAGGTCTCTTATGTTAGCATTGCTTTTATTTGCGCAAGCATGGCGGGTGATCGGGGGTGCGCGAACGTTCCGGAATGCGCGTTGTGCCGCAGGGGGCGCGGCGCGGGTGCGGCCAGACGGGGCCAGCGTGGGTCGGACGGGGTCGGACGGGGTCGCACCGGCAGGCAAGGGGGGGAGGCCCGGACGCGTGGGCGATGCTGTCCTGCGCGGCGTGCGGAGAGGGGGGCCGCGCGTTTCGGGGGCCAGATCAGGCTGGACCCGGCCGGACCCGACCGGACCCGGCGGTCCGCGCGGCGGTCCGCATCCGTTGCCGCTGGCGGCTCGGGGGGCGGAAACGGGCATCGCGCCGGGTCATGGGCGCGGCAAGGCGGCCTGCGGAGCATGTGACGAACGGGCACAAGCGGGCCGCCGGGTGGAACCGCCGCGAAGGTTCCGCAGATGGGCATGTATTACAATGCGTTGACGGCCTATTGACTTTCTTAAACACTCGTTTAAGTAGGCCGAACGCCCTCCGGAGAAGACCGGAGATACCCGGCCCCTCCCGTGGGCCCGCACACGGCCCGCCAGCCCGGGCCGCTCCCTTTTTGCCGTGGCCCCCGTGGCCGCGCCCTTCCGGATACTTCATGCACGACGTCCTGCCGGACCGCAGAACTCCCGCCACCCCTCGGCGCAGCTCGCGCACGATGGATGGCAGCCGGGGCACGCCCGCGTCCGCGCGGGGTTCCGCCACTCCGGCCCCGAACCGTCCGCCGGACCATCCGCCGGACCACCCTGTGGAGGACGGCCACGCCCCGGACAGCCGGGCGCGCATCCTGGCCGCCGCGGGCGAGACCTTTGCGGAACTGGGCTTCCACCGCGCCTCGCTGCGCGAGATATGTCGGCGCGCGGGCGTCAACGTGGCCCTGGTGAAGTACCACTTCGGCGACAAGAAGGGCCTGTACCGCGCGGTGTTGCTGCAACCTTTTCCCGAGCCCGCGCTGCCCCCGTCCGGCCCGTCCGGTGAATCCGGCCTGTCTGATATATCGGGCACATCGGGCACATCGGGCGCATCGGGCGCATCGGGTGGACCCGGCACGCCCGTGCCCACGCCCGGCGAAGGTTCCGGCACGGCGTCCGCTCCGGCCGACCCGGAAGTCCGGCTGCGCGCCTTCATCCATTCGCAACTGCACCGCACGCGCGGCTCGCGCCGGCCGGAATGGTACAATCGGCTGCTCATCCGCGAGATGACCGACCCCACCGGCGTCATCGGCGACATCGTGGGCAAGGTCATCGGCACGCGGGCGGGCTATCTGGCGGAAACGGTGCGCGAACTGCTGGGCGAGCAGGAGCGCAGCCGCGCCGTGGCGCTGTGCGCGTTGAGCGTGGTGGGGCAGAGCCTGCACCACCACTTCGCGCGGAACGTCATTCCGCTGCTGTACCCGGAAATTTCGTACGATGCCGCCAGCCTCGACGAGTTGGAGGAACATATCACCGCCTTTTCCCTGGCGGGCATCGCCGCCCTGCGCGAGCGACTGCGCGCCCCGCAGCCCGAATCCCCCGACGACGCGACGTCGCGCGCCGCATCCACCACCCCCACTCCCAGCCGCCAACGGAACCCCGCATGAACACCGACGTCCAGTCCAAACCCCGATTCCGGACCAGCACCGTTGCCCCGTCTCCCGCTGCGCCGGCCCGGAGCGTGGCGCCCTTCGTGACGGCCCTGCGCGCCCTGCGCGCACTGATCGCACTGACGGTCCTGCTGCCGTTGCTGGCCGCGCTGGCGGGCTGTTCCGGCGGCGACGACGCCGCCAAGGCCAAGCAGCAGAAGCGTCCCGTGCCGGTCACCACGGCCCTGTCCGAAAAGCGCGACCTGCCCGTGGTGGTGCGCACCGTGGGCAACGTGGAGCCCTACGCCACGGTGTCCGTGAAGTCGCGCGTGGACGGCCAGATCGTGGGCGTGCACTTCAGGGAAGGGCAGGACGTGCGCAAGGGCGACCTGCTGTTCTCGGTGGACCGCCGGGCCCTGGAGGCCGCCCTGAACGAGGCCCAGGCCCGGCTGCAACGCGACCGCGTGCTGCTGGCCAAGGCCGACGAGGACGTGCGCCGTTTCGAAACCCTGGTGGCCGACGGCTACGTCAGCCGCGAGCAGTTCGAGCAGTACCGCTCCACGGCCGATTCGCTGCGGGCCACGGTGCGCGCCGACGAGGCCGCGGTGGAGACGGCCAGGGTGCAGCTTTCGTATTCCACCATCACCGCGCCCATGTCGGGTCGCGCCGGGCAGGTCAAGGTGGACCAGGGCAACATGGTGCGGGCCGGGGCGGACACGGTGCTGGTGGTCATCGACCAGATAGAGCCCATCTACGTGGGCTTCGCCCTGCCGGAAATGCACCTGGCCGCCGCCCGCGCGCGCATGGCCGCCGGGGGCGTGCCGGTGGAGGCGCGGGTGCCCGGCCCCGGCACGGGAGAAGGCGGCAAGGCCGACGGCGGTCCCGGTACGGGCACGGCCGTTTCCGCGCGCGGCGCGGTGACCTTCGTGGACAACGCGGTGAACACCGCCACCGGCACCATCCGCATGCGCGGCACCTTCGCCAACGAATCGCGGGTGCTGTGGCCCGGCCAGTTCGTGGACGTGTACGTGGAACTGGGCATCCTGCCCGGCGTGGTGGTGGTGCCCTCGCAGGCGGTGCAGACCGGCAGCCAGGGGCTGTTCGCCTACGTGGTGGGCCGGGACGACACCGTACAACTGCGCAAGGTGCGCACCGGCCTTGCGTACGGCGGCCTGGTGGTGGTGGAGGAGGGCGTGGCCGAGGGCGAGCGGGTGGTGGTGGACGGCCACCTGCGCCTGACCCCCGGCGCGGTGGTGGAGGAAAAGGCCCCCGCCGGTGAGGTTCCCGCCGCCCAGTCCTCTCCGTCCGGCCAGCCCGGCCAGCCCGGCCAGAAGGTCGAATCCGGCGGCAAGGGCGCGGCCCCGGCGGAGGCGCGCCAGTGAACATCGCGGCGTTCTTCATCCGCAGGCCGGTGACCACCTGTCTGGTCATGCTGGCCATGTTCCTGTTCGGGGTGGTGGGCTACCGCAACCTGCCGGTCAGCGACCTGCCCAACGTGGACTTTCCCACCATCCAGGTGACGGCCGAGCTTTCCGGGGCCGACCCGGAAACCATGGCCAGCGCCGTGGCCACCCCGTTGGAACGCCAGTTCGCCACCATCGCGGGCATCGACTCCATGACCTCGTCGAGCACGCTGGGGCGCACCCGCATCACCATCCAGTTCGCCCTCGACCGCGACATCGACGCGGCCGCGCTGGACGTGCAGTCGGCCATCTCGCAGGCGCAGCGCCGCCTGCCCGACGACATGACCACGCCGCCTTACTTCCGCAAGGTCAACCCCGCCGACCAGCCCATCCTGTACATCGCGCTCACCTCGCCCACCCTGCCCCTGTCGCAGGTGAACGAATACGCGGACACCATGCTGGCCCAGCGCATCTCCATGGTGGCCGGGGTGGCCCAGGTGCAGGTGTACGGTTCGCAGAAGTACGCGGTGCGCGCCCAGGTGGATCCGCGCGCCCTGGCCACGCGCGGCCTTGGCCTGGACGAGGTGGCCACGGCCATCGCCGACTCCAACGTCAACCTGCCCACCGGCACCCTGCAGGGCGACCACACCTCGCGCAACATCCAGGCCAGCGGCCAGCTGTTCGACGCGGCCTCGTACCGGCCCATGGTGGTGGCCTGGCGCGACGGCGCGCCGGTGCGCCTGGGCGAGCTTGGCCGGGTCATCGACAGCGTGGAGCAGGACAAGCAGTTCACCTGGTTCAACGACACGCGCGGCATCGTGCTGGCCGTGCAGCGCCAGCCCGGCTCCAACACCGTGGCCGTGGTCAACGCGGTGAAGGACCTCCTGCCCTCGTTCGAGCGGCAGTTGCCCGCGTCCGTGCACCTGAACGTGATGTACGACCGCTCGCAGACCATCCGAGAATCGGTGGACGACGTGAAGTTCACCCTGGTGCTCACCGTGTTCCTGGTGGTGCTGGTGATCTTCCTGTTCCTGCGCAGCCTGTCGGCCACGGTCATCCCCAGCCTGGCCCTGCCCATGTCGGTGGTGGGCACCTTCGCGCTGATGTACGTGTTCGGGCACAGCCTGGACAACCTGTCGCTGATGGCCCTGACCCTGGCCGTGGGCTTCGTGGTGGACGACGCCATCGTCATGCTCGAGAACATCGTGCGCCACAAGGAAATGGGCAAGCCGGTCATGCAGGCGGCCCTGGACGGCTCGAAGGAGATCGGCTTCACCATCATCTCCATGACCATCTCGCTGGCGGCGGTGTTCATCCCCGTGCTGTTCATGGGCGGGGTGGTGGGGCGACTGTTCCGCGAATTCTCGGTGGTCATCATGGTGGCCATCGGCCTGTCGGGCGTGGTTTCGCTGACCCTCACGCCCATGCTGTGCAGCCGTTTCCTGAAGCCGCACGGCGCCGAGCGCCACGGCCGCGTGTACAACGCGCTGGAGGCGTTCTTCGACGGGCTGCTGCACATCTACGAGCGCACCCTGCGCTTCACCACCCGCCATCACTTCATGACCTTTCTGGTGTCGCTGGGGGTGTTCGGGCTGACGGCCTGGCTGTTCGTGGTCATGCCCAAGGGCTTTCTGCCCAGCGGCGACACGGGCCAGCTTTCCGGCTTCACCGAGGCGGACCAGTCCATCTCGTTCGACGCCATGGTGCGCAACCAGACCGCCCTGCACGCGGTGCTGGCGGAGGACCCGGCCATCGCCTCGTTCACCTCCATCGTGGGCGCGGGCGGTCCCAACCTTGGCGGCAACGCCGGGCGGCTGGTGATCATGCTGAAGGACCGCCACGAGCGCAAGGAAACCCCGGAACAGGTCATCCAGCGGCTGCGCCCGAAACTGAACACCCTGCCCGGCATCCAGGCCTTCGTGTCCAATCCGCCGTCCATCAACATCGGCGGCCGCACCACCAAGAGCCTGTACCAGTACACCATCCAGGGGCCGGACACCGAGGAACTGTACCGGGTGGCCCCCCTGCTGGAAGAACGCATGCGCACCCTGCCCGGGTTGCAGGACGTGACCAGCGACCTGCAACTGAAGAACCCCGAGGTGCGCGTGACCATCCACCGCGACAAGGCGGCGGCCCTCGGCGTATCGGCCCAGCGCATCGAAGAGGCGTTGCAGTCGGGGTTCAGTTCGCGGCAGGTGTCCACCATCTACGCGCCCACCAACGACTACGCCGTGCTGCTGGAACTGCTGCCGGAATACCAGCGCGACGCCTCGGTGCTGCCGCTTTTGTACGTGCGGGCCAATTCCGGCATGCTGGTGCCGCTGGACACCCTGGCCAGCCTCAGCGAAGGGGTGGGGCCGCTGTCGGTGAACCATTCCGGCCAGTTGCCCTCGGTGACCGTGTCCTTCAACCTGCGGCCCGGCGTGGCCCTGGGCGAGGGGGTGGCGCAGGTCGAGCAGGTGGCCTCGCCCCTGCTGCCCGCCGACGTGGTGGGCTCGTTCCAGGGCACGGCGCAGGCCTTCCAGAACTCGTTGCAGGGCATGGCCGTGCTGCTGGTCCTGGCGGTGTTCGTCATCTACATCGTGCTGGGCATCCTGTACGAGAGCTTCATCCATCCGCTGACCATCCTTTCGGGCCTGCCTTCGGCGGGCATGGGCGCGCTGCTCACGCTGATGTTCTTCGGGTACGACCTGAACCTGTACGCCTTCGTGGGCATCATCATGCTCATCGGCATCGTGAAGAAGAACGCCATCATGATGATCGACTTCGCCATCGAGTCCGAGCGCGTGGAGGGCCGCGCACCGGCCGACGCCATCTTCCACGGCTGCCTGGTGCGCTTCCGGCCCATCATGATGACCACCATGGCCGCGCTCATGGGCGCGCTGCCCATCGCCGTGGGCTTCGGCGCGGGCGCCGAGGAACGCAGGCCGCTGGGCCTGGCCGTGGTGGGCGGCCTGATGGTGTCGCAGCTGCTGACCCTGTACATCACCCCGGTGTACTACATGTACCTGGACAGGCTGAGCCGTTGGCTGCAACGCAAGATGGGGCGCGCGCTGGGCAACGAGCGGGCCGTCACGCAACCGCAGGCGTAGCCCGGTTGCGGGCGCGGACACACGGATACGGACAGGTGGACACGCCGACGAAACCGGCGATACGAATGGGCTCATGACGAAACACCCCGCCGATGCAGCGCATCGGCGGGGTGTTTCCGTCCGCAAGGCTACGCGTTGGCCGCCTTGATGGGCTGCACGTCTCGCCATTCCGTCCGGGTATTGGCGGTTTCCCACAGGGTGTACGCCTGCTGCATGCCCAGCCAGAGTTCCGGCGTGGTGTCCAGCGCGCGGGAAAGGCGCAGGGCGATGTCCGGCGTGACGGACGCGCGTTCGTTGACGATGGCCGAAAGCGCCTTGCGCGAAATGCCCAGGCGCCGCGCCAGTTCGGTGATGGTGATGCCCAGCGGGTCCATGTGCATCCTGAACAGGATTCCCCCAGGGTGCGTGGGCTTTCTGGTGCGGGTACGCATGGCGGTTCTCCTAGTGGTAGTCCTGATAGTCCACGATATGGGCATCGCCGTTTTCGAAGCGGAATGTCAGGCGCCAGTTGCCGGATACCTTCACGGCCCAATGCCCGGCCAGATTCCGCTTGAGCGGGTGCAGGCCCGAACCGGGAAAGTTCATGTCCCGGACCTCGCGCGCGTTGTCGAGAAGGTCCAGAACGTCGAGCAACTTGCGCACATGCTTCTGCTGCACGCCTTTGGTGGCGCCGTCGTAGAAGAGGTCTTCAAGACCCTTGTGCGCAAAGCTGCGGATCATGAGGAGACTGTAACCATCTTGGTTACACCCGGTCAAGGGGGAAAGCGGACGGGAGGGGCCAACGGCCATTGCTACCGTAGCTACCGTACCGCGATGCCGTTGCCGCCCCGTCGCTTCACCGCGTACACGGCGCCGTCGGCGCGGGCCACCATGGCCTGCACGGCCAGGGGCGCGCCCTCGCCCGCACTGGCGGCGTTGCCCGCGTCGGTCACCGGGGCCAGTTGGCAGGCGGCGTCGGCGCGGCCTTCGCCCTGCTGGCGGTAGCGGGCGATGCCGATGCTCAGGGTGCAGCCGTGGTTCTGGCACTGGGCGAAGCGGTGGCGGATGCGTTCGGCCACGGCACGCACGGAATTCTCGTCCGGGCAGGCGAACAGGATGCCGAACTCGTCGCCGCCGATGCGGCAGGGGGTGTCGGTGCCCACGCGCACCGCCTCGGCGATGACGTCGCCCAGCAGGCGCAGCAGTTCGTCGCCCGCCGAATGCCCGTGGGTGTCGTTGACGGCCTTGAAGCGGTCGCAGTCCACCAGCATCAGGTGGAAGGGCGGGCGCAGCCGGGCCTCTGCGGCCAGTTCGGCCAGGCGGCGTTCGAAGTGGCGGCGGTTGAACAGGCCGGTCAGGGCGTCGCGCACGGCCAGTTCCTCCATGTGCCGGGCGCGGCTGTCCGTGGCCTCCAGCCGGGCCATCAGGTGCCGTTCGCGGCTGGCCACCAGGTGGGCCATCCACTCCAGGTTGCGCTTCAGGCGCAGCAGGTCGTGCTCGTCCTCCTGCTCGTTGGGCAGCGACAGGGGGCGCGGCTGGCGGCCTTCGCGCAGGGCCAGGCAGAAGGCGTTGATGGCGTGGATGTCGCGCATGAGCACGAAACGGCAGATCAGCCCGGCCACGGGGATGCACAGCACCAGCGCCCCGGCCAGGTACAGGGCCACGGCCAGGACGGCATCCTCGAACACGGTCACGGGCAGTGCCCGCGGCAGTCCGGGCAGCACGGCGTGGCCCTGCGATTCCAGGTGGTGCAGCAGCACCCCGGCGGGCACCACCACCACCAGGAACAGGGCGATGGCCAGCCGGGTGCGCGGGTTCAGCGCGTCCACGCCGCGCCAGAAGGCGTCGATCAGGCGGCGCAGCCAGCGCGGGGTGGCCAGGGGCAGGCCGACGATGCTTGCGGCGGAGGTCCGGTCGGTGGTGCGGGCGGCGTTGGCGGCATCGGTATTGCACGAGGGGGTGTGGTTCATGCGGGCACCGGGATCAGCAGGCCGCGCGGAGCGGCGCGACCGTCTTCCCACGTGTCTTCCCATGTGGCGCTCCGTGGGGCGGTGATGTCGTTGCGGCGGACGGGGTCGGCCGTGCCCGCCCCGCCCGGGCCGTTGGGCGTTGCCGCCGTGGTGGCGGATGTTTCGGACGGCAGGGCGTGGCCGGTGCCGGAGAACGCGGGGGCGTCGTGGCCGTGGCGGCAGCAGGCGGCCACCGCGCAGGCCGCGACGGCGGCGCCGCCCAGTTCGGACCGGGGCGGATGGGGCGTGCTGAAGGCGCGGTGCAGTTCGTCGCGCACGGTCACGAAGGCCCGCACCACGGCCGGGTCGAACTGGCTGCCCGAGCAGCGCAGCAGTTCCGCCTCGGCCTGCTCGAAATGCATGGCCGGGCGGTAGGGACGGTGCTGGAGCATGGCGGACAGGCTGTCCGCCAGGGCGATGATGCGCGCGCCAAGGGGGATGGCCTCGCCGCGCAGGCCGTGCGGGTAGCCCCGGCCGTCCCACCGTTCGTGGTGGTGCAGGATCATGGCGGCCACGCCCTCGTCGGCCAGGTCCGCCACCGGGCTGACGATGCGCGCGCCGATGACCGGGTGGGCGCGCATGTGCTCCCATTCCTCGGGGGACAGGGTGCCCGCCTTCAGCAGCACGGCGTCGGGCACGCCGATCTTGCCGATGTCGTGCAGGTGCCCGGCCACGTGCACCCGGTCGGCGTCGGCCGGGGAAAACCCCATGGCCCGCGCCAGCAGGAAGGCGGCCAGGGCCACTTCCTCGGAGTGCGAGCGGGTGTGGGCGTCCTTGGCGTCGATGGCGTTGCCGAGCGATTCCGCGAACTGGTGCAGCAGGGTGCTTAGCATGGCGCGTTCCCCGCGTTGCCGGAAGGAGGCACGCCCCGGCGGAAAGGAGGGACGGATATCCTGTCCGCTGCTTTGAAGTTGAAAATCATTTTCATGAACAAGGGGAATATCCCCATCATCCGGCGAGGTCAATGGGGGATGCCTGGGGGAAATGCGCGTTGTCCGGAAAAAGTGGACGTTGGTTGCGTGGGGGGAGGCCGGAGCCGGGCGGCGGGAAATGTCTGGGGATATGGCGAGTTGCGCGGGCGGCACGGAGTGTGGAGGACCGGGGGATGCGCGCCCGGCGGAGCACCGTTGCCGGTGGGGCCGCCGGACGCGGGCGCATCGGGGGAGGTCCGTCAGGAACTGCCCGTCAGGGGATATCCCTCAGGGGAGATCGATGATGGCCTCGATCTCGATGTTCGAGCCCAGCGGCAGCGCCGCCACCTGGATGGTGGAACGGGCCGGGAAGGGCGCGGCGAAGAATTCCGCGTAGGCGGCGTTCATGGCCGCGAAGTCGGCCAGGTCGGTGAGGAACACGGTGACCTTGACCACCTGGTCCAGGTCCGCGCCCGCGGCCTGGGCCACGGCCTGCACGTTGCGCAGGCACTGGCGGGCGCGCGCGCCCATGTCGCCTTCCACGAAGGCTCCGGTGGCCGGGTCCACGGGCAACTGGCCCGAGACGAACAGCAGCCCGCCGCAGGCGAGGCCGGGGGAATAGGGGCCGACCGGGGCGGGGGCCCCGGCGGGGATGATGGCGGTGCGTTGGGCCATTGGCGCGCTCCTGCGATGCGGGTGGGCGGATGTCCCGGCGGCGGGCCGCCGGGGGCACGGGGACGATGGCGCAGCCTAGCCGCGCGGCCCCGTGCTTGTAAAGCCGGAGGGGGGCCGCCCGTGCAGCCCCCACGCGGGGCTTGCGCTCCGGCCCGGCTTCCCATAGGCGGAAGGGCAACGAGGATCGCATGAAATACCTGCTCGCCGTCACCCCCCGTGAAGACGCCCTGCACGTGCTGCGCGCCAGCTTTTCCGGCGACGTCACGGTCATTCCCTGCCGCACCAGGCCGGAGGCGCTGGCCCAGGCCACCGGCCGCGCGCTGGACATGGTGATGATCGACCTCGGCCTGTTGCTGGAAGGGCGCGAGCCCTCGCGCCGGGTGCTGCACGAGGCGGTGTGGGAGGTGAAGCGCCGGGTGCCCTCGGCCGAAATCATCGTGCTGGCTGAAGCCGACGCCGTGCGCCACGCCGTGGACGCGGTGCAGGCCGGGGCCGGGGGCTACCTGTCGTACCCCCTGCTGGAGGAGGAGGTGCGCCTTGTCGCCCAGAAGCTGCACGAATCGGCGCTGGTGCGCTCGGAGCTGGACTACCTGCGCGACCGCCACTGGGCGGGCGACGCGGTGGACCTGGCCCACACCAACAGCCCGCGCATGCGCGAGGTGTTCGACAAGGTGCGGCTGGTGGCGGGTACGCGCAGCACCGTGCTGCTTACGGGCGAGACGGGCACCGGCAAGAGCCTCATCGCCCGGCTGATCCACAACCACAGCAACCGGCGTTCGCGGCGGTTCATCAGCGTGCACTGCGGGGCCATTCCGGACACGCTCATCGAAAGCGAACTGTTCGGCCACGAGAAGGGCGCGTTCACCGGCGCGGTGCGCAAGAAGCCGGGCAAGTTCGAGATCGCCGAGGGCGGCACCATCTTTCTGGACGAAATCGGCACGGTCAGCCAGTCGGCCCAGATCAAGCTGCTGGGCGTGTTGCAGGACCGGGCCTACCAGCGGGTGGGGGGCGAGGCGGTGCTGCGGGCCGACGTGCGGGTCATCGCCGCCACCAACGAGGATCTGGCCGCGCTGTGCGCGCAGGGGCGCTTCCGGCGCGACCTGTACTACCGGCTCAACGTGTTTCCCGTGGACGTGCCGCCCCTGCGCGAGCGCAAGGAAGACCTGCTGCTGCTGGCCGAACTGTTCGTGCGCCGCTACAACGCCCAGATGGTCAAGGACATCCGGTCCATCCACCCGGAGGTCATCGACGCATTCATGGGCTACGACTGGCCGGGCAACGTGCGCGAACTGGAAAACCTCATCGAGCGGGCGTGCATCCTTGAAAGCAGCAACGTGCTCACGCCGGACAGCTTTCCGGCGGAATTCTTCGGCCCCGGCGGGGGCGGGCGGCTGGCCACCGTGGACACCACCCTGCCCCTGGCCGAGGCGCGCCGCCGCTCGGTGGACGTGTTCGAGCGGGCCTACCTGGAGCGGGCGCTGGCCCAGTGCGGGGGCAGCGTGCAGCGCACCGCCGCGCTGGCCGGGGTGACCACCCGGCAACTGCACAAGCTGATGACCCGGCACGGGCTGCGCAAGGAGGATTACAAGCTGCGCGGCTAGCGGGCTGTTTCTAAGTTGTTCTTTCGCGCGCCGGGCACGGGATTTCTTCCGTGACCGGCGCGCGGCGTTATGGCGGGGGGGGCCGGGTGTGAAGAAAGGAGAATTCCGAGGTCTTGTTTATGGTTATCGGAATTTTAAGTTCTGTTTATTGTATATGTTATTTATACACAGTATGATACAATAAAACATTGCATACGGAAATGGCAGGCTGGCGGAGAATCCGGGGGGCATTGATCGGCCAACCCGCAAAAACAGGAATTTTAAATTCCTGTTTTTGACGTGCCTATACAAAAAGTCTAGAAACAGCGCCAACTTGGCGATATGGCGCGGAAAGTGCTCTGCGCGCGGCATGGATTCCCGGCAGCACCCGCACAAGGACCGGAGTGGCGCGGCCATTGTGCCCGCCGCACCCGAACACCCTGTCCCCGGCCTGGGCGGCGGGCTTCCCGAGGGCCTTGGGGAGCCCGCCAGCGCCGTTGGCGCGGCAGGGGCCCGGCAGCCGGTCCGGGGCGGCGAATCCCTGGTGTCCGTCACCGGCTACGTGCTGCCGGATGCCTGGGGCGAGAATTACGAGGTTTCGGGCGTGCTCATCGCCGACGACCGCGAGCGCGAACTGGTGGTGGGCAACGTGGCGGACCATCCGGCGCTGCTGGCCCTGTGCCGCCGCAAGGTGACGGCCACGGGCCGGTTGGCGGCGCGCGACGGAAGGCTGCTGTTCACGGTGCGCGATTTCGTGGTGGTGGATGCGGCGGGGTGAGATTCCGGGGGACTGCGGCCGGGACGGGACGGAAGGGAAAGAGCCCGTGCAGGACGGGCGTGGCGGATGTCTGCGGATGTCTAAGGAAGAGGGCCGGATCATGATGGCGCGGACGGAGGAAGGAATGCGCGGCGCGGCGGCGCGCGCGGGCGGCAGGCTGCCTGCGGTTGCGGCCATGGTGCTGTTGTCGCTGTTGGTGCTGCTGTCGAACTGGATGCTCGTGAGCCCGGCGGCCCACGCGGCGGGCATGACCATGGGGCCGGAAACCCCCGAGGTGGTGGTGACCGGCGTGGTGGTGGTCACCGACGACGGCCCGCTGCTGGAAACCATGGACGACCGCATCTTTCTGCTGCGGGGCGTCACCGACCTGGAACTGGACGGGCTGGAAGTGGTGGTGACGGGCATCGCCAATCAGATCGAGGACGGCTATTTCACCCTTGACGTCACCGGCTATTCGGTGGTGGACGAGGATAACGGGGAATCCGCGCCGCAGGCGTCGCACCTGTACGGCGTGGATACCGCGTATCTGGGACGCAGGATCTAGGAGTTATTTCTAAATTGTCTTTTCGCCCGTTGGCTGACCGACCCGAAGGGCGCGAAGCGTGCCCGTTAAGCGAGCTTGCGAGCTTTACGGGCATCGAGCGCAACGCGGTCAAACTTTGCCTGCTATAGCGTTGCTGTCCTTATCCGTAAGACTCGCGCTGCGCGCTCGCCTAACGGCTACGGCTCGGTTGAATACGATAAGAGCGCGATGCGGTCGCCATCCGTAATGCTCGAAGACTCGCATAACGGCTGCCGCATACGCCCTCATGGCAGGCTCGTTTTCCTTGCCAACGAACGAAAATCCTAATTTGGAAACAACTCCCAAGACCGGTTCCGGCAGGCCGGGATTGCCCGCCGCGCCATGGCGCGTGAAATATTGAACATGTAATATCATGGAATAGCACGCAATTTTCCGCGCGGGAAATTTTTTGCACACCGGGTCCCACCAAACGCTTGCGTTTTCAGGAAAGGGGTAATATTCCGCAGTGTTGTGTGGGTCCGAAAGGCGGACCCTTTCCCGTTCGCGCGAGAGCCATTTGTGAACACCATGGAAGGCATCAGGACTATTCAGGGGTACATCGTGCCGCTCACCCTGAAGGGGCACGACGACATGGCCGCCAAGGTGGCCGTGGCCGCCGGGGATACCGAGTTCCACATCGTCCCTCGCGGTGCCGGGGCCGACCTTGCGGCGCACATCAACGCCCACGTGGAGATCGTGGGCACGGTGCGCGAAAAGGACGGGGAGTTGCTGCTGCAAGTGCGCAGCTACAAGCTCACCGACGGCTACGAGCACGAGTGGTACGACGACGACGTGGAATAGCCGTCGCCGTCGCATCGCCGCCATCGGAGAGTCGCCATCGAAGGTTCGCATGGTGCGCGCGGACTCGGGCCGCGCGGCTCTTGGCGTTTGGCTGCCGCCGGGCTGCATGGCGCGGCGCGGTTCGCGGGCCGCTCTCCGGTCCGGCGCGCATGTCGGCTTGCGTTCCCTCCGCCCCCCTTCCATCTCCCCTTGGCCCCATTCGGCCCCGCCCAGTTCCGTCCAGTTCCGCCCAGTCCCGTCGGGTCCCGTCCGGTCCGCAGCCCTTGGCGCTGTCCTTGGGGCGTGGTAGATTGACCCGATGCGCGAAACCGTCCCCCCGTTCCGGGAACCCACCCTCAAGGGCGACTACCGGCGTCCCGACCCGGACGCCCATGCCGGGCCGCACGAGCCGGGGCTGACCTGCGCGCCCGCCGCGCCGGACATGGACGCGGCCCACGGCGGGGCGGCGGAAGCCTGCGCGCGCGAACAGGTGTTCACCTTTTCCGGCGCGTGGGAGGTGGGCTCCATCGGCCGCATGACCGCCCGGCTGCTGCGCCGCTGCGCCGAGGTATGCCAGAGTTGCGGCGTGCAGGGCGATGCCCCCGTGGTGCATCTGGACCTTTCCGGGGTGACCCGCCTGGACACCGCCGGGGCGCAGCTGCTGTGCCGGGCCGCGGCCAACATGGCGGCGGCGGGGGCGCAGGTGGCGTGGCGCGTGCCCGATCCCGGCCAGTCCGTGCTGCTGGACCGGGTTCGGGCCATCGACATTTCCGTGGTGCCGCGCGAGCGCCGCGTTTCGCCGGTGCTGGGCGCGCTGCACGCCATCGGCGGCTCCATCGTCGAGGAACTGGAGCAGGCCCGCTCCATCGTGGGGTTCCTGGGCATGTTCCTGGTCTCGCTGGCCGCGTCCGTGGCGCGCCCGTGGCGGCTGCGCTGGGTGTCCATCGTGCACCACATGGAGCAGACCGGCATCCAGGCCGTGCCCATCGTGGCCCTGCTCACCTTCCTCATCGGGCTGGTCACCGCGTACATGGGGTCGGAGCAGTTCACCCGCTTCGGCGCGCAGGTGTTCGTGGTGAACCTGATCGAGGTCTCCACCCTGCGCGAACTGGGCGTGCTGTTGACCGCGCTCATCGTGGCGGGCCGCTCCGGCTCGTCGTTCACCGCCCAGATCGGGGCCATGGTGGCCAACGAAGAGGTGGACGCCATGCGCTCCATGGGGCTGGACCCCATGGAAGTGCTGGTGATCCCCCGCGTGGTGGCGCTGGTGCTGATGCTGCCGGTGCTGACCTTCATCGCCGACTTCATGGGCGTGCTGGGCGGGGGCATCGCCTCGTGGCTGTCGCTGGGCATCTCGCCCGGCGCGTTCGCCGTGCGCTTCCAGGAGATCACCCGGCTGACCAACTTCGTCACCGGGCTGGTCAAGGCCCCGTTCTTCGCGCTGATCATCGGCATCGTGGGTTGCTTCCAGGGCTTCCGGGTGACCGGCAGCGCGGAGTCGGTGGGCCGGCTAACCACCCAGGCGGTGGTGGAGTCGATCTTCCTGGTCATCGTGGCCAACGCGGGCTTCGCCATCCTGTTCATGTCGCTGGGGGTGTAGGGTGGGGGGCGCGCCGATCATCTCGCTGCGGGGCATCGCCAACCGCTTCGGCCCGGTGACGGTGCACGAGAACCTCGACCTGGACGTGCAGCCCGGCGAAGTGCTGGGGCTCATCGGGGGATCCGGCTCGGGAAAGTCCGTGCTGCTGCGCACCATCCTTGGCCTGCGCCGCCCCCAGGCGGGCGACGTGCGCGTGCTGGGGGTGGACATCACCCGCGCCGACGAGAACGCGCGCCGCGCCGTGCGCCGCCAGTGGGGGGTGCTGTTCCAGGACGGGGCGCTGTTCTCCTCGCTGACGGTCATCGAGAACATCAAGGTGCCCCTGCGCGAGTTCACCAACCTGCCGCCCGACGCCATGGACGACGTGGCCGCCATGAAGCTGCGCATGATGGGCCTGGCGCCGGAGGCGGCGCTGAAATACCCGTCCGAGCTTTCCGGCGGCATGCGCAAGCGGGCCGGGCTGGCCCGCGCGCTGGTCATGGACCCGGCTGTGGTGTTCCTGGACGAACCCACGGCCGGGCTGGACCCCATCGGAGCGGCGGCCTTCGACGCGCTGCTCGCCGACCTGCGCGCCGCGCTGGGGCTTACCGTGGTCATGATCACCCACGACCTGGATTCGCTGTACGCCGTGTGCGACCGGGTGGCCGTGCTGGCCGAGAAGCGCATCTACGCCGTGGGCGCCATCGGCGAGTTGCTGCGGGTGGACCACCCGTGGCTGCGCGAATATTTCACCGGACCGCGCGGGCGCGTGGCCGCCGGGGTGTCCGGCCACGCCGGGCATGGCGGCCCGGACGGGACACGCTAGGGGCTGTTTCCAAGGGAGAACGCATGGAAATCAGAGCCAGTTACGTACTGGTCGGGGTGTTCACGCTCATGGCCGTGGTGGGGGCGCTGGCCTTCATCCTGTGGACGGCCGGGCGCGGCGGCGGCGTGAACCTGGTGCAGTACGACATCAACTTCACCGGGCACGTTTCCGGCCTCAGCGTGGCCAACGACGTGCTGTTCAACGGGGTGAAGGTGGGCACGGTGAAGGCCATCACCATCAGCCCCACCGACCCCGGCCGGGTCAAGGTGCGCATCGAGATCGCGGCCGACACCCCGGTGCGCGAAGATTCCATGGCCTCGCTGGAGGCGCGCGGCATCACCGGGGTGACCGTGGTGCAGATTTCCGGCGGCACGGCCACCAGCCCGCTGCTCAAGCCGCACGACGGCGAGGATGTGGCGGTGATTCCCGCCCAGCTTTCGCGGCTGGAAGCCCTGTTCGCCGGGCTGCCCGCCGTGGTTTCCGACGGCCGCGAACTGATCCAGCGCATCGCGGGCATGGCCGACGACGAGAACCGCCGGGCCCTGGCCCAGACCCTGCAATCGCTGGACATGCTCACGGCGCGCCTTGCCGCGCGGGCCGACGCCATGGACCGCATCATCGGCAACCTGGACGTGACCACCCGGCGCCTGGCCAACGCCTCCGCCGGGCTGGAGAACGCCACCGGCGACATGCGCGACTACCTGCGCACCGACCTGCGCGACTCCACCCGCGCCGTGGGCGACATGGCCCGGCGCATGGACGGGCTGGTGGCCCGGGCCGAGCCGGGCGTGGCCAAGTTTTCCGGCGAAGGGCTGGAGGACATGCGCCGCCTGCTGGCCGAGGCGCGGCAACTGGTGGCCACGCTGGACCGGCTGGCCCACAAGGTGGAAAGCGACCCCCGCCGCTTCCTGTTCGGCAACCCCGTACCGGAGTATGATGCCCGATGATGCCCGCCACCCATACGCGCGCATTCGACCCGTACGCATTCGCCCCGTACGCATTCAATCGGCGCGCGCCTCTTTCCGCCCGCCGGGGGCTGCTGCTTTCGCTGTCGCTGGCCTGCCTGCTGCTGGCCGCGCTGTCCGGCTGCGCCCGCGTGCTGGACCCCGGCCCCGCGCCCACCCACCTGTTGCTGGCCCCGGCCATGCCCGCGCCCGGCGCGCCCGGTGCGCCCGGTGCGGGTGGCGCGCTGCCCCTGCAACTGGCCGTGTCCCTGCCGGAAACCAGCCGCATGCTGGATACCGACCGCATCGCCCTTGTCCTGGGGGGCGTGACCGGGCGCGAGGTGCGCTACTATGCCGGGGCCAAGTGGACCAGCCCCGCGCCGCGCCTGGTGCAGCGGCTGCTGGTGGAAGCCTTCGAGCGGAACGGGCGTCTGGACGGCGCGGCCGAGGAATCGGCGGGCATCTACCCCGACTACCGGCTGATGAGCGACCTGCGCCGCTTCAACACCCGCATGGTGGGCGGCGCGTCCGCGCCCACGGTGGAGGTGGAACTGGCCCTGCGCCTGGTGGACCTGAAGACCGGGCGCATCGTGGCCTTCACCGCCATCGGGCGTGACTGCCCCGCCGCCGGGTCCGGCCTGCCGCAGGTGGCCGAAGCCTTCGAGACCGCCATGGGCGACGTGCTGGCGCGGGCCACCGCGTGGAGCCTGGACGCCATGGCCGCCACCCGTTCCTGACGCGGCGTCCGGCCCCATCCCGTTTTCCGCGCAGTATTTTTTACGGCGCGGGGCTATCGCCTGCCCGGCCGGCATGGTATGCTGGCACACTCGGGCTTTGATGCGATGCTCTCGGGGGAGGGCTGCAACAGGGCGAGGTGCTCCATGGGCTGGAATCTTCGCAACCGCTTCCTCGTGCCGACGCTGGGGCTGGTGCTGGCGGGCATGGCCGTGTCTTCGTGGCTGTCCTATTCCGTGTCGGAAAACGCTCTGCACAGCGCCATCAAGGCCCAGTCGGAAATGATGGTGCGCGCCGCCGTGGGCGAACTCGGCAGGCGCATTCAGGACCAGCGCGGCGACATCGCCACGCAGACCTCGCGCAACGTGCTGCTGGACGTGCTGCGGACGCCGCCGGGCGGCGATCCTGCCGCCCCCGACCGGGCCGCGGCCGTCCGCCGCGCCAACGAGGCGTTGCGGCAGGTGGTGGCCACCTACGACGTGTACCAGGTGGTCAACGTGCTGGGGCCCGACGGCGTGGTGGCGGCCAGCAACCTGGACGAATCCGTGGGCAAGGAGAACCGCTCCGGCCGCGACTACTTCAAGCGCGGCATGCAGGGCGAGGCCACCGTGTCCGAGCCACTCATGAGCATGACCACCAACACCCCCGTGATCGTGGTGGCCGCGCCCATGCAGGTGGACGGCAAGGTGGCGGGCGTGCTGTACGGTTCGGTGGACCTTGCCAGGTATGCCAAGGAGTTCATCAATCCCATCAGGATCGGCAAGACCGGCTATGCCTTCCTGGTGGCGCGCACCGGCAAGATCATCGTCCACCCCGACGCCTCGCTGATCCTCAAGACCGACATCAGCGAACTGGAGTGGGGCAAGCAGGTGCTGGCGCAACGCACCGGCAGCATCGCCTACCCCTGGCAGGGCATCACCAAGTTCGCCTATTTCATGGAAGAACCCTCCACCGGATGGATCATGTGCGTCACCGTGGACGAAAGCGACATCCGCGACCCGGTGGCGGCCATCCGCAACGTCAGCGTGGCCGCCACCACGGTCATTCTGGTGCTGGTGGGCACGGTGATCTTCTTCATCGTGCGCAACATCGCCAACGCGCTGGGCAAGGGCGTGGAATTCGCCAGCGCCGTGGCCGGGGGCGACCTTTCGCGGCGGCTGGACCTGGCCCGCTCGGACGAAATCGGCACGCTGGCCACCGCCTTGCGCACCATGGTGGACCGGCTGAAGGACATGATCGCCACCTCGGAGCAGAAGACCCGCGAGGCCGAGGAGCAGGGCGCGCAGGCCCGCCGGGCCATGGCCGAGGCCGAGGCCGCCCGCGCCGAGGCGGAACGCGCCAGGAGCGAGGGCATGCACCAGGCCGCCGCGCGGCTGGAAGTCATCGTGGACCGGGTGGGCTCCGCGTCGGAGCAGCTGGCCGCCCAGATCGAGCAGGCCAGCCGGGGGGCCGACGTGCAGCGCGAACGCACCGGAGAAACCGCCACGGCCATGGAGGAGATGAACTCCACGGTCATGGAGGTGGCCCGCAACGCCTCGTCCGCCGCCGACAACGCGGAAAAGGCCCGCCGCCAGGCGGAGGACGGCGAGGGCATCGTGCGCTCGGTGGTGGAGGCCATCGAGGACGTCAACGACAAGACCGCCCTGCTCCGGGGCAGCCTGCACGAACTGGGCGACCGGGCCGAGTCCATCGGGCAGATCCTGAACGTGATCAGCGACATCGCGGACCAGACCAACCTGCTGGCGCTCAACGCGGCCATCGAGGCGGCCCGCGCGGGCGACGCCGGGCGGGGATTCGCCGTGGTGGCCGACGAGGTGCGCAAGCTGGCCGAAAAGACCATGAACGCCACCCGCGAGGTGGGCGACGCCGTGCGGGCCATCCAGGGCTCGTCGCGCGAGAACGTGCAGGGCATGGAAGAGGCGTCCATGTCCGTGGGCCGCAGCACCGAACTGGCCACCATGGCCGGGGATGCGCTGGGGGTGATCGTGACCGTGGTGCAGGAAACGGCCGACCGGGTGCGGGCCATCGCCACGGCGGCGGAGGAACAGTCCGCGGCCAGCGAGGAGATCAACCGGGGCACCGAGGAGGTCAACCGCATCGCGGCCGAGACGGCGGAAGTCATGGAGCAGTCGGCGCAGGCCGTGGCCGAGCTGGCCCGCATGGGGCAGGAGTTGCGGCAGTTGGTGGAGCAGTTGAAGCAGGGGTAGGGGTTGTTTCCAAATAGTCCTTTCGCCCGTTGGCTACGTCAAACTTCGCCTGCCATGTCGGTCGAATACGAGAAGAGTATACTCCCTCATGGCAGGCTTGTTTTCCTTGCCAACGAACGAAAATCCTGATTTGGAAACAACCCCAAGCGGCGCACCATCCATATATTATGATGCACACGGGAATGGGCCGTCCGGCGATGCCGGGCGGCCCGTCGTTGTTGCGGGAACGGAACGGGGAACCGGGGGGCTACGCTTCGCCGGTCTCGTTGCCGCTGCGGGCCTTGGGCACCAGCAGCAGGGTCAGGTAGTGGGGCGCGTCCGGGGCCTCGGCCAGCGAGGGGGCGATGAACTCGCCCGGCAGGCCCAGGCGCGAGACGAACACCGCCTGTTCCGCCGCGCCCTGTTCGGCCAGCACCCGGCGGATTTCCGGAAACTTGCGGTACGCCTTCAGGATCACGGCGTTGTCCGCTCCGGCCACGTCGGCGGCCAGCTTGTCCATGCCGTTCACGCCCGGCACCAGCAGCAGGGTTTCGTCCGCCTCGCACAGGATGGTGCGGGTGCGGGCGGCGGCCGCCTGGTACGAGGTGACGCCCGGCACCACCTGCACCGCGTCGCCGGGCAGGTCCGGGGCCACCCGGCGCAGGGTGCGCAGCAGGTAGCCGAAGGTGGAGTAGATCAGCGGGTCGCCCAGGGTCAGGAAGGCGGCGTCCTCGCCCTTGCGCAGGGTGTCGGCCACGGCGCGGGCGTTGGCCTCCCACGCGGCGGCCAGGGCGGCCCTGTCGCGGGTCATGGGAAAGCCCAGGGCCTCGATGCGCGCGTCGGCGGGCAGGTGGGGCCGGGCGATGTCCAGCGCCACCGAGTAGTCGTTGCGCGTGGACGAGGCGGCGAACACCACGCGCACCCGCGACAGCGCGTTGGCGGCGCGCAGGGTGAGCAGGTCCGGTTCGCCGGGGCCCACGCCGATGCCGTACAGGGTGCCGCAGGCGGCGGGCGCGGCGTTGGGGGCGGGGCGGGAAACGTCGTTGGGGGCGGGCATGGAAAACCTCTTGAAGGATGCTATGGCGCGGTCGGCGCGGTCGGCGCGGTCGTGGCCGGGGTGGGAGCCCATACATCGGGGTGCAGGTACCGGGCAAGCTCCTCCACGGCGTCCACGGCGCGGGGGCCGGGGCGGGAGTAGCGGGCCTCGTCCACGCCCAGCACGCGCCCGTTCCGGACGGCGGACAGGGTGGCGTAGTGGGGCCGGGTGGCGGGCGGCTCCGGTTCCGGGTTCATGGGGCCGCGTTGCAGCAGGTACACGTCGGGGTTCAGGCGCAGCAATTCCTCTTCGCTCAGGCGGGCCACCCGGCCTTGGGCGGTGACGGGGTTGCGGCCGCCCGCGCGGGCGATGATGTCGGTGACGATGGAGTCGGCTCCGGCGGCCAGCAGGTTGGGGTGGCGCACCTCGAAAAACACCGTGGGCCGGGGGCGGTCTGCCACCCGCGCGGCCACCGCGTCCAGCCGGGCGCGCAGGGCCGCTTCCAGCGCGGCGGCGCGGTCCGGTTCGCCGGTCAGGACGCCCACGCGGCGCAGCACGCCGAACAGTTCGTCGAACGAGCCCACGCGAAACACCGCCACGGGAATGCCCAGCGCGCGCAAGCCTTCCACGGCCTCGCCCGCCTCGCGGCGGCCCTCCATCTGGAGCACGAGGTCCGGGGCCACGGCGGTCACCATTTCCGGGCTGGGCCGCATGTGCGTGCCGATGACCGGCAGGTGGCGGATGGCGGCGGGTTCCTCGTCGGCGGCGGTGCGCGCGGCGATGCGCCCGGTCAGGTCCATGGCCGCCAGCAGTTCGTTGAACGCCCCGTACAGGGCCACCATGCGCCGGGCGGGATGGGGCAGGCGCACCTCCCGCCCGGTGTCGTCGGTGACGGACACCGGCCCGTCCGGCTGCCCGGCGCGGGCGGCGGGAAGCACGGTCAGCAGGAGCAGGGGCAGGAGCAGGGCCACGGCCAGCGTCCGGCCGGGGCGAAGGGGGCGCGCCGTGGCCGGGACCGTGGCGTGCTGGTGAACGGACGGATGCATGCGGTCAGTCATCCTGTGCCTCCGTGGGGAGGGGCGGAGTCTGTACGGAAATTCCGGACACGCCGGACGGCTCCGGGGGCGTTGCGGAAAGGGGAGAAGCGTGTCCGGAAAAACCGGACAGTGACGATGCAGGTTTCGAAAGCGGCACACCCGGCATGTAACTGGCCTGCGGCGCGCCGGTGACCGGGTGCGGCCGGACCACCACCGGGGCCTCGTAGACCTCGGACAGCACGGCGGCGGTGAAGGTGCGGTCCACCGGGCCGTCTTCCACCACGCGGCCGTGCTTCAGGAATATCAGCCGGGTACAGTACAGCGCGGCCAGATTCAGGTCGTGCACGGCGGCCACGATGCGCGCCCCGGCCAGATGGCGGGCGTGCAGCAGGTCCAGGATGTCCAGCGCGCGGGCCACGTCCAGCCCGGCCGTGGCCTCGTCCAGCAGCAGGGTGTCCGCGCCCTGGGCCAGCGCGCGGGCCAGCAGCACCCGTTGCAGTTCGCCCCCGGACAGGGTGCGCGCCCCGCGCGCCGCAAGGTGGGCGCAGCCCGTGTCGCGCAGGGCGGCCACGGCGGCGGCATGGTCGTCCGGGCCGTAGCCGCGCAGCAGGGTGGTGTGCGGGTAGCGGCCCATAAGCACCAGCGACAGGGCGTCCAGATCGGGGATGTGCTCCGGCCGTTGCGGCACGGCGGCGATGCGCCGGGCGCGCTCGCGCGGGCGCATGCGGTGCAGGGGCGCGCCGTCAAGGGTCACCGAGCCCGAGCGCGGGGCCAGCACGCCGGACAGCACCAGCAGCAGGGTGGTCTTGCCGCTGCCGTTGGGTCCCAGCAGGCCCACCAACTCGCCGGGGGCCACGGACAGGGACACGCCGTGCAGCACGTCGCTTCCGCCGGGGGAGTCGGTCCGGCGGCCGTACCCGGCATGCACGCGGGAAAGTTCAATCATGGCGCGCCCTCCGCCGCCGCGGCCGCCGTCCGGGCTGCCGGGCCGCGTCCGCCGCGCACCAGCAGCAGGCAGAAAAACGGCCCGCCCAGCAGCGCCGTGACCACGCCCACGGGCAGTTCCGCGCCGCCGGGCAGCAGGGTGCGGGCCAGCACGTCGGCCCAGGCCAGCAGTACGCCGCCCCCGAACCAGCCTGCCGCCAGCAGCGGCCCGTGGGCCGCGCCCAGGCGCAGCCGCGCCAGATGCGGCACCACCAGCCCCACGAAGCCGATGACCCCGCTCACCGCCACGCAGCCCGCCGTGATCAGGCTGGCGCCCACCAGCAGTTGCAGGCGCACGCGGGCCGTATCCATGCCCAGTTGCCGGGCCTGCACGTCGCCCAGGGCCAGGATGTCCAGTTCGCGGAAGCGCGGCAGAACCAGCAGCAGGCCCAGCGCCAGCCACGGCAGCAGCACCGCCGCGTGCGCCCAACCGCGCCCCTGCAAGCTGCCCATGATCCAGAACACGATGCTGGACACCGATTCCTCGTCCAGCGCCTTGACCAGCGAGACCAGCGCCGAGAGCACGGTGGACACCACCACCCCGGCCAGTACCACGGTTTCGCGGCGAAAGGTTCCGCCGCCCGCCGCGCCGCCCAGCAGCAGCACCGCACCCAGCGAGGCCAGCGCCCCGGCCAGCGCGGCCAGCGGCAGCAGGGCCTGCGGCGACAGCGCCGCGAACGCGGGCAGATGCAGGGCCAGCCACGCGGCCAGCGGGCCGATGCCCAGGGTCAGCGCCAGCGACGCGCCGAAGGCCGCCCCGCCGGACACGCCCAGGGTGAACGGGTCGGCCAGCGGATTGCGCAGCACCCCCTGAAACACCGTGCCCGCCACGGCCAGCCCGCCGCCCGCCAGCAGGGCCAGACAGACTCGGGCCAGGCGGATGCGGGTGACCACCAGCATGTGGGTGGCGTCGGGCGCGGCGTCGGCCCCGCCGGTGAGCGCGCCGGGCAGCGCCAGTTCGGCCAGCGCGCGCAGCACGTCGTCCACGGGAATGCGGAACGGCCCGAACAGGCAGGCCAGCACTGCCGTGGCCGCCCAGAGCAGGGCGGCCAGCAGGATGCTGCGAAGGGCGCGGCGCGGCCGCGCGGCCCCGGCCCCCGCCTGATGCGGCGCGGACCGGGGCGCGGTGGCGTTGTGCATTACTGGTTCGACTGGTCCAGCTGCTTCAGGGCGGCGTCCAGGTGGCGCAGCCAGATGGCCGCCACGGAGTCGGACGAGGCGGTGCCGCGCAGCACCGGGCGCGGGGTGATGCCCCGTTCGCGCAGTTGCGAGGCCCACGATTCCGGATCGTCACCGGCCATGTCGTTATGGGCGTGGTCACCGGCCACGGCCATCAGCGGCACCAGCCACGCGGTGCGCACCTTGCGTTCGGCCAGGGCCCTGGCCACGTCGTCGAACGAGGGGGAACCCTCGACCACGCCGACGAAGGCCAGCGGGTCGGCCTTGGTCAGGTAGAACTGCATGGCCGGGTAGCTCAGCGCGGCGGGGTGGTGCGGGTTGCCGTGACCCAGGAACACCACGGCCTCGCCGGGCTTGCGTTCCTTGGGCAGCAGCGACTTCAGGGCCACGGCCAGGGATTCGGCGTCGTCGGTGGAAGCCAGCAGCGGCAGGCCCACGGCGATGCGGGTCAGCCCCTTGGGCAGCCCTTCCATGGCCTTGGCGGTGGCCAGCAGGCCGTGGAATTCCTCGCCGGTGATGGTGTGGAACGACTGCACGGCCACGTGGGTGAAGCCCTCTTCGGCCATGTCGGCCAGGGCCTGCTGGGGCGAGGCGGCGGGCTTGCCTTCGCTGATCAGCGAGGCGCGGGCCTTGCGGGCCGACCACGCCCAGCGGATTTCGGCGCCGGGATGGGCGGCGCGCACCAGCCGTTCGATGTTGTCCAGCGCGGGCCGGGCCTCTTCCACCGTGGTGCCGAAGGCCACCAGCAGGATGCCGTCCTTGCGGGCGGGTTCGCCGCCGTGACCGGCCAGGGCGGCGCCGGGCAGGGACAGGCACAGGGCCAGCAGCAGGGCCGCCAGCAGCGACAGGGGCAGCGGCAGGGGCAGGATGCGGGAGAGGGGGGGCGTCGCAAGGGCGCGCGAAAGGGCATCCCGCCGCGTGGCGGGCATGCCGGCAGGCACGTGAAGCATGGGGACCTCCGAAGAGGCAGGCGGGCAATTGGCGAGGCGGCGGGCACCGGGGACGCGGCCCGGCACGGCCCCATGCGTCCGGCGGGCCCGGCGGATGTGCCGGGCGCGGTGCGACGGAATGGGGTGCGCGGGCGCGCGGAACGTGGCCGCCGGTCCCGGAAGGGCAAAAGCCCCGTTGCCTTCCGGGCATGGCCGATGACGCGTCAGGCAGGTCTTCCGGCTTGCCCGACCTGCTCCGGCCTTCCCGGACCGTGGTCCAGTGGCGCTCGGGGGAGCAGGCGTTCTCGCGGGCTTACGGCGGCGGGTCCGCTCCCGATTCGCACGGGATTCCCTATCAAGTCCCAGGGACACCTGAATGGAGATGGATAGGCCCGGCGCGGCGAGGCTGTCAAGCGACCTCACCGGTCGGGCCTGTGGGGCCGGTCGGGCTGGCGGCGGGGCGCATCCTGCCACCCTCGCCCCCCACATTCGTGCATCCGTCTCATCCATCTCCTCCATCTCACCCGGCACATCCGCCTCATCCGCCTCATCCGCCCCATCCGGGCAATCCGGATGGCGATGCATCGGAATATCTTCGTAATACGCCTGTAATACAGGGCTAATCGGGTTGGCATCGCCGTTGCAAAACAGTCGTTAGTCGCACTCCCGAATCCGGCTTGTCCGGACACGGCCGGATTGTCGGGAGCGAGCATGAAGAGACGCAGAAAAACCCTGACATTCCTGAATAAAACATGGATGGCAGGCCAGTCCCGGAACGAAGTTACGGATGGGTTTGGGGATTCCGGAAAAGCCGGACGGAAACGCGGCACACCGGATAACAGGCTGAACGCAGGCGGGGCGCGCCCGGAATCGGATTCCGAACGGCATTCCCGCACAACGCAAGGTCGGAGTGCGCAGCGCGCCTTCGCCAACATGGGGAGATAGCCATGGTTACGCAGAACACCACCACCGCAGGTGCCGCATCGGCGGCCCGCCACATCCAGCTGACCGAACCGCAGGCAAACCAGCAGATCGTCATCGACAACATCGCTGGTGCGGCGCTGGACATGGGCTTTCCGTCCGAAGCGGCGCAACTGGAGCAGTCCGGCCAGGACCTTGTGTTCCTGTTCGAGAACGGCGGCCGCATCGTCCTTTCCAACTTCTTCGGCCTGTTCGAATCCAACCAGCTGCCCGCCTTCAACCTTGAAGACGGCCAGACGCTGCCGGGCGACGCGTTCCTCGCGGCCCTGCGCGAAGACCTGCTGCCCGCCGCCGGTCCCGGCGCGGGCGCGGCCGCGGGCAGCGGCGGCGTGGGCGACTACGACGACAACGCCGGCGACCTCATCGGCGGCGTGGACCGCCTGGACCCGCTGGGCACCGGCACCTTCGGCGTGACCCCTCTGGCGGGCATCGAGGATGAAGGACTCACCGACCCCGCCAACGGCACGCTGCTGGTCAGCCTGACCACGGGCATCAGCACCGAGATTCCGGGGCAGAACGGCGAAGTTCCCCTGCACCCCGATCAGGTTCCCCCCGGCACCTACCTGGGCGCGTTCGAAGACTGGCAGCCCAACCAGCACCTTGGCTTCACCGAAGCCTTCGCCGCGGCGTTCGGCTTCACCTTCACGCCCGACGACAACGAAGTGCTGAATTCCATCACCTTCATCGGTCCCATCGATGGCCACCTGCTGGTGAGCGGCGTGGAAGTGCTGCCCAACGGCGCGGGCAACTACGTCATCGCCGCGGCGGACATCGGCAACGTCACCTTGCTGCCCAACGCGGACAGCGGGACCGACATTCCGCTCTCCGGCTTCGCCAGCATCACCGACCCCGACTCCGGCCTGACCGGCACCGTGCCGTTCGGCTTCACGGCGGTGGTGGACGCGGTGGCCGACCAGCCCCTGGAACTGGGTTCCACCGTCACCTACGGTCCGTTCGAAAGCATTCCCGGTGGCGAGGAAGAGGCCATGGAAATGCTCGCCCGGTTTGGCAGGCCCGGCAGCCATGATGCGCCCAACGGCGACGGGCTGACCGCGGGCAACCCCGGCGACCCCGAGCTTCCCGACGACGGCCAGGGTGCGGTGAACATCACCCTGTCCGCCACCTTCGGCGACTATCAGGACGGTTCCGAGCAGCACTACCTGATCATCGAGAAGAAGGCTGGCTGGACCTACGAAAAGGTCATCTATCCCGATTCCGGCGACGAAACCGACCTGACCGTGCTGGAAAGCTACGAGGTGACCGGCCAGTTCCTGCTGGACAACTACGCCTCCATCGACAGCAGCAGCATCGATCCCGGCGCCACCTACTACGTGTTCCCGGCGGGCGACGAGAGCATCGTCGGCACGTCTTTCTACACCGACGCACAGGGCCTGACCCATCAGACCGCCACCAAGTCGGTCACCCTGGTCATGTATCCGCCGGATGAAGCCTACCAGCCGGGCCAGGGCAGCGAAGAACCGGTTCCCTCCCTCGCGTCCTTCGGCGGCGGCCATGGCGGTGACAAGTACGACGGCAACAACCACGACTACCAGGAACACTTCACCACCGGCGCGCTGGCCGTGGATACCGACGCGGACGGCAGCCTGACCACCGTCAACGACACCTCGCTGGTGCTCGGCTCCGTCACCGTGGAAGTGGCCCCGGCCGACGGTTCCTTCGTGGTCACCGGCCAGCATATCGGCTACGAAGACCCGCAGGCGTTCGTCAACGATTCGTGGCCGTCGCTCAAGGACATCGACCTGAACTTCAAGTTCACCCCCGATGACGACGAAGTGCTCGACAAGGTCCAGATCATGGTCGGGACCAAGGGCGCCAAGATTCTGGTGGGCGGGGAAGAAGCCGAGTTCGAGTGGGTCGACGGCAAGCGCGTCTACACCATCGATGCGGAAGACATCGACCGCGTCACGCTGATGCCCAAGAAGGACAGCGACGTGGATGTGAAGCTGACCGTCACCGCCCTCTTCCACGACCCGGACAGCGGCGACACCGCCACCAAGACGGTGCACCACACCGTGTATATCGACGCGGTGGCCGACAAGCCGGTGAATCTCGACGCCTCCGTCAAGTACGTGGACGAACCGGGCGGGCCGCATATCCACAATCCCTCGGCGGCCGATCCCGACGGCACGATGAACGTGAAGCTTTCCGCCACGTTCGGCGACGTGCTGGACGGTTCGGAAAAGCACTACCTCGGCATCGAGATGAAGTCCGGCTGGGACTACCCTCCGGGCGGCAAGGTCCAGTGGATCGAGGGCGTGAAGTACATGGTCTACGAGGTGGACCCGAACAATGCGGGTAATGCCGTCAAGAACCTTACCCTTGGCGTGCCCGACACCGACGACCGCTACACCACCTGGTTCAAGACCGTGGCCATCGCCAAGGAAGTGAACACCAGCGGCGTGGAATGGGACCCGACCAACAACACCGCCTACACCTTCGATTCGGTGAAGGTGATCGTGGACGGCGCGGACGGCACCGTGAAGGTGTCTGGCAAGGGCTACGAAGACTGGATGCCCGATGCGCACCAGGGCGACACGACCATCGAGCCGACCAGGCTCACCGTGAACTTCAACCCCGCCGACAACGAAGTGCTCGACAACGTGGTGGTGAAGTTCAACGGCGTGGCGTTCACGCTGGTGGTGGGCAACGGCCCCGGCGCGAAGGAATACGTGATCGATGGCTGGGGCGATTCCGTCACCGTGAAGGCGTCGGACATCGGCAAGCTGTACATCAAGACCGCGCCAAACAGCGACGCGGACATCCCGGTCAAGGTCACGGCCAACTTCCATGACCCCAGCAGCGGCGACACCGGCAGCAAGACCGTGACCGGCACCGTGGTCATCGACGCCGTGGCCGACAAGCCCGTGGTGTCCATCACGCACATCGATTCCGACACCAACCCCAATGATATCGACCCGTCGTACCAGTACGGCGAGCCCGGCAAGGTGCGCGTGGAAGCGACCTTCGGCGACACCGCCGACGGTTCCGAAACGCACAAGGTGACCGTGACCATCCCCGAGGGCTTCGTAGTGGATCCCGGCCATGGCGGCACGGTCGTCGGCAACACCATCACCTGGACGGTGACCGGCGGCTCGTTCAGCAAGGACATCTCCTTCACCTACAAGGGCGAGGCCGATTCCGGCACCGCCACCTTCGGCGTCAAGGCCACCGCGGATGAAACCAACTTCTCCGGCAGCGGCTTTGACAGCAGCAACAACCACGCGGAATCCACCGCGTCGGTAACCGTCGATATCAACGACAAGGCTCCCACGGCACAAAACGAGTTCGCGCAGGTGGCCGAGGACGAACTGGACGTCGTCAATCCGCTGTACGACGGCACGCACGTGAACGACGTGCCCGTGGATACCCTCCACGAAGGCCATCTGACCTACAGCTTCGGCAACGGCGGCCAGGGCGGGTTCACGTGGAACCTGCCCGGGGCGCAGGCTTCGGAAACCGACGTGGACGATGCGTCGACCACCAACGTGCTGTGGAACCTGAAGTCCGGCGGCGAAACCCTGGCGTGGGAACTGGCCGACGGCGGCCATACCCTCATCGGCAAGGCTGGCGGCGAGGAAGTGATCCGCGTCGAACTGACCGACATCGACAACGGCGCGTACAAGGTGACCCTGTCCGGTCCCATCGACCACCCGGACAACGACGTCCGCGGGACCACCGGTTCCGACCGCGGCGTCGAGGACATGCTGCAACTCGACATCCCGTACACCATCACCGACGGCTTCGGCACCCCGGCCAGCGGCACGCTGCACGTCAACGTGCTGGACGACGCGCCCATGGCGTCCGACGAGACGGGTGAAGTGATCACGGGGACCGACATCCCCGGCTTCATCCAGGCAGGCACGCTGGACCTGACCGCTGAACCCGGTTCCGCGTGGGGCGTCACCATCACCGCGAAGGACGCGAATGGCGACGATGCCGCCGTGCACTACGGCAGCGACGGCGCTGGCGTGGCGGGCGGCCGTTTCCCCGAAATCGACTACATCAACGGGAATTCGGAAACGCTGACGATCGATCTTGGCGGCAAGTTGGCCTTGGGCGCAACCGTGAACCTCGGCAAGTTCTACGGTGAGGAGCCCACCGAACTGGGCGTGGTCAAGTTCTATCGGGGCGAAGACCTGGTAGCCACGCGCACCTTCTCGGCTGTGAGCGGCTCGGGCGAGGCCGACGTGGTGTTCAACATCTCCGAAGGCCCGTTCGACAGAATGGTGTTCACGGCGCTGGACAACGGCAATAGTAGCCCCAGCGACAACAGCGACTACTACATCAAGTCCATCACCTTCGACTCCGTGGACTCCACTCCGGTGGGTTACGGCCACGGGGAACTGGACGTGGTGTTCGGCGCGGACGGCCCCGGCAAGATGTGGCTGAGCGGCACCGACGAAACCGCCATCATGACGGCAGCGGGCCAAGCGGTGAACCTCGTGATCACCGATACCTCCATCCACGGCTACGTGGGCACGGGCCCCGGTGCGGAACTGGCCTTCGAACTGCACCTGACGCCCACCACCGGTGAATATGACTTCATCCAGTACAAGCAGCTCAACCTCTCCGACGGCAAGCTGGACTTCCAGTTCAGCGTCATCGACGGCGACGGCGACGTGATCACCAAGGAACTGGACATCTCGGTGCTCGCGTCCACCGCACCCAGCGCCGGCGAGGCGATCAGCCTCGGCCTTGACGACGTGGACGCGGAGGGCGGCGCCACCGACAGCGCCTTTGCGCACCTGTCGTTCACGCCGGGGTCCGCCGGGCTGGACGCGGACGACTACAGCTTCAGCCTCGCCTCGCCGCCGAGCGTGACGGGTCTGAACGGCGACATCGTGTGGAGCATCGACGGCAGCGGCCATCTCATCGGCAAGATCGGCGGCGTTTCGGCCATCGAACTCTCGCTGTCCGGCGGCGGCGCCACCGGCGTGGACGTGACCGCGAAGCTGATCGACCCGCTGGCGCATGCGGACGGCTCGACGCCCGTTACCGTGAACGGCATCCATGTGGTGGCCAACGACGGCGTGACTACCCCGGCCACCGGCACGGTGAACCTGACCATCAACGACGACGGTCCGTCGGCCATCTCGGAAGTGGACGACTACACCGGCGGCATGACCAACAACGTGGTGATCGTGCTCGACGTGTCCGGCAGCATGGGCGACGACGCCAACGGCAGCGCCCCCGGCAATGCCAGTCGCCTCGACCTTGCCAAGGACGCCATCGAGCAACTGCTTGAGGCCTACGGCTCCCTTGGCGCGATGAACGTGAAGCTGGTGTGGTTCGACAGCAGCGCCCATAGCCATGAGGGCTGGCTGACCGGTCCCACGGCGCTGACGCAGGCCCTGAACATCCTGAACGGTCTGGATGACGGCGGCAACACCGACTACGACGGCGCGCTCGCTCTGGTGGCAAGCCAGTTGTCCAGCGGCCTGCCGCCGGCGGACAATTCGGTGGTGTACTTCCTGTCCGACGGCGAACCGTACCCCAGCGGCAATGCGGTGAACTCCACCGAGCAGGCGGCGTGGGAGGCCTTCCTGCAAAGCTCGCCCATCGACATGGTGTACGCCTTCGGCATGGGCACCGGCATCACCAGCACCACGGAACTGAACCCCGTGGGCTGGGAACGTGGCACGAACAGCAACGCCAACGTGGTTGACCTGATCACGGACATGGATGACCTGGCCGACTACCTGCTGGCCACTGTGCCGGTTATCGGCAGTCTGCTGACCAACGAGGTCGCCGGCAACACGGTGGGCGCGGACGGCGGATTGCATCTGCACAGCGTGACCGTGACCGAGGACGGAATAGACAAGACCTACACCATCGCTGATGCCGACGCCGACCACAAGGTCGCCATCAACCTTGGCGAGGGCAAGGGCATCCTGACCGTGGACTTCGACGACGGCAGCTACGTGTTCGCGCCGGGCGCAACCCCGACCGGAACGGAGATCGTCAGCTACCAGGTGAGCGACGCCGACGGTTCGCTGGCCAATGCGGCTCTGACCCTGAACCTGCGGCCCGCCGAACTGGATGCGCACGACAACTACGTCAATGCGCCGGCTCCGACCTCGACGCTGATCAGCGACTTCAACGGCGGCGGCAGCGATTGGGACGGATGGACCAACCGTGAAAACGTGAGCATCGAAGGAGGCGAACTCAAGCTCACGCTCGGCACCAGCAACAGTGCCGATGACGCGACGGCCGAGCGTACCTTCAATGGGATTGTCGCAGGCCAGACGCTGACCTTCGATTGGCGTGCCGTGCCTACCTCCGGTAGTGGCACTCACGACCAGGACTACTTCGAAATCGTGATCAACAGGAGCGGCGGTTCCAGCGGCGACTACTCCACCACGATCTTCACCGCTCCGGCTAATGCTGCCGGCTCCGGAAACCAGACCTTCAACCACACGTTCACCCAGTCCGGCAACTACACCGTCACGATCCGTGTGGCCGATGGATCCGGTGGTAGCGGCCCCGGCAGCAACCGTGGCGGCCTCAACGTGTTCATCGACGACGTGATGCTGGTCTCGGCCGCTGCTTCCATCGTGGGCAACGTGGTCACCGACGCCTCGGCGGCGGAATTCGCCGACCAGATCGGCGGGCAGACCGCCTTCATCACCGAAGTGAACGGTGTGGCCATCGCCAACGACGGCGCGTTCCATACCGTGACGGGCGACTACGGCACGCTGAGCATCAACGCCTACGGCCAGTACGAGTACCACGCCAACGCGGGTACGGCGGCCGGGCACGACGACGCCTTCGTGTACAAGCTGACCGGCACCTCCGACAGCGATTACGCAACCCTCAACGTGCATATCGGCGACGCGGGCACGCAGCTCTCGGCCAGCAATGAAACGTGGGATGTGCACAGCAGCTCCAGTGACCACTTCCACCTCGGTGGTACCGGTAACGACACCCTGACCGGCGGCAGCGGCGACGACGTCATCTTCGGCAACTACGGCAACGACACCATTCAAGGTGGCGCCGGGCACGACATCCTGCACGGCAATGCCGGTGACGACACCCTCTACGGCGATGCCGGCAACGACATCCTCGTGGGCGGACAGGGCGAGGATACCCTGTACGGCGGTGCGGGCGCGGACACCTTCGTGTGGAACGCGGAAGACTTCACCGCCGGTGTCCATGATGTGGTGAAGGACTTCAGCATCGGCGACGGCGACGTGCTGCGATTTGCCGACGTGCTGCTCGACAGCGATGGCGGCAGCGCCGGTATCCAGCTGAACCTGGTGCAGATGAGCGGTGCGGACAGCAACAACGCCCAACTCACGCTGCACCATGGCGCGCAGACGCAGACCGTGGTCATCGAAAACGTGTTCAACGGCATGGATGCCAGCCAGGTGCACGACACCTTGCAGGCCATCGAACAGCACATCCTGAACCACAAGATCGTCACCGAAAACAGCTAACCGGCGCGCCGCCACCCGGCGGCAGACCATGAAACACACGGACGCCCCGGCCTCGGCCGGGGCGTCTTGCGTGGTGTGGCGTGTGGTGGGCGGGGTGGGCTGGTGCGGGGCGTGGCAATTGCGTGATACGCCCGTACCTTTCCGCCGCCGTGCCCGGAAAGGCTGCCGTCGTGTTCAGGCAGACGGGGAGGAGGCATTTCCGCCGGGATGCAGGGTCAAAGCCTGCAATCCCGCCTCCCATGCCGCGCGCATGGCGCGCCCCACATGCCGGAACGCCGGTTCATCCCGTATCCGGACGTTCAGGTCTTCCATGGTCCGGGAAACCCCGTGCTCGACATCCTCAAGGCAACTGCCCACCTCCCGTGCATTCAGCCCGCACGCCGTGCGCCCGAACTCCTCAAGGGTCTTTCTGTCCGGCCAGCGCTTGGTGCCCTTCATGGCCAGCGCCATGGCGTCCTGCGGGAGATATGGCGTGGTGGTGACAAGGTCGAAAGCCGGAGCCATGGTCCCCTGGCGGGTGGCCGGCGAATCATAGACGATGCCGAAGTTCTTCAGGTGGGCATCGCCGTTCCGGATGGCCACGGAGAGCGCCACCGTCCTGAAGAACTGCGCAAGGGCCGCCGGGCGGGCTCTTGCCACCACGAAGGTCCGGAGCGCCCTGGCCGCCTGCTCGTACGAGCCCGTGTACTTTTGCCGGGCCGACTTGTTGAGCAGGACGCAGCAATCCTCGAACCCCTTGAAGCTGCCGTCAGGGTTGCGGTCGAACCTGCTGACCACGAGGAAGCGGCGGTCATCGGACATCTCGGTGCGGGCCACGGGCAGACCGGCGCGGGCGGCCGCCAGCATGCACAGGGTTTCGTTGAGCGCAAGCTCGGGGAACTCCCCCGGCTGCCAGGTCTTCACGATGTGGGTGGGCATCCGCACGGTCAGCCGGGCCGGTTCGGCCCCCGCGCGATCCGCCTCCGCCGCCCGGACCATGACCTTCGGCTGCGCGCCGGAGAGCCCGGAGTGCAGGGCGTACATGCGCATCAGGTCTTCGAAGAGGTTTTCCGTGCCCTTGGCGCACAGGATGTCGCCAAGGCTGACGGCGGGCATGTCGTCCCCCCGGTCCGGTTGACCCGGTTGTTCCGGCTGTCCGGGCAACGGCTCGCCCGGTGTGGTGTAGCGCAGGCGGCCGATCTGGGAACGCCCGGTGAGCCGCAGCAGTTCCAGGTCGTCGTACCGGGGCAGGGTCTTCGCGACCACGGTATCGAACCAGAGTCGCAGCGCTCCCTCGGGCAGGTTCTGCTCGAAAATGGGGTGCAGCCCGTGGTGCAGCCAGCTTTCCGGCCGGGGCGGCATCATGACCGATACGGCTCCGCCGGGCTGGGTTCCCGGCCGGTAGGTGAAGGAGCACTCCCGCTGCCCATGGCGGTTCAGTATGCCGCTCGGGGCGTCTCCGGCCCAGACGTCAAGCATGGTCGTCCTCCATGGTTTCGCCAAGGACCGGCAGGTGCCCGGCAGGGCGGACATGCAGTTCGAAATCCATGGCCTCCAGAACGCGGATCAGCTTCCTGAACCCGAGGTCGTGGATGGTTCCCTTTTCGAGCCGGATCAGGGTTTCGCGGGACAGTCCCGCAGCCTGCGCGAGGGCTGCCTGGGTGACTCGTCGCTCCTTCCGGGCGTTTCTGATGGCCATGCCGATCTCGAAGGCATCCATGTGTGCTCCAATGAAAAGTGATGTATTTTTGACTTAAATAGATTTTTATGCCAAAAAGTCAAGTATTGATCACTTTTTAAAGGTGCGCGCAAGGCTCTCCATGCTGCATGCGGGCCTTGCATATGGACCAGTCAAGAGTGTGGCAGCATTACGCGGCCCGCTGCCCCGCAGGGGCGCGACGCCCGGCGTCCCACTTCGCGGAGCCTCTCTCGCTCCTTCCGTGACAGGTCCCTTGCCTTCCGGCCCGCATGGTTCCTTGCCCACGCAAAAAGGGGCCGGTCCTGTGGACCGGCCCCTTCGGGTATGCCGTTCTCTGCGGGAGCGGCTATTGCTCGGTGTTCTTGCGCAGGGCGTCGCGGTCGATGCCCAGGCTGTCCAGCAGCTTGCCGCCAAGGGCCAGCAGGCGGTACTGGGCCCCGGCATCGTTCATGCGCGAGGTCACTTCCTGGATGGACGAGCTGTACAGTTCGTTTTCGGCGTCCAGCACGTCCAGCAGGCTGCGCTGGCCCACCAGGAACTGCTGCATGTACGCGTCGCGGGTCTGCACGTTGTAGTCGATGGCCGACAGGAAGTAGCGCTGCTGTTCGCGGGCGGACAGCATCTGGGTCCAGGTGGAGCGGGTTTCGCGGCCCAGTTCGTCGATCTGGTTCTGCAGTTCCTGGCGGCTCTGGCGCGAGCGGGCGGAGGCGCCCTTCACCGCTGCCATGTCGGCGCCGCCGTTGAACAGGTTCCAGTTCATGCGCAGCATGGCCGCGGTGCCCCATTCATACGTACGGCTGCTTTCCACCTGGTCCTTGTAGGTGGGGCCCACTTCCGCGTAGATCACGGGGTGGTAGCCGGACTTGGCGAGGTCGATTTCCGCTTCCGAGGTGCGCACGTCGGAGATCAGCGCCTGCACCTTGGGGTTGCTGGACTGGCTGTCGGCCAGGGCGGCGTCGACGCTGGGCGGGGTGGCCGTGGGCGCTTCCGCCGGGCCCAGGGTTTCGGGCACCATCTGGCCGGTCAGGCGGAAGTAGGCAGCTTCGGCCACCTGCAGCGCGCTGCGGGCTTCGATGAGGGTCGACTGCGCGCGGGCCAAACGGCCCTGGGTCTGGGTGACGTCGGAAACGCTGGCCGCGCCCATGCGCGAACGTTCCTGCTGCGAACCCAGGATGGACTCGTGCTGCTGCACGTTGATCTCGGACAGGCGGACGATTTCGCGCTGGCGCAGCACTTCGATGTGCGCGAGCACGGCGTCCAGCCCGAGGGCTTCGGCGTTGTCGATGAGGCGGTTGTCCACCGACCCCAGCTTGTTCTTGTTGATGTCCACGCGGCTGGCGGTGGCCAGGCCGTCCCAGATGGTCTGGCTGAGGGTCACCGAACCTTCGCTGCGGTCGTACCAGTCGTTTTCGTGGCCCGAGTTGCGGGTGGAGACGTCGTTGTACTGCTCCACGCCTACGCCGCCGCGCACGTCAAGGCGCGGGAACCAGCCGGCACGCGCGCGGTCAACGTCGTGTTCGGCGGCCTGGCGGTTTTCCTGGAAGGCCTTGAGGCGGGGATGCGTTTCAAGGGTGTTGACGACTGAATCCTTCAGCGTCACTTCCTGCGCTTGCGCCGGCCCCCCAAGCGCAAGCCCCAGCACGGCGGCCAGCGCGCAGAACGCGAGCCAGCGCCGTTTTTGCGATTTCCTTTCCTTCATGACAGTCCTCCTCGTTGGGCCCCCCACCGTGCACGCGGAACGGAGAGCGCGTATTGATTCCGAAAATTCGGCGCGGATCTGCCCGCACTTTCTGCTTTTACGGCAATACTGCATACAACACTACATTGTTTTGGCCGTCGTGCGCAATAGGGTTAGTTACAACGCCCACAGGTTTTTGAGGGAAATTTTGCGGTTTCGCCGAGCCGGGCGGGGCAGGGAGGGGAGGGCCGAAAGGCATGCCGGGATGCGCCAGGGGGGCATGCACTGTGCTGGCATGCCATGCTGCACGGTCTGCGGGTATGCCGATGGCCATGCAACAGGGCGGTGAAGAACACATAAACCGTGTCACAATTCCGATATGCAGGAAGAAAGGTGGATAACGCGAGAATTTTTACGTGATTTTCGCATGAAAAGTCATTTCATGGGAAAGATGCAAAAATAATGGATACCTGACTCTGGGGGGCGTAACGTGGCAATCGTCACGGGTTCCCCCCCACTCGTGGCAGGCTCCGTATTGCCCCCTTTCCGGTTGCCCGCTCCGCGCCGGAAGGGGGGCTTGCCGTCATGGAGGGGTGGAAAAAAATATCTTCAAGATAGGTAAAAAGCGTGGGCTGACACGATGATGGGGCGGGGCGGGCACGCTGAAGCCCCGCCGGGGCGGGGTGCGGGAGGCCGGACGGGCGCCCGGCCCCTGCCCGTCAGTCGGCCTTTCCGAAGCCGTGCTTCTTGAGCAGTTCGTAGAAGTGCCCGCGCGAGACGTCCGCCAGCCGGGCCGCCTCGCGGATGTCGCCGCGACAGTGGGCCAGCATGCCGGCCACGTAGGCGCGCTCCGCGTCGGCCTTGTGGGCGCGCAGGGTCGGGGGGGCGGCACCCGGCGCGGGGGCGGACGGAGCTGACGGGATTGGCGAGGCTGGCGGGATTGGGGGGATTGGGGGGGCGGACAGGACTAACGGGACTGGCGGGGCTGGCAGGGCTGGCGGGGCTGGCGGGGCGGACGCCGCGTGACCGTCCATCCTGTCGCGGGCCACCCGCACCCGGATTTCCGTGGGCAGTTGCCGCGCGTACAGGGTGGTTTCGTCACGGGCGGCGGCGCAGGCGCGCTCCACGGCGTGCACCAGTTCGCGCACGTTGCCCGGCCACGGGTAGCTGGCCACGGTCTCCAGAAAGTCTTCGGCCGGGAACTTGGGGGGCAGGTCGTGCCGCTGGCAGAACCGGTCCACCGCCCAGGCGCACAGGCCGGGCAGGTCTTCCGCGCGCTCGCGCAGCGGGGGCAGGGTGATGGTCAGGCCGCGCAGCCGGTACAGCAGGTCGCTGCGGAACATGTCCAGCCGCACCATTTCGTGCAGGTCCTTGTTGGTGGCGGCCACCAGGCGGAAGTCGCTCTCCACCTCCCTGCTGGCCCCCACCGGGCGGAACCGCCGCAATTCCAGCGCCCGCAAGAAGGCCCCCTGGATGGACAGGGGCAGGTCGCCGATTTCGTCCAGGAACAGCGTGCCCCCGTGGGCCAGGCGCAGAAGCCCGTCGCGGCTGCGGTCCGCGCCGGTGAATGCCCCGCGCACGTGGCCGAACAACTGGCTTTCCACCAGGTTTTCGGTCAGCGACGCACAGTCCAGGGTGACGAACGGCCCCGCCGCGCGCGCGCTGTTGCGGTGCACGGCGCGGGCGAACAGTTCCTTGCCGGTGCCGGTTTCGCCCAGCACCAGCACGTTGACCGAACTGGCCGCCGCCTCGGCCATCAGTTCCAGCGCGGCGTCGAGGGCCGGGCTGTTCCCCACGATGCCCTCGCGGTAGAGGGGGGAAGGCTGCGGGGCGGCCGGTGGCGTGGTCTGGGCCGCCGCGTCCCGGCCGTTGCCGCCGTGCGCCGCAGGGGGGGCGCCGTGGCCGTTGCCCAGTCCGCGCCGGGCCCGGCCGGTGCGGTAGGCCAGCACGCGGGACAGCGAAAGGGTGATGTCCTGCACGCGCAGGGGCTTTTGCAGGTATTCCCACACCCCGTGGCGCAGGGCGGTTTCCGCGCCGTCGGCATCGCCGAAGCCGGTGACCACGATGATCTCCGGGGCGCACGGCAGGCGGCCGAAGGTGGTCACGTGGGCCAGGCCGTTGCCGTCGGGCAGCAGCACGTCCAGGTAGACCACGTCGGGGTCGGCGGTGGCGGCAAGGCGCAACCCTTCGTCCAGTGTGGCGGCGGTGAGCGCCTCGTGTCCCATGCCCACGGCCACCTCGCGCAGCATGGTGCGGACCATGGCCTCGTCGTCCACCACGAGTATGCGGGCCATCAGCGGTGCGTCTCCTTAACCGGGGCGGTCCCCGGCGTTGCGGTGCCGGTTTTGTCGGACGTGCCGGTGGTTCCGGTGCTGTCGGTCGTGCCGTGCGCCCCGGCGGCGGTGACGGCGCGCACGCGGGCCACGCCCGCGTCCAGCATCGGCAGCAGTTGATCCAGCAGGCCGCCGAGGTGCCCGCCGGGCGATCCGGCCGGGCGGCCCGCCGCGCTTTCCATGGCGTCGCACAGGCGGTGCAGGGCCGAAAGGCGCAGCATGCCCGCCGAATTGCGCAGGGCGTGCGCCTCGCGCAGGGCGTCCTGCCGCCGGTCCTCGCGCACGGCGGTGACCAGGGCGACGCGCCGGGCGTTCACCTCGTCCAGGAATGCCTGGCACAGTTTCACGAACAGGGGGAGGTTGCCGTCCAGGGCCTCCAGCGCGGCGGCCTCGTCCATGATTTCATCCGGGATCTCGTCCGGGATTTCGTCTGGGATTTTGTCTGGGGCTCCGTCAGGGGGCGCGCCCGGACCATCCATCGCCTTTTCCGCCGGTCCGCCCGGCAGGGCATTGGCCGTGGGCGCGGTGTCGGCGGGCGGCGCCGGTTCGTCCTGGGGCGCAGGTTCGCGCCAGTGGTGCATGCCCGCCGCGTAGCCGCCGGTTCCGGGGCATTCCAGGGGGGCGCCCCCGGCGGCGGCGTCGGCCACGGCGGCGAGCAGCATGGCGGCGGTCAGCGGCTTGCACACGCAGCCGGTCATGCCCGCGCCGAGCAGGGCGGCGCTCTCGCGGCCCACGGCCGACGCGGTGACGGCCAGCACCGGCATGTCCGGCGCGACCCCCGGCACTTCGCCGGTACGGAGGCGGCGCACCACCTCGGTGCCGTCGCAGCCGGGCATGCGCACGTCCAGCAGGGCCAGGTCCGGCCGCAATTCCTCCAGCAGGCGCAGGGCCTGCGTCCCGTCCACGGCCACGGCCACCTGGTGCCCCGCGCCGCGCAGCACGTCCTGCATGAACAGCCGGTTCACCGGGTTGTCGTCGGCCACCAGCAGCCGGAGCGGTGCGGCGGCCGGGCCGGGCTGTTCCGCAGGCCCGGTCTGGCCCCGCCGCCCGGTGTCGGCTTCCGCCGCCATTGGGGCCGCAAGGCAGGCGTTCCGCGCCTCGGGGGTGCCGGTCCACGCCGCAAGCCCCATGCCGGGGGAGCCGCCACCGTCCGTGGCGTCGCCGTCGGCAGCGGGCGGACCCGCCACGGTGAACCGGGCGGTGAACCAGAATTCGCTGCCCGTGCCCGGCGAGCTGGATACGCCGATGTCGCCGTCCAGCATGCGGGCGATCTCGCGCGAGATGGCAAGGCCCAGCCCGGTGCCGCCAAGGCACAGCGAACTGGCCGCCTCGCCCTGCACGAAACTTTCGAAGATGGATTCCTGCTGCTCCGCCGGAATGCCCACGCCCGTGTCCACCACGGCGAAACGCAGCAGCACGTTGCGGGGAGCCGCCCCGGCCGAGGCCGGTCCGGCGGGCATGGGGGGGCGGTGCGGCGCGGGTTCCGGCACCAGGTTCACCACCACGGCGATGCCCCCTGCGCGGGTGAACTTCACCGCGTTGCCGATGAGGTTGCCGAGGGCCTGGCGCAGCCGGAAGTCGTCGCCCAGCAGTGCGTCGGGCACGTTTTCCGCCACGTGCAGCGACAGCGAAAGCCCCTTGCGTTCGCCCGCGAAGCGGAACAGCCCCAGGCACGCCTCCAGCGCGGGGCGCAGCCGGAAGGTGCGCGGCGCAAGGCGCATCCGGCCCGATTCCAGGCACGAGAAGTCCGTGATGTCGTTGACGATTTCCAGAAGGTTGGCGGCCGCGCAACGCAACTGTCCCAGGTATTCGTTGTAGCGGGCCTGGCGTTCGGCGGCGGGGGTATCCTCATATATGGATGCACCGGCGGGAGGCGGCGCGGCGGGCGCGGCGCGGACTCCGGCCCCCCGGTCCGTCCGGCGTTCCCGGTCGTCCGCGTCGGCCTCCTGCCCGGGCTGGAAGCCGGACAGCAGTTCGGCCATGCCGATGATGCCGGTGAGCGGGGTGCGCATGTCGTGGCTCATGTTGGCCAGAAAGGCGCTTTTCATGCGGTTGGCCGCCTCTGCCAGGGCCTTCTTGCGGCTGACCTGCAACGACGCCCCCCCGATGCCCAGCAGCCCCACCACCCCGATGATGGCATAGGCCATCCCCATCTGGTCCAGGCGCTGGCGCTCCAGGGCCAGCAGCGGCGTGGCCGCGATGGACACGCTGATGCCCCCGCGCAACCCGCCCACGGTGTCGTCGGCGGTGCGGTGGCAGCCCAGGCAGGTCTGGTCGGTCATCAGCGGGGCCATGTAGCGGAAGCTGGGGCCGTGCCGGGTGTCCGCACCGGCGGCGCCTGCCGTTGCCGCGTGGGGGTGTTCGTCGCTCGGGGGCTGCACCAGGGTGAAGGTTTCCCGTTCGCCCAGGCCGAAGGACCGCAGCGACTCGGCCTCCCACGGGTCGGCTCCGTTTTCGGGCCGCAGGGGGTGCAGGCTGGTGATGCGAAAGCTCACCCCCTGGCTGGTGGTGAGGAATTCCGAGATCTGGCGGGTCATGTAGGCCGGGTTCATGCGGGTGAGCAGGGCGCCGTCGGCGGCCATCAGGGTGCGCTGGTCGGGCGGCAGCCAGGGGTTGGGCTGGCCCAGTTCGCTGGTCTGCACGAACACGCCCCCGTGGGCCGCGTTCCAGGCCCTGGTGGAGACGATCTGCGAAAAGAACGCCCGGGCTTGCAGCAGCGCCAGTTCGCGCACGTGGGCCGCCTCGTTGCGGGCGTTCCACTGGTACAGGGCCAGCAGCAGCACGCCCCACAGGGCCACCAGCACCGCCGGGCCGATGAAGGTCTGGATGTTCCAGCGCAGGGCCGGGCGCTTGCGGCGCAACCGGGCCCGCAGGCCTCTTGCCGTCCGGCCCGGCGAGGCAGCGGAGGTTTCGCTGGCGGGTCGTGGCGCGGGTTGTGCCTGGTGTTGCGTCATGGGGCGTCCCCCTGTGCGGAGTCGGAACAGTCTGAAAAGTCTGACTCGGTCAGATTTTTCTGTCTACTTGTCATGTAAATATGACAAGCGCAAGGCCCATTTCACCGTCGATGATTTTGCAGCAACGGACAACACACTGAAATTATTTTTGAACAGGCGGATGTGCCGGATTTCACGTAACGGCACGGGTCTTGAAGACCGGGCCTCACCAAGTGCCGTGCGCGTCCGTCGGGCTGAACGGGCGCGGGCACGGATGCACCCGGAGGTGCGAACCCCCGGCCGCATGCGGACGGGGTGGGCGCCCTCCACAGCAAGGAGGCGGAAATGTCAGAGGAAGCACCTCGCAACGGACGAACGGGGCTGCGGCTCATCGTCGTCGGGGCGGCCCTGGGGGTCGTGCTGGCGGCGGGGGCGGGCTTCGGCATGAAGGTCACGGACCGGCGTCCGTTCTGCGCGAGCTGTCACATCATGCAGGAGGCGGCGTTGACCCACAAGGCGTCCACGCACGCCAAGCTCGACTGCAACGAGTGCCACGCTCCGCACAACCTTGCCGCCAAGCTGCCCTTCAAGGCGGCGGCGGGGGCCAGGGACGTCTACATGAACACGCTGGGCAGACCGGACGACGTGATCCATTCGGGCCAGTCCACCAAGGACGTGGTCAACGCCAACTGCAAGGCATGCCACACCATGACCAACACGCAGGTGGCCAGCATGGATACCAAACCCTATTGCGTGGACTGCCACCGCAACGTCCAGCACATGCGCATGACGCCGATCAGCACAAGGAAGGTCGCCGATGGATAATCTGAGGAATGACAAGCTGTCGCTTCGCACGGTGCGCGGCATGGCCCGCAGGGGGGCCCTGCTGCTTGCCGTCTCGCTGGTCCCCTTCGTTCTCGCGGGCTGTTCCGACGTTCCGGAACTGAAGACCCCGGTGTTCAAGACCAAGATCGCGGTGGAAGAAACCCGCAGCAGCGCGTTCAAGGCGGAATTTCCCCAGCAGTACGCCAGCTACGAGCGCAACGACGAAAGCACCGTGATGACCGAATTCAACGGGTCGGTGCCGTTCAACAAGAACGACAACGTCGATCCGCTGCCCGAAGGCTACAAGCACGCCCAGCCGTACCTGAAGAACCTGTGGCTGGGCTATCCGTTCAGCTACGAGTACCGCAACGCGCGCGGCCACACCAAGGCGCTGGAAGACTTCCTGCACATCGACCGCATCAACACCTACGCCGAGAAGGGCGGCCTGCCCGCCACCTGCTGGAACTGCAAGACCCCCAAGATGATGGGCTGGGTGAAGCAGTACGGCGACGACTTCTGGGCCAAGGACGTCAACGAGTTCCGCGACAAGATCGACATGAAGGACGAGACCATCGGCTGCGCCAACTGCCACGACCCGCAGACCATGGAACTGCGCCTGTACAGCGAACCGCTGAAGGACCAGCTGAAGGCGCAGGGCAAGGACTGGGCGACGCTGACCCGCAACGAGAAGCGTTCGCTGGTCTGCGGCCAGTGCCACGTGGAATACTACTTCCAGGACAAGGAAAAGGGCGTCGCCAAGAAGCCCGTGTTCCCCTGGGCGGACGGCTACGACCCGCAGGACATGTACGCCTACTACAAGACGGCGGGCAATTCGCAGGCCAAGGGCTTCGAGGGCAACTTCGTGGACTGGACGCACCCGGTGTCCAAGACGCCCATGATCAAGGCCCAGCACCCCGAATACGAAATGTGGCAGAACGGCGTGCACGGCGCGGCGGGCGTTTCCTGCGCCGACTGCCACATGGGCTACACCCGCACCGACGACAAGAAGAAGATCTCGGGCCACTGGTGGACCTCGCCCCTGAAGGACCCGGACCTGCGCGCCTGCCGCCAGTGCCATTCGGACAAGAGCCCCGACTACCTGCGCTCGCGCGTGCTGTTCAGCCAGCAGCGGACCTTCGACCAACTGCTGAAGGCCCAGGACCTGTCCGTGAAGGCGCACGAGGCCGTGCGCCTGGCCTCGGAATTCCAGGGCGCCAAGCCCGCCAACTATGACGAACTGATGATCCAGGCGCGCGAAATGGTGCGCAAGGGCCAGTTCTTCTGGGATTACGTATCGGCCGAGAACAGCGTGGGCTTCCACAACCCGGCCAAGGCGCTGGATACGCTGGCCTCTTCGCAGCAGTACAGCCAGCAGGCCGTGGACCTGGCCAGCGAGGCCACCGGCTTCGCCATCTCCAAGGACCTGGCGGGCGACATCCATAAGATCGTGCCGCCCATCCTGAAGCACAGCCGCAAGCTGCAACAGGACCCCGAGCACATGAAGACGCACGTCTGGTTCAGGTACATCCCTGTCCTGCCCAAGGCGGACAAGGTGTGGGACGGCCAGAAGAAGCTGGTTTCCGCCGCCCAGTAGGGCGGATGGAGAGGAATGGATGGAAGGCGGGGGCCGGGTAGGTCCCCGCCCGCGAGAAGGACATGACGTGCCGCGCGGGCGGCATGCGGCGCGCGCCGGATCGATTTCCCACGGCGCGCCCGCCGGGCCGGGAAAGGCCGTCCGGGATGTTCCGGACAGGCGAATCCCTTTCCGGGGGCCCGACGCCCGAAGCCACCGCCCGCGCGGCGCGTTGCAGACATGGTTTCGCCTTGGATATCCTTCACAGGACATGACAGCCAGAACTGGCAGGGGGGCGCCCATCGGGGGCGCCCTTCGTCGTTGTGTGAGGGGCGGAGGGAGAGGCGGAGGGGGGGGCAACGATGTCGGCGTGCCGTTTCTGGTGCTGTGCAAGTAGCCACAGTCGTTTTTTAGCGTGTCTGTTTTTTTATTCGATTGTACAGTATAAGTAAATAGATGCATTGCATGTATCCAGAAAAATAACCTCGAAAACCTATTTCTGTATGTTCATTCTTTTTAAATAGAAATAAATCTGGCCTCACATTGTCGCCACCGGTGATGTTGTGTGACCATGACGTAAACATAAATGCCATAAATAAAAAAACAGAATATATCATTATGCATGAAATAATTTTATTTATGTAATTCTCTTTTTTTGTATTTACTGCTGTGGTAAGAAGTATTGATGTCCAAAAAATAATGAATATGTATGTATAAAAAATACTTACATCTTTAAAAATATCCAAAAAGTACCAGATAAACATTTCAGACAAGAATATACATAGTATAGTGATGATTTTTTTTGTGTTATCAGTGATCGTCATAATAAGATCCATGACTGGAGTAGAAGGGGTGTACATGAGGGGGGAGCTGAGACTACATCATGATAGTCATGTGATTATGCTGAATTAGTGTTGGTGTCCTGGCAGACATTGCGCCTTGTGTCCTTCTTCTGCCCGGTCGTGTCAAGACTATCCTTGAGCTTTTGCGGTATGTTCGACACGCTCTGGCGGAATCCGCTGTGCTCCCCGCCATGGCTCGGCCTTGTGTTCTCTCATGGCGCCCTTGGATTTCGTTCGCTTCCGGCGAAAAGGCGGCCTGTGGTATTTCTGTCGGGTTGATGCAGTATGTTCAGGAGTACGCACCTTATCCTGAAAGTATCTGTTGTGTTGATGGGGGATGTGCGAGCTTATCGGAGGATGAAATGAAGACGTGGAGATGGATATATTGTATTGCTCTGCTGGTATCGATGCTGATTTTTCATGCAGTCGATGGCTACTGCACGGAGAAGACGCCAGAACAACTGGTACATGATTTCTATCAGTGGTATTTTGCGAAAAATAGTGGCAGTGATATGGCGGAGAGAAGGGATGAAATCCATAAATATGTAGCAAGAATGCTGGTTGATGATGTCCGCAAGGATACGTCAGGAATATATTATTTCACGAAGGTTGGCAGCTATGGGGCGTGGTGGGACGGTGCTGCTACCGAGGTGAAGAAGGCGGTAGAAATTGGCGGTGGCGTTTTTATGGTGCCTGTAGAGTTTGTTTTGGAGCGAGAGAGGCGAAATGTCGTTGCTTTGGTGAAGCGATATGGGGGTGCATTGAAAATATTCAAGGTTATGGATGTATATCCTTTTATGTGAAAGGCATTGAAGGTGATGTAGCGCAGAGTGTACGCGGGGCTTGAAGTGTTGTTCCGTTTTATTTTGTATAATATATCAATGGACTAGGTAAATGAGAAAATACGTAATTGTAGTTGTAGTTGCCTTGATGTTCGGTTGTGCATCATTGCGCAAGAGTGAAGGCGAGTTGCCAGGTAGCCCTGAAAAATTTGTTTACAATTTTTATCAGTGGTATATGCGGGAAGCAATACTGTTCAGCAATGATCCTTTGAAGAATAATGAAATATATCGGTATGTATATAGTAGTACGGTACGCAGGAACCTCATCGAACTGGACAGGAGAAATTACTGGGTGGACTATTTCCTGGATTCCCAGGACCCCAATGAGGAGTGGCTCGAAACTATTCACGTCTACAAGGCAATAGCCATCAACGATTCCGTCACGGTCGTCTCCGTGAACTTCGCCGGAGACAAGCCGGAATACACGCCCCTTCTTGTGTTTCTTGGGAAGGAGAACGGGAAACTCCGCATCATCAAGGTGGAAAGGGCGGCCCACTGGTCGGAATGACGTGGTGCGCGGGCCGGTCTTTTGCCGAACCGCCACACCCCCCTGTCATGACCAAACGCAAGATCGGCCCGTCGCCATGCGTCGGGCCGATCTTGCGATGTTTCCATGATGCGGGTCGGGGTACCGCCCTATTGCACGCCGCGCTCCAGTAGGCGGATGATGGCCACGTCCACGGCGGCGAAGCCCAGGCTGGACACCTCGCCCAGCGAACGCAGCGAGGCGCGGAAATCGGGCGAGACGATGCCTTCGGCCCCGGTCATGCCCGGCCCGTGCAGGGCCAGTTGCGCCGCACTCCAGGCTTCGGCGGCGGCGGTGCCCACCTTGAGCGCGCAGCCGCCCTTGGCCCCGTCGCAGATCATGCCCATGACCGACGAAAACACCAGCGCCACGGCCTGTTCGGCCTGCGCGGGCGTGCCGTCCGCAAGGCGCACCAGCGCGGCGGCGGCGCCCGCCCCGGCGGCCACGGCGCAGCCGCACAGCGGGGTGAGGCGGCCCGTGCGGGCCTTTACCGCGCCGGTGACCAGGTGCGACAGGGCCAGCGCGCGGGCCAGTTCCGCATCGCTGCGTCCCCAGGCGCGCGCGGCCAGCGCCGGGGGAATGATGGCAGTAAGCCCGTGGTTGCCGGAACCGGCGCTGCTCATGACCGGCTGGTTGGCCCCGGCCATGCGCACGTCTGCGGCGGCAGCCGTGGTGGCCTTCACGCGTGCCCCCAAATCCCGCGCGCCGATATCCGGCGCGCAGGTGTCCGTACAGTCCCCGTCGCGCAGGGGCATGCCCAGAGCATGGCCCAGGGTGTGCCCCACGGCGAGGCCCCATGGGCTGGTCAGGCCCTGTTCGGCCACGGCCAGGTTCATCTTCGCACCGCGCAGCAGGTCGCGGGCAAGGGCGTCGTCGATTCCGTCGGCCCAGGCCCACAGGTCGTCGAAGGCGGCCCGTTGCAGGTCGGCCATGTACGGGGGCAGGCTGTCGCCACCCAGGGCGTCTTCCGCGCGGTAGACCACCTGTCCGTTGTGGCGCACCTCGGCCACGCGGTCGTGCCGCCCCGCCACCACGGCCACCACCAGATGGCCGGGCCGGTACAGTTCCGCCTCAGCGTATACCGTGGGCACGTCCTGCACGATCTCCTGCGTCACCGCGCCGCGTTCGGTCAGGGCGCGGGCGGCGGCCACGTCGCCGGGGGTGACGGCGGCCAGCGATTGCAGGCCCATGCCCGCGTCGCCCGCCAGGGCGCCCAGTGCGGAGGCCAGCATGTTGCCGCGCAACCCCTGCGCGCCGGGAATGCCCACGGACTGGCCGTTCTTGTAGATGTTGGCCGAAAGACGCAGGTGGATGCGCTCCGGCGGGGCGGGCAGATGGCGCGCGGCGGTGGCTGCGGCAAGGGCCACTGCCCCTGGTTCGGTGCAGCCCAAGGCGGGCTTTACTTCGGCGGCGAAAAAGGCGGCGATGTCCATGTGTTAGGGGTCAGGAGAGTTGAGACACGAGGAAGCGCCTTGATCGAATAGGACGAATGCGCGACGAAAGCAGGACTGGTGCGGGTTTCGTCGGATTGTCGCGCGAAAACCGGGTCGAATTCCAAGATGAGATTTCATCGCGGACTTCGGCCCGGTTTTTTCATGCAAGGTAAGATTTCTCGCGGCTCGCCTGCCCGCTGCGGCTCCGTTTTTCCCGTCCGTTCCGGCGTTGCCTGGCGCACGTGTGTTGCGTGTCTGATTCGACACAAAAACAGCCTGAAAAATGCGGTGCTAGTGCGCCTCGCGGCACCACCAGAGGACGCGGCCAATGACGCGGATGCTTTCCATGTCCTGGCTTTCGCGGTGAACCTCTATGGGGGCGTAGGCAGGGTTGGCGCTGGATATGACCAGGCGGCCCGGCAGCAGGCTCAACCGTTTGACGAACACACCCTCGTCGATGCCCACAGCGTAGATCGCGCCGGGGATGATCTCGGTCTTGCCCTGGTCAATGAGCACCATGTCCCCGTTCTGGATGTCGGGGGCCATGGAGTCGCCGACCACATCCATGAGCACCATCTGGGCTGGTGAACCCTTGCGGCACAGCCAGTCGGAGCGGAACGCATAGCGGCCCACGGATTCCCCGTTGACCTCCAGGCTGCCGCCGCCAGCGGAGAGGCGCGCCTTTACCTTGGTGACGAGCACCATGTCGCAGTCGGGTTCCGTGCCCTCGAACAGGGGGCGCGCATCGAGCGCGTTGGGCTGTGCGCGGGACGCCAGCAGTCTGCGCGCGACCTCCGCGCCGGGCAGGGTTGCCTGGCCGGACGGCTCTCCGGGGTGCATTGGCCCGCGACCGAAGAACAGCCAGTCTGCTGAAACATTGAACTTTTCCGCAATGGTTTCAACCCATCCGGTGGGTATCTGCTGGCGTTTTTTTGCAGCAGCGACGGACGGTGGCTTTATCCCAAGAATGTTAGCTAACGCCGTATCCCCTTTAGCTTGGGTAGCAGCAAATATTCTGGCTAACTTCTCTTCAAACAATTTCGCGTTGTCCATTGAGAACTCCGAAACTAACTCCGAAGTCCGTCATAGCTAAAATAGCTATAAAACACGTCGAGTTAGCCAAAATAGCGCAAAAATCGAACTGCGAAGTACTTTTTGGCTTGCCGTGCCTAGCTAAAGTCTATAAAACGGACTTGCGGGCGTAGGAAAGATTATCGCTAACCCTACCTAAACCGCCCGCAACCAAGGGTCAACGTCCATGAACAGATAGTGATTGGACGTTGGCCCACCACCCCAGCGGACGGCGAACGACATGCGGCAATGTTCCCTCTTTGATGGCGGCAACGACAGTGCGCTGGCGGGCCTTGTGCCTGCCGTGCGCGCGGCCATGAACGTTGCCGCCGGTCAGGACGAGGACGGGCGCAAGCGCTTGGTGGACCGCATCAACCAGATCGCGGCAAGCGCCGGGATTCGGCTGACCGCTGGCAACACCAGGGCCATCAGCAAGGACACGTTGGACAAGTGGCTGGCGCCAGGCGACCGGGACCACACCCCGTCGTTGCTGGCGGTGGTGGCGTTTTGCCGGGCGACCGGCGACGCGGGGGCGCTGCGGGTGCTGCTGCGCGCCATGGGGCTGGACGTGATGACGGAAGAGGACAGACGGCTGCGGGACTATGGTCGGGCGTGCCTGGAAGAGCGGGCGGCCCGCAAGCGCAAGAGGCAGTTGGAGGGCGACATATGAGTGTTGAGATGCGGCGGAAGTGCGGAGCGGCACGGGCGCAGGTGCGTTTCCGCATCCGCGAGGAACTGGAACGGCGCAACCTGACCATGACGGCGCTGGCCGACCAGATCGGCGTTTGCAACCAGGCCGTTTCCAACACGGTGAACGGCAGGTTGCACAGCCCGAAGGTGTTGCAGGCGCTGCGCGACGCGGGCGTGCCGGAGAAGTACCTGTTCGACCCCGCGAAGGTCTGCGGGGCGGACGCAACGGAAGGGAGGGTGGCGTGATGGCTACTTGCCGCAGAAAAGCTGCTCAAGGCGCTGAAAGCGCACAATGTCCGACCGAACACAGGCCGGGCAGAGCATGTAACAGACGGATTCGCCGCGCAGTTCGGCGCGCGTCACGACCCACCCCGCACTGTGCGCCATGCTGTCTATGCATTTGTCGGGCTGGATGCGCCCATTGGGATGGTCTTCCATCTTCGCAGAAAATGCCTGGTGCTTCTCCAGTGCAAACACGGTGCGCTTGCCACAACGCAGGCACAGATACGCCTTGCGGATGCACAGGGGGCCAAATTCCGTCGGAATCCTCTTCCGCCCCAGAAAGGGGGGAAGGTGTTCGGAGCAGCAGGGGTCAAACGTCGCGTCCCGTTGTGCAGTGGGCGGAAAATACTGATCAAGGTTGTACGGATCAGGCTCTTGATTTTCGCTCATGGGTAGGCCCCCGGACAGACGACATGTGCAAAATGCTGAATGCTGACGCCACGATGAAGAAGCATTTTCGCGCCATACACGAAACCATGGAAAAGTACAACATTCCGCACAACTACAGGATGTTGTTGCAGGCCATTGTTGACCCGGACGGTTCGATTTTCGGCCCCGGTCTTGACGACGTTTACTAACTGCACCGTGGGGCACGGGCAGAGACCTCCACGGCGGCAATGAATATGGCAGCACTGAAAGAGACATTCACCGCACAGGAGTTGGCCCAACTCCTCTCTCGCACAGATCGCGCAATACAAATGCGCGCCGAGCGCGAGGGGTGGGCATCACGGCCCCGCGCTGGCCGTGGCGGCGGGCACGAGTGGCTGGTGGCGTCGATGCCGGAGGCCACGCGGGCGGCGCTGACCGTGGCGCTGGCCCGGCAGGCGGAGGCCGCCGCGCCGCCCGTGGCGCGGGTGAGCGATGTGGTGGTGCCGGACTGGGCATGGCGCGTGGCGCGCGCCCGGTACCGGGTTGTTGCCGAGTGGCGGGCCACCATTGTGCGGCAGAAAGTGCGCGGGATAAGCGGCAAGGGTGCGACGGAGGCATTTCTGGCGGCCTACCGCAGCGGCACGCTGCTGCCGCGCGAGGTGATGGAGGCGGCGGGCGAGGTGAGCCGCCCCACCCTGTACCGCTGGGACAAGGCCCTGCGCGAGGCGGGCGAGGACATGGAGGTTCTGGCCGACAAGCGCGGCGGGTGGGCCAACGGGCGCAAGAAGGGACTGGGGCAGATAGGCCCGGACGCGGAGGCGGCGTTTTTGGCGGCGTACCTGACGCCCAACCGGCCATCCATGACGCTGGCCTACCGGGCCATGGAACTGGTGCTGCAACGGCAGGGGCTGGACGTGCCCAGCTATGCGTCGGTGCGGCGGTTCTTCGAGCGGTTCGACAGCTACCACCACGACCTGGTGGTGCTGCGGCGCGACGGGGAAAAGGCGCTGGCCGACAAGGTGGGGGCGTACCTGAACCGTGACGACCGCATTCTGCGCGTGGGCGACGTGCTGTTCGCCGACGGGCACGTGCTGAACTTCGACGTGCTGCACCCGGAAACGGGCAAGCCCTGCCGCATGACCCTGATCGGCTGGCAGGACTGGGCAAGCCGCATGCCGGTGGGCTGGGAGATCATGCCCACGGAGAACACCGTGGCCGTTTCCGCCGCGCTGCGCATGAGCATCCTGAACCTGGGGAAGTGCCCGCAGGTGGTCTACCTGGACAACGGCAAGGCGTTCAAAAACAAGTTCTTTTCGGAGCGCAGCGACCTTGCGGAACTGGACGGGCTGTACGTGCGGCTGGGCATCGACGTGGTGCATTCGCTGCCCTACCAGGGCCGCACCAAGGTCATCGAGCGGTTCTGGGGTTCGTTCAACGAGGAGTGCGCCCGCATCCTGCCGAGCTACCGGGGGCGCTGCATAGACGACCAGCCCGCGCACCTGCACCGCAACGAGCGGTGGCACAAGGCCCGCCACAACGAATGGGTGCCCACCGTGGACGACGTGGGCCGCATTCTTGCCCTGTACGTGGAATGGCACGCCCGGCGCGAGCACCCCACGCGGCCCGGTCGGAGCATCCGCGAGGTGTTCGACGAGGGGCGCGGGCCGGGGTTCAGCGAGGCGCAACAGGCCGACCTTGACCGGCATTTCCTGTGGCGGCGGGAGGTCACCCCCAGGCGTTGCCGCATCACCATCGCGGGCGTCGAGTTCGAGTCGGACGCGCTGTACGGCGTCAACAAGCGGCTGACGGCCATGTTCGCGTGGTCGGACCTTTCGGAGGTGCGACTGTACGACGACGGGCGCTACATCGCCACGGCCCGGCCCGTGGCCAGCCTGAACCCGCTGGCAAAGCACTTCGGCGACAAGCTGGACATGGACAGCGTGGCCGCCGCCAACAAGCGGGTGCGTCAGATGAAGCGCGACACGGTGCGACTGGCGCGGGAACTGGACGGCCCCGTCAACGTGAGCATGGCCAGGATGGCCGCCGGGGCGCGCGGCGTCATCAGCATGGCCAAGCTGGGTGGCGCGGTGCTTTCCGCGTTTGCTGACGTGTTCGTGAAGGCCGCGAACCTGCGCCACAACGGGGAGAACCTGCTGTCCGCGTGGCGGCTGGCGTTCGACATGCGGCTGGAACGCCTGGCAAGCCCGGAGCAGAAGGAACTGGGCCGGGCGCTGGGGGTGTACGCGGACGGCTTTGTGCGGAACCTGCACGACCGCTTCGGCATGCTGGAGGGCGACCCCGGCGGGGGCATGACCCGCTGGATGAACACGTTCTTCCGGTACTCCGGCCTGGATGCGTGGACCGAGGGGCACAAGGCCGCCTACACGCACTATCTGTCCAACCGGCTGGCGGAACACGCGGAGACGCCGTTCCGCGAGTTGGACGCGCACATGGCCGCGAACCTGCGCAGGCACGGCCTGGAGGACCGTTGGGACCTGATGCGCCGCCTGGTGCAGGTTGGTCCGGACGGGAGGCGCTACGTGGTGCCCGAACGGGCGTTCGATCTGGGCGACGCCGACGTGGAGCATCTGCTGCGCGGGGCGTGGGACGAGTCGGGCAGGCCGGGCTACAGGGAACCCAGGAAGGCCAGCGGGGAGAGCGACGCGGAGTTTGCCGCGCGGGCGGCGCTGGCCGAGGCCAGGCATGCCGATGCGGTGGCCGCGTGGGAGGCCGGGCGGGCGCGGGAACTGGACCGGCTGCGGCGCGACCTGGCCACCGACGTGATGGGCTATTACGCCGATGAGACCCGGTACGCCGTGCTGGAGCCGGACGAGAAGACGCGGGCGCTGATGTACCAGGGCACGCGGCCCGGCACGGTGGTGGGCGAGGTGCTGCGCAGCGTGCTTCAGTTCAAGTCGTTCAGCGCGGTGTACGGCCAGCGCTTTCTGCGGGAAATGCGCTGGCAGCGGGCCGGGCACGAGCAGCGCATCCTGGCGGACATGCCGGGTATGGTGCACGCCGTGGCCGGGTCGGTGCTCATGGGCTATGTGGCCATAACCGCCAAGGACCTGGCCAAGGGACGGCAGCCCCGTGACCCCATGAAGCCGGAAACGTGGATGGCGGCGGTCGTGCAGAGCGGCGGGCTGGGCATCTTCGGCGACTACGCCCTGGGCGTGAAGAACCGGTTCGGTTCCGAGGCGGCCAGCGCCCTGCTGGGGCCGCTGCCCACGCTGGCCTCGCAGGTGCTGCCCATTTCCGGGCAACTGGTGCGGGGTGAATTGGAGGGGGCCGGGGAAGACGCGCTACGGCTGGGCATCAACAGCACGCCATTCATCAACCTGTGGTACACGCGCGGAGCCCTGGATTACCTGCTGCTGTTCCACATCCGCGAGGCGCTTTCGCCGGGCACGCTGGCCCGGTCGGAACGGAAACTGCGGGAAGAATACAACCAGACGTACCTGCAACTGGGGCCGGTGGACCTGACGCCCAGCAAGGTGGTGCGGCGCGGAGGTGGTTTCAGATGATTACCGGGCAGCAGACGAAGGTCGTATACCTGACGGACGGGACACAGACCGAATTCCCCCTGCCGTTCTTCTTTTTCGACCAGGGCGATGTGGCTGTGAGCACCGTGGACCAGTTCGGCGTGGAGACGCAGATCACGACGGGCTACGCGGTGTCCGGCGCCCAGGACGAAGACGGCGGGACGGCCACGTTTGCCGCGCCACCGGCCGCCGGGCTGAAGCTGGTGCTGCGCCGCCGCACGGCGCGCAAGCAGGAGACGCGGTATCCGGAAGGTGGGAAGTTTCCGAGCCGTACCGTGGAGACGGACTTCGACAAACTGGTGGCCATCGCCCAGGAACTGACCGAAGAGGTGGGGCGATGCGTGCAGACGCCGCCGGACGATTCCATTGACCGGAATGACCTGGTGCAGGAACTGCTGGCGGCCCGTGGGGCTGCTGCGGCCAGCGCCGAGGAGGCGGAGGCGGCCAGAATGGGGGCGGAAGAGGCGGAGGCGGCCGCCGAGGAAGCGCAGGCTGGAGTTGGGGCGGCGCGGGATGCGGCTGAGGCAGCCCGCGTTGCTGCCGAGGCCGCCGCCGAGGGCGTGGCTCAGGCCGTGGCGGATGCACGGCAGGACGTGCTGGCCTCCGCAGCGTTCGTGCCCATCGGGGCCATTCTGGACTTTCCGGTGAACACCGTGCCGGTGGGCTTTCTGGTCTGCGCCGGGCAAGTCGTGACGCGGGAGGCGTACCCGGACCTGGTGACCTACCTGACCGGCGACCCCGAGGCGCTCACCGCCACGCTGCCCGACCTGCGCGGCGAGTTCCGGCGCGGGGCGGACCTTGGGCGCGGCGTGGACGCCGGGCGCGAGCCGGGCAGCGCGCAGGCCGACCAGATGGAATACCACAGGCATTCCATTGGTCCGTATTACACCGTTACCGGTTCGGACAACACCTCCTCGACGCCGCGATGGTCCGCACTCAGTACGAACCGGACCCAGATTACCGTAAATACCAACTATGCGGGCGATACGGAAAACGGTTCCGAGAACCGCCCCCGCAACGTGGCCGTGGTGTCGTGCATCAAGGCGTACCACGCGCCCATGGCCGCCGAGCCGGTGGACCTGACGGAGGTGCTGGACCACCTTGATGCGCTGGCCGCCGTGATGAGTCCCAGCGCGGGGAAATTCTGCTGCATGTCATCCACCGACGGCACCACGCAATCACTGGCGGCGGCCACGGCAACACAACTGGCGGGAGCCAGCACCCTGTCCGTGGGGGCAATGGACTGGCGTTCGGGCTCGGATGTTTTCCAGATGACGGTTCCGGAGGCCGGGACATACCGCATCGGGGCGGCATGCGCCTCCGCAACCGGGGGTGGAACGTGGACGATGCAAATCCGTATTGACGGTGAAACCGTCGCCACCGGCTACAGCCCCAGTATCGGACAGGTGGCTGTCGATCATATCCAGACGCTGGCGGCCGGGTCCGTCGTGACGGTGTATGTCACGTGTTCGGTCGCGGGCACGCTGCTGCGCGCTGCTGGGCAAACCAGGCTGACCATGGAGAGGGTACGCTGATGCACAATGCACGCATGCACGAGGCGCTGTGCCGTTTGTTCCCCGATGCCCCCGAAGGGGCGTGGGAACTGGGGTGCGACGACGAAACCGACTGGGACGTGGCCATTGCCGTGTGGAACCTGACCTGCCCGCCGCCCGCGCAGGAGGAACTGGATGCGGTGTACGCGCTGCTGGCCCAGGAGGATGCGGCAGCGGCGCAGGACGCGCCGCCGGTGGTCATAGCGTCGGACACCATCACCGTGGCGGATGCGGAGATACTGTGGGCTGCCGCACAAGGGGGCGGCCAGACAACGCCGAACGTCGTGGCTGCCTGGTTGCTGGCGAAGCTGGAGCTCTAGATAGGTGGTGCCACAAGCAACGAGCGTGCCGACATGTGTCCTCGGGACGGCGCGTTGTCCAAGTTGCCTGACAAGGAATCTCGGGTTGGTTGGCGCGGGACACCATGGGGCCTCCTGCTTGTGCGCGGGCGGCCGGGAGGAGAGGGGGAGCGGATTCCGGCATGCCGCGCGGTGTGCGGGCGTCTGTTGCGTGCACGCCCGTTGGCGTCGCCTGGCGATACGGCGTGCGCTACGGGGGGATACGCGAAAAGGGGCCACGGCGAACCGTGACCCCTTGATGGCGTGGTGGCGTTCCCAGGGGGATTTGAACCCCCGTCGACGGCGTGAAAGGCCGTTGTCCTAGGCCAGGCTAGACGATGGGAACGCATGTTGGCTGGGCTGCTAGGACTCGAACCTAGATTAGCGGAGCCAGAATCCGCCGTCCTGCCAATTGAACGACAGCCCAACAACGAGGTTGTGTATCTATCCGGCAGGCCCCCGGATGTCAACGAGAAATGCGCGAGGGTGGCGCACTTTTTATTCCTTGCGCGCAATGTCGTAAAAATGCACGGGGAATTGATGCCGGCAACGCGCCGGAGCCTCCCGTCCGCATGCCTGAAGGGCTGCGCCGCCCCGTCCCGAATGGGCTTTGCCGCTCGGGCAATACGCGGTATGCTCCGCCCGTCCGCATCGGACACCCGGCGGATTGCTCCGCGCGCTGCCCCGGCGGCTGCGGCGTGGTCCGTCCGGCACACGTTCTCATGTTGATTGGCGCACGCGCCGAGGTTTTTTTGCAGAGATTCGCACCAGAGAATGTCGCCCCCCGGTTGCGGGTAAATTGCTGGCAAATCGCTGGCGAAAGCCGTTCCCGGTAGGCGCGACGGCATGCCGTCCCCCGTCTGAGGGGGGGGCTGCCCGCACGGGGCCGTCACCCGGCTCCGCTCCATCCCGCCCTGCCGATTCCGTCCGATGCCATCGGGTGGTGGTCTTTGCTTTCGTCCCGCAACCATCCTTCCGACGTTTCCAGGCCGATCATTCGCCATGCGCGCCGCATGGCGGTCGTGCGCCAGCCGGGCAGCCTGCCCGGCCCGCGTCCGTCATGTCGCGCGCCGTACTTCAGGAGTGACGCAATGCACATCAGAGACGAACGCCCCGGCAACGAACAGGACAGCCGGGCGATCATCCACATTGAATACACGGCCTTCAAGGGCCATCCCATGCACGCCCCCGGCGCGGAACCCACCGAACATCGCATCGTCGAACGGCTGCGCGCCAGCGGCGACCTGACCCTGTCCCTGCTGGCCGAGGTAGACGGCGAACCCGTGGGCCACGTGGCTCTTTCCCCCGCCGTGGTGGGGGCGGACGCCGCTGGATGGTACCTGCTGGGGCCGGTGGGCGTGCTGCCGCCCATGCAGGGCAGGGGCATCGGCTCCGCCCTGATCCGCGAGGCGCTGCGCCGCCTGCGCGAGGCCGGAGCCCTGGGCGTGGTGCTGGTGGGCGACCCCGGCTACTACGCCCGATTCGGCTTCGCCCGCGTGCCGGGCCTTGGCTATCCGGGCGTGCCCGGCCAGTACGTGCTGGCCGTGCGCTTTGGCGACCGGCTGCCGCAGGGCGACATCACCGCCCACGCGGCCTTCGCGGAGACGGCGTAGGGGCTGTTTCTAAATTGTCCTTTCGCCCGTTGGCTTCGTCGAACTTCGCCTGCCATAGCTCTGCTGTCCTTATCCGTAAGGTTCGCTTCGCTCACCTAACGGCTAAGGCTCGGTCGAATACGATAAGAGCGCGATGCGGTCGCCATCCGTAATGCTCGAAAACTCGCATAACGGCTGCCGCATACTCCCTCATGGCAGGTTCGTTTTCCTTGCCAACGAACGAAAATCCTAAGTTAGCAACAGCCCCTAGCGCGGGCGCGTCCCGCGCCATCCGTCCGTTCTCCTCGCTTCCAAACAGAAACACCCCGGCGGGATGGCTCCCGCCGGGGTGTCGTGTATTCTTCTGTCTTCGGTCGGCGCTGGTTACGCGCCTTCCTTCTTCTCTATTTTGGCCCAGCTGTCGCGCAGGCCCACGGTGCGGTTGAACACCGGCTTGCCGGGCGCGCCGTCCTTGTCGGCGCAGAAGTAGCCGATGCGCTCGAACTGCACCCGCGTGCCGGGGGCCACGTTGGCCAGGGCCGGTTCCAGCATGGCGGTGACCACCTTCAGCGAATCGGGGTTCAGGTAGTCCACGAAGGTCTTGCCGTCTTCCGCCGCGTTGGGGTTTTCCACCGAGAACAGGTGGTCGTACAGGCGCACTTCCGCGTGCAGGGCGTGCGCGGCCGACACCCAGTGGATGGTGCCCTTCACCTTGCGCCCGTCCTGCGACCAGCCGCCCTTGGTGGCCGGGTCGTAGGTGCAGCGCAGTTCCACGATGTCGCCATTCGCGTCCTTCACCACCTCGCGGCAGGTGATGTAGTAGGCGTAGCGCAGCCGCACCTCCGCGCCGGGAGCTAGGCGGTGGTACTTCTTGGGCGGGTCTTCGCGGAAGTCGTCGCGCTCGATGTACAGCACCTTCGAGAAGGGCACCGTGCGCGAACCGTGTGCGGCGTCTTCCGGGTGGTAGGGCATGTCGAAGGTTTCCACCTGCCCGTCGGGGTAGTTCTCGATAACCACCTTGATGGGGTCCAGCACGCCCATCACGCGCGGGGCCACCGCGTTCAGGTGTTCGCGCATGCAGAATTCCAGCAGCGAGAAATCCACCACCGAATCGGCCTTGGCAACCCCGATGCGCGCGCAGAAGTCCTGCAACGCCTCCGGCGTGACGCCCCGGCGGCGCAGCCCGCTGATGGTGGGCATGCGCGGGTCGTCCCAGCCGTTCACGTAGCCGCCTTCCACAAGCTGGATCAGCTTGCGCTTGGACAGTACGGTATAGGTCAGGTTCAGCCGGGCGAACTCCAGCTGCTGCGGATGGTAGATGCCCAGGGTGTCCAGCGTCCAGTCGTACAGTTCGCGGTTGTTCACGAACTCCAGTGTGCAGATGGAGTGGGTGATGCCCTCGATGGAATCCGAGATGCAGTGCGTGTAGTCGTACATGGGGTAGATGCACCACGCGTCGCCGGTGCGGTGGTGATGGGCATGGCGGATGCGGTACAGCGTGGGGTCGCGCATGACCACGTTGGGCGAGGCCATGTCGATTTTGGCGCGCAACACGTGTTCGCCGTCCTTGAATTCGCCCGCGCGCATGCGCCGGAACAGGTCCAGGTTTTCCTCGATGGACCGGTCGCGGTAGGGGCTTTCCGTGCCGGGGGCGGTGAGCGTGCCGCGATGCTCGCGGATTTCGTCGGCCGACAGGCTGTCCACGTAGGCCTTGCCCGCCAGGATCAACTGCTCGGCGTGCAGGTAGAGTTGCTCGAAATAGTCGGAGGCGTAGAATTCGCGGTCTTCCCAGTCGCCGCCCAACCACTTCACGTCCTCGCGGATGGAATCCACGTATTCCTGGCTTTCCTTCAGCGGGTTGGTGTCGTCGAAGCGCAGGTTGCACTTGCCGCCGAATTCCCGCGCCACCCCGAAGTTGAGGCAGATGGACTTGGCGTGCCCGATGTGCAGGTAGCCGTTGGGTTCCGGGGGAAAGCGGGTGTGCACCCGGTTGTCGAAGCGGCCGCTGGCGTTGTCCGCCGTAATCAGCGCGCGGATGAAATCGAGACCCGGCTCGGCCTTGCGGTCGGGCTCGCTGGCGTTGTGATCGCTCATGATCGTGCGTTCCTGCTGGGGGTTTTCCGGCGGCCGTTCAGGCGGTCCGTCCGGGACGCGAAGAAAGATGCGGCAGGATACGGGAAGTGGTGTGGGCGGTCAATTCGGGCGATGGGGACGGCTGCGTGCGCCGGAGGGGGCGCAGGGGCGCGGGCCGCCGGGCGTCATTCCTGCGTCGAGCCGTTGCCGCGCAGCCTGCGCATGACCTGCGAGAGGGCCAGCTTGCGGCTGGTGGGGCCCATGCGGACGTAGAATTCCTCTTCCTTGCCGGTGTGCAGGATGACCGGCTCGACGGCCTTGCCGCATTCCACCAGCAGCAGTTGCCTGCCGTCCAGCACCCGCACGGTGAAGCGCACGTGGGGCTGGTGCTCCACGCCGATGTGCTGGGCCAGCAGCGCGCTGAAGTGGCGCAGCAGGTGGTCGGCGTCCTCGAAGCCGTCGGGCGCAAGGCCCAGCACTTGTCCCTGATCGTCCACGCCCACGGCCAGGGTGCCGCCGTCGGTGTTCAGGAAGGCGGCCACGGTTTTCAGGGCGGCCAGTTCTATCTCCTTGCCGTGCTTGCCGCTGGAAAGGTTGTGGCGCAGGGTGGACTTGAATTCCAGGCGGTCGCTTTCGCCCCCGGCCAGCAGGTCGCGCAGGGCCTCGTCCGACAGGGGGGCTTCGCCGGCGCCGATCGTGCGCCGACGGGCATGCACCCACCACGCGCCCAGCAGCAGCGCCAGCCCGCCGCAGGCCAACAGCAGGGGGATGGTGGCGTCGCGCAGCAGCATGCGCAACAGCAGCCCTTGCGGCATGGCCACCCCGGCGAAGGTGCGGGTGTCGGCGGAGGTCAGGGAAGAAAGGGACGCCTGCCAGAGGGTGCCGTCCACGCGGAAGGAAAACGCGGTGTCGCGCGGCATGTGCGCCTGGCGCCAGGTGTCGAGGGCGACCTTGCGCACCGGGTCGCCGTCGTCGGCCAGGGTCATGGTGTCGTGCGGCCCGCTGTCGACGCCGCGCGGCGAAATCACCAGCACCCGCGTATCGCCGGGCAGGCCCAGGGCGATGGAGGCCAGCAGGCCGTCCAGCCGGAAGCTGTAGCCCATGTAGCGGGGGGACGCGCCGGGCTGCCGGCCGCTCGCGTCGACCACGGCGGTCATGACCATGGCCGGAGCAGTGGCCGGGGCAGTGGCAGGGGCGGGCCCGGCGGTCTCCCCGGCCTGGCCGTCCGGCATGGTCTGTTGTCCCTTGGTGGTGGGCAGGGGGTGGACGTCGGTCCAGGCGGGGGCTACTCGCCGGGCGGGGACCTGTCCGTCCGAAGCGTCGGGCACGCCGCGGGGCGGGTGCGTGGCCGCCATGGCCATGCGCTGGCACAGTTCGCCCATGGCGGGGTCCACCGGCGTGCCGGGGCCGGGCGGGGTGGCGTCGGTGTGGATGCGTTGCCAGCGGGCGGGCTGCGCGCCGTCCGTCCCAACCGGCCCAACCGGGCCGCGCACGTGCAGCAGCATGCCGCCGTTGGCGCGTACGGCCGTGGCCAGCAGGCCCGCGCCGTCGCATACCGTGGCCGCGTCCACGCCGGGGTTGTTGTCCAGCGAGGAAAGCACCAGCTCCCTGGCGTCCGCCGGAGTGGGGCGGTCCGGCGCGGCCGAGGCCAGCAGGTCGCCGGTGAGTTGCAGCGCGGTGATGGCCGGGGCCACGCGCAGCAGCAGCCGTTCGCGCAGGCTTTGCCCCTGCTCCACCACGGTGCGCTCGCTGAATTCGCGGGCGGCCAGCCAGAGCCCCAGCAGCATGAGCAGGGCGGCGGCCGCCACGGCCAGGGTGACGGCGAGGGGAGCGGAGAGCCTGTGGCCGGGCGTGGGCATGGAACGGTCCGTGGGGTGCGCGTTGCGGGGCGGCCGCCAGGGGCGGATTGCCGCCAGTGTAGCGCGGGACGCGCCGCGTGCGCAACGGGCCGCGCCGTTTTCTAACGCCGCGCTGATGCCCCCCGCGCCGCATCACGTCCGCCGTCCGCTCCCGGTGTCCTCGCCCGTCAGGCCCGCTCGATGCGGCACAGCCCGCACTTCAGGGGTTCCGCGCCGCTGTCCGGGTCGAAGTGGTCGTGCCCGTAGAGCAGGTTGGCGCAGCTTTCGCGCCAGCCGTGGTCCGGCCCGGCCCGTTCGGGAAACCACCAGCCATGGTCGGCCTGCACCACGTCGGGCGGCAGGGCGTCGTCGGCGGCGGCCAGAAAGCGCGCCTGCCCGTAGGGAGACACCACGCGCACCGCATCGCCGTCGGCAAGGCCGAGGCGGGCCAGCGCATCGGGGTGCACGGCCACGCGGGGTTCCGGACGCAGGCGGCGCAACGCGTCGATCTGCCGCCCCTCGGAATGGAAGAAGGGCAGCACCTTGCACCCGGACATGAGGATGAAGGGGTACTCGGCCGCCACCTCCGGCGTGGACACGGGCGACAGGGGCGGCTCCACGTACACCGGCAGGGGCGGGCGGCCCGCCCCGGCCATGACCGAACTGCGCAGTTCCACCTTGCCGCTGGGGGTGGGAAAGCCGTCCGTCTCGTGCTTGCGGTAGCGCATGGGGCCGAGCACCAGACCCTTTTCCGCGAAGGCGCGGAAATCCATGCCGGAAGGTTCCAGCAGCCAGGCCAGGTAGGCGTCCCAGTCCGGCCACGGGAAGGCTTCTTCCAGCCCCAGGCGGTGGGCCAGGTCCAGGATCACGGCCCGGTCGTCGCGGACCTCGCCGGAATGCGGGCCGAAGGCCAGCCTGCGCCGGGCCAGCACGCACCACAGCTTGTGGAAGTAGACCACGTCGTCCTGCTCCAGCCAGTGGGCGGCGGGCAGCACCAGGTCGGCCAGCTGGGCCGTGGGCGTCAGGAAGAAGTCGGAGACCACGCTGAATTCCACGTGGTCGCGCAGGGCGGCTTCGATCACGTCGCCCCGGGTGGCGGTGAGCATGGGGTTGGTGCCCACCAGCCACACCGCGCGAGGGCGGTACGGTTCGCCGCTGACGCAGGCTTGCCAGAAGCTGGGCTGGTGGCAGCCCGGCCCGAAGGGAAAGCGCCCCGCGCCGATCATGCGCGCTTTCCGCTCCGGCGACAGCAGGTGCATGCCCAACACCTTCTTGTTTTCCAGCGGGGACTTGCAGCGGATGTCCGGCGGGGGCACCCAGTGGACCATGCCGCCCGGCACGTCGAGGTTGCCGGTGACGGCCATGAGCAGCAGCAGGGCGCGCCCGGTCTGGAAGGCGTTGACGCTGGTGTCGATGCCGTTGCCCCACAGCAGGCAGGCGGGCTTCACCGTGGCCAGCGTGCGGGCGGCGGCGCGGATGTCTTCCGCGGGCACGCGGGTGACGGGCGCTGCCCATTCCGGGGAGAAGGCGCGCACGTGGTCGGCCAGTTCGGCGAAGCCGGTGCAGTGCCGGTCCACGAAGTCCGCGTCGTGCAGCCCTTCGCCGATGATCACGTGCAGCAGGGCCAGCGCCAGCGCGCCTTCCGTGCCGGGGCGCAGTTGCAGGTGGCGAGTGGCCGCGCGGGCGGCGGAAGTGCGGCGCGGGTCGGCCACGATGACCTGTTCCGCCCCGCGCAGGGCGCGGCGCATCATGGCCCCGCACATGCCGTCGGCGGCCCCGGTTTCCATGGCGTTGGCCCCGAACACCAGCACGCACGCGGGCATGGCCCCGCCGTGGCCGTACACGTCGGCCACGGGCAGCCAGCCCATGGTGATGGACGAGGCGATGACGCGCGGCAGGAAACAGTTGTGCCCCGGCGTGACGAAGTTGGGCGAGCCCAGCGCATGGATGAACCGCCCGGTGAATTCGGTGTACGGGCGGCCCGTGCCCTGGCACAGCCCGATGTATTCCGGGCCGGATTCGCGCCGCACCCGGTCGAAGGTGGAGGCCATGAGGGTGAGCGCCGCCTCCCAGCCGATTTCCTTCCACTGGCCCGCGCCGCGCGGCCCGGTGCGCAGCAGGGGACGGCGCACCCTGTCCGGGTGGGCGACCAGTTGCGGCCCCGCCGCCCCCTTGGGACAGATGTAGCCCCGGCTGGTGGGGCTGTCCGGGTCGCCGGTGACGCGCACCGGGTTGCCCGCCTTGTCCAGATGCACCAGCACCTGGCACACCCCGTGGCACCCCCGGCACGAGGTGCGCACCACGCGCCGGGCCAGCCGGAGGGCGGGGCGGGAGGGTGGCCGGGAGGAGGGCTGGCGGGTGGGCCGGGAAGGGGACGGGGGCAGCGGTGACGGCATGGTCGGCTCCTTGGCGGGTGGAACCTTGGGGGAAGGGGGGCACCGGCGACAACGCGGCGGAAGGGCTCCCTGTCGGCTCGGCCGCGCCGCGCGCGGACGGGACCCTGCTTTCTGTGTGTCCACATTGGATTGCCATGTCAATGCGCGGATGGTGCGGCTCCGGATTGACCCTGTTTCGTATTTTGTATACGGTATGCAGCAACAGCCGCGCCCGTGCGCGCGGCCGTTTTTTTAGCTCCGGCCCACGCCGCCTCCCCCTCCCCGTAACCGGACGCATATCTCCATGCCACCAGACGCCATCAACGCCCTCGCGCAGTACACCGCAAGCGGGCTGACCACCGGGTCGGTCTACGCGCTGCTGGCGCTGGGCTACAGCCTGATCTTCAACGCCACGGGCATCGTCAACTTCACCCAGGGCGACTTCCTGAGCCTTGGCGGGCTCGTGCTGTATTCCCTGCTGGCAAGCCAGGGGCTGCCCGTCCTCGCGGCCTTTCCCGCCACCATCGCCGTCGTGGCCCTGGCGGGCGCGCTGGTGGAGCGGGTGTGCCTGCGCCCGGCCCGCAGCCGCCAGATGATCATCCTGATCTTCATCACCATGGCCGCGTCCACGCTCATGCGCGGCCTGATGAAGCAGGGCTGGGGCAAGCTGCCCCTGGCCCTGCCGCCCCTGTCGCCCGACGTGCCCTTCCGCCTGCTGGGCGCGGTGCTGACCCCGCAGAACCTGTGGGTGATGGGCATGACCCTGTGCGGCATCGCGGCGCTGGCGTGGTTCTTCCGCGCCACGGTGACCGGCAAGGCCATGCGCGCTGCGGCGGCGGACCCGCGCACCGCCCGGCTGATGGGGGTGGAGGTGGAACGGCTGACCACGCTGTCCTTCGCCTTTGCCGGTGCGCTGGGCGCCCTTGGGGGCATGCTCATCACGCCCATCACGTCGCTTTCGTACGACATCGGACTGATGCTGGGGTTGAAGGGCTTCGCCGCCGCCGTGCTGGGCGGCTACGGCAGCTTCGCCGGGGCCGTGGCGGGCGGGGTGCTGCTGGGGCTGTTCGAAAGCTACGGCGCTGGCTACGTGACCAGCGCCTACCGCGACGTGCTGGTGTTCGGCCTGCTCATCCTCGTCTTGTTCGTGCGGCCGCAGGGGCTGTTCGGCACCACCGGGAGGCGCGCATGACCTTTCTCGGAACCGGCCCCGCCGCCCACCCCGGCCGCCATCCGCTGCTCACCCCCCCGGCCCGGCGCTTCGCGCGCGGATGGCTGGCCCTGGCCGTGGCCGTGGCCCTGCTGCCGCTGGCCCTGCGGTCGGGCTACCAGTTCACCGTGCTCAACGTGGTGGCGGTGAACCTCATCGTGGTCACCGGGCTCAACCTGTTGATGGGCTATGCCGGGCAGATCAGCTACGGCCATGCCGCGTTCTTCGGCATGGGGGCCTACGGCAGCGCCATCCTTTCCGCAGCCCACGGGGTGGACCCGTGGCTGGCCATGGGCGTTTCCGCCTGCGGGGTGGCCGTGGCCGCCGCCGTGGTGGGCGTGCCCACCCTGCGCCTGAAGGGCAACTATCTGGTCATGGCCACGCTGGGCTTCAACCTTATCGTGGACGTGATCCTGGTGCAGTGGAGCGAGGTCACCGGCGGCTCCAGCGGCTTCGTGGGCGTGCCGCCGTTGGCCGTGGCGGGCATTTCGTTCGACACCGACCGCTCGTTCTACTGGCTGGCCTGGGGCGTGGCGCTGCTGCTGCTCATCCCCGCGCGCAACCTTGTCCATTCGCCGGTGGGCCGCGCCCTGCGGGCCATCCACGATTCCGAGCCGGGGGCGGAAGCCTGCGGCGTGCCCACGGCCAGCTACAAGGTGCAGGTGTTCGTGCTGTCCGCCGTGTTCGCCTCGCTGGCCGGGTCGCTGCACGCGCACTACCTGGGCATCGTGGCGCCCAAGACCTTCGACATCTTCAAGTCCGTGGAGTTCGTGACCATGTGCCTCATCGGCGGCATGGGCTCGCTGTGGGGCGGGCTGGCCGGGGCGCTTCTGCTCACGGTGCTGCCCCAGATGCTGGGCGTGTTCGAGGAGCACCACGACCTCATCTTCGGCGCGCTGCTGCTGTTCATGCTCATCTTCATGCCGCGCGGGGTTTCCCCGTGGCTGCGGGACATGCTGAAAAAGGGCGCGGGGGGCGGCAAGCGGCCCGGTGCGCCGCCCAATACGTCCGATGCACCGGGCGCGCCCCGGAACGGGGAGGCCCGGCCGTGAGCCTGCTGGAGGTACGCGACCTTTCCGTGGCCTTCGGCGGCATCCGCGCGCTGGACACGGCCAGTTTCACGGCGGAAGCCGGGGCCATCACCGCGCTCATCGGCCCCAACGGCGCGGGCAAGACCACTCTGGTCAACTGCGTGACCGGCATGGTGCGCCCCGGTTCCGGCCGGGTGGCCTTCGACGGGCGGGACATCACCGGCATGGCCGCCCACCGTCTGCCGCGCCTGGGGCTTGCGCGCACCTTCCAGCATTTGCGGGTGTTCGGTTCCATGAGCCTGCTGGAAAACGTCATGGTGGGGCTGCACGGCCACGTGCGCACCGGCATGCTGTCCAGCATGCTGCGCCTGCCCGGGGTGCGCCGCACCGAGCGGGCCATGCGCGACGCGGCCATGCAGGCGCTGGATTTCACCGGCCTTTCCGGCCGGGCCGACGAACCCGCCGGGCTGCTGCCCTACGGCGACCAGAAGCGGCTGGTGCTGGCCCGCGCCCTGGTGGGCGGCCCGCGCATGATCCTGCTGGACGAGCCGGTGGCGGGTCTGAATCCGGCGGAAACCCACGAGATGGGCGGCCTGATCCTTGCCCTGCGCGCACGCGGGGTGGCGGTGCTGCTCATCGAGCACGACATGTCGCTGGTCATGCGCGTGAGCGACGCCGTGGTGGTGCTGTGCTCCGGCGCCAAGATCGCCGAGGGCGCGCCCGACGCGGTGAAACGCAACCCGGAAGTGGTCAACGCCTACCTTGGCGGGGGCGAGGAGTTCGGCCTGCATGCTTGAGTTGCGCGACGTTTCCTTTTCCTACGGCGGCGCGAAGGTGTTGTTCGACGTGTCCCTTTCCGTGGGCGCGGGCGAGGCGGTGTGCCTGCTGGGCATGAACGGCGCGGGCAAGACCACGCTGCTCTCGCTGGTCAGCGGCCTGGCCCGGCCCGCGTCGGGGTCCATCCTGCTGGACGGCGCGCCGCTGCCTGCCCGTCCGGCGGACATCGTGGCCGCCGGGGTGGTGCAGGTGCCCGAGGGGCGGCGGGTGTTCACCCAGCTTTCGGTGCGCGAAAACCTGGAAATGGGCGCCTACCTGCGCCTGAAGAAGGGCGGCCGCGCCGGGCGCGCCGCCGTGGCCGACGACCTGGCCCGCATGCTGGACCTGTTTCCGGTGCTGGGCGAGCGCATCGGCCAGCCCGCGGGCAATCTTTCCGGCGGCGAGCAGCAGATGCTGGCCATGGGCCGCGCCCTGATGGCCCGGCCGCGCCTGCTGCTGCTGGACGAGCCCAGCCTGGGCCTTGCGCCCAAGGTCACAGCGGCCATCTTCCGGGTGGTGCGCGACCTGCCGTCCATGGGCTGCTCGGTGCTGCTGGTGGAGCAGAACGCGCTGGGCGCGCTGGCCATCTGCGACCGGGGGTACATCATCACCAGCGGGCAGATCCGGTTTTCCGGCACTTCCGCCGAGATACTTTCCGACGAACTGCTGCGCGAGGCGTTCCTTGGCCCGGTCAACGGGGAGGCAGGGACACCGGCCGGGATGGCGGACGGCAGCGTCATGCAGGAGGGCAACTGATGGCGAGACTGGTCAAGCAGTCGCTGGGGCAGGAAGTGACGCGCATGCTCAAGCGCATGATCATCGACGGCGAACTGGAGCCCGGCCAGCGGCTGGTGGAAGACCGCCTGGCGGCGGAACTGGGCATCAGCCGCACCCCCCTGCGCGAGGCCCTGCACCGGCTGGAGCAGGAGGGCTTGTTGCAGAAGCGCTCTGCCGGGGGCTACGTGCTGCGTCCCTTCGACGCGGAAGAGGTGGAAGAGGCGGTGCAGGTGCGCGCCCTGCTGGAATCGCGCGTGGCCGCGCTGGCCGCGCGCCGGGCCGGGCCGGAACAGGTGGAAGCCCTGCGCGCCAATCTTGCCGCCTTTCGCGCGGCGGCGGCCGGGGGCGACGTGGCCCGGCTGGCCGAGCTGAACGCCGAATTCCATCTGCTGCTGCGGGCTGCGGGCGGCTCCATGCTGCTGGCCCGCCTGCTGGACGAGATCGAAGGGGTGGTGGAGCGCATCATCCGCGCGCTGGTGCCCCTGCGCGAAGCCGGGGAATGGTCGGACCACGACCACGCCCGCATCGTGACCGCCATCGAGGCGGGCGACGCCGCTGGAGCCGCCGAGGCCATGCGCGCCCACGTGCTGCACGGCGGCGAGGCGGTGCTGGACACCCTGCGTCAGCCTGAGGGCGGGGCGGATGGTAGGGCCGATGGCGGGGCGGACGGCGGGGCGGATGCCGCGCCCGGTATCGCCCCCGGTATCGCCCCCGATATCGCCCCGGTCCGGTCCCCTGCGGGCAAGGCCGCCCCGAAGAAGCAATGATTCCCTTCGCGCCGCCGGGGCTCCGTGATCCCGGCACGGCGCGCAACCATGCACCCGTGCGCCGCCCCATACGTCGCATGGGAGAGGAGATTCGCATGACCTTCGCACGCATGTTCCGCGCGGCGCGCCGCCTGGGCGTGGCCGCCCTGCCCCCTCTCGCGCTGTCTCTTGCCGCGCTGTCCGCCGCCGTCGCGCAGGCGGCGGAGCCGGTGAAGATCGGCGCGTTCTTCGCCCTGTCCGGCCCCACCGCGCCCGTGGGCGCCCCCACCAAGCTGGTGGCCCAGATGTTCGTGGACAAGGTGAACAAGGAAGGCGGCATCAACGGTCGGCCCATCGAACTGGTGCTGGGCGACACCGAGGGCGACCCCACCAAGGCGGTGCTGACCTTCAAGCGTTTCGTCAGCGAGGAGAAGGTGGTGGCCGTCATCGGGCCCACCCGCACCGACGAGGGCATGGCCGTGAAGCGCCAGATCGAGTCCGCCGGCATTCCCACGGTGATGACCGTGGGCGGCGACCCGGTGATCATGGAAGGCAAGGTGGGCAACATGGACTTCGGCAGCGCCCGCCACGTCTTCAAGTCGCCCCAGCGGTCGTCCACGGCGGTGCGCAAGGTGCTGGGCCACCTGAAGAAGCATGACCTGACCAAGGTGGCCCTGCTGCTTTCGGGCGACAACTTCGGGCAGGACGGCGAGCGCTGGCTGCGTTCGCTGGCCCCGGAATACGGCATCGAGATCGTGGGCGCCGAGCAGTTCAAGCCCACCGACGTGGACATGAAGACCCAGCTCACCGCGCTGGCGGGCAAGGGGCCGCAGGCGGTGATCTGCTGGACCATCGGCCCCGCCGGGTCCATCGTGTCCAAGAACCACCACGCCCTGGGGCTGACCATGCCCCTGCTGCAATGCCATGGCCTGCCCGACCCGGCCTACATCAGGCTGGCGGGAGAGGCGGCCGAAGGCGACCTGATGCCCGCCACCAAGCTGATGACCTGGGAAGCCCTGCCCGACAGCGACCCGCAGAAGAAGGTCATCGCCGAATTCGTGCGCCTGTACCGCGACGAGTACAAGTACGACGCGCAATACCCCCTCAACACCCACTCCGGCTACGCCTGGGACGCCCTGTTGCTGCTGGTGGAGGCCATGCGCACGGTGGGCACGGAACCGGCAAAGGTGCGCGACGCGCTGGAGGCCACCAGGGGCCTGGTGGGCGTGAGCGGCGTGTTCAACCTGGGGCCGCAGGACCACAACGGACTGGGCGAGGATTCCATGGTCATGTTGCAGGTGAAGGGTGGCAAATTCGTGATGGTCGAATAGGCGTCGCCCGGAACAACGCGATACCATGGCGCGCGGGGGAGGGACCTTTCCCGCGCGCCCTGCGTTCCGGGGTGTCCCGCCCCGCCCGGCCCGCATCCGGCGCCTGCCCGCGCCAGGCGCCATTCTAACGGGTTTGCGCATCTTCCCCGGAAAGGTCATGGAATACGGGAGCAGAGGGAGGGCGGCACATGGCGCATGGCAACAGGCGGCAGGCACCCGGCACGTCCGGGATCGGCAGCGGCGGGGGACGGAAGTCCCGGCGCGCCCCCTCGCCTGTTCCCGGCGGCCCTTCCACGACCCGCTCCTGCGGCCTTCCCGCGTCCCTGTCTCCCGGCGTGTCGCTGTACGAACAACTGTTCCGGCACCATTCGGCGGTGATGCTGCTGGTGGACGCGGAAACGGGCTGCATCATCGAGGCCAACCCGGCGGCGTCCGCCTTCTACGGCTACCCGGACGGGGCGCTGTGCGGCATGACCATTCACGCCATCAGCACGCTGCCCGGCGACGAGCAGGCCCGGCGGCTGGCCGACCTGCGCGCGGGGCGGCTGACGCGCTTCGTCTCGCGCCACCGGCTGGCTTCGGGCGAGGTGCGCGAGATCGAGGCCCATGCCGTGCCGGTGCGGCTGTTCGAACGCGTCCTGCTGTACACCATCATCCACGACATCACCGACCGCACCCGGGCCGAGGAAGCCCTGCGCCGCAGCGAACAGCACCTGGAAATGGTCATGGACGGCGCGGGCATCGGCAGCTTCAACTGGCACGCGGTCACCGACGAGGTGGGCTGCGACACCCGCTGGGGCGAAGTGCTGGGCCTTGGCCGGGTGGAGTGCGCCCCCATGATGGAGTCGTGGCGGGCCCTGGTCCACCCGGACGACCTGCCGGGGCTGGAACGGTCGCGGCGGCGGCATCTTTCCGGGTTCTCGCCCCGGTACGAGACGGAGTACCGCGTGCGGGGCGCGGACGGCGCGTGGCGCTGGATCCAGGAGACCGGCAGGGTGGTGGAACGCGCCGGTGACGGCCTGCCCCTGCGGGTGGCGGGCATCGTGCGCGACGTGTCCGCCCGCAGGCGCGCCGAGGAGGACCGGCGGCGGCTGTTCAGCCTGTCGCCCGACCTGATGTGCGTGGGCGGCATGGACGGCTACCTCCGCGAGATGAACCCCGCGTGGCAGGACGTGCTGGGCTGGTCCAAGGAGGAATTGCTGGACCGCCCGTGGGTGTCGCTGGTGCACCCCGAGGACCGGGCCGCCACCATGCAGGGGATGGACCTGCTGCGCGAGCGCGGCGTGATCACCAACGCGGAGAACCGCTACCTGTGCCGCGACGGCTCGTGGCGCTGGATAGCCTGGAATTTCGCGTTCGTGCCCGAACAGGGGCTGATCTACGGCGTGGGGCGCGACGTCACCGCCCCCCGGCGCATGGTGGAGGAACTGCGCGCCAGCGAAACGCGCCTGCGGGCCCTGGCGGCCACGGTGCCGGGGGTGGTGCTGCAATGGCGCGAGGCGCCCGGCGACCGGCGCTTCACCTACGTCAGCCCGCGCAGCCGCGAGACATTGGGCCTTGACCCCGAACTGCTGCTGCGGGACTGGCGGACCCTGCCGGTGCACCCGGCGGACCGCACGGTGTGGGAACTTTCGCTGCGCGACGCGGCGGAGCGGCGCGGGGACTGGATGTTCGAAGGGCGGCTGGTGCTGCCCGGCGGCGAGGTGCGCTGGTGGCGGGGCGAGGCCAGGCCCGTGCACGCCGACGGGCCGGACGGCCTGCCCGACCGCCGCGCCGGGGCGTTCGCCGGGTGCCCCGATCTGCCCGCCGGAGGCCCGGAACTGCCCGCCGGATGCTCGGAACTGCCCGACGGGTGCGTCGACGGGCCGGGCATCGTCTATTGCGGCATCATCACCGACACCACCGAACACCGCGAGGCGCAGGAACGGCTGCGCCAACTGGCCACCACCGACGGGCTGACCGGGCTGGCCAACCGCAGGCGGTTCCTGGAGGCGCTGGAGCACGAGGTGCAGCGCCACCGCCGCTACGGCACCCCGCTGGCCCTGGTCTCCATCGACGTGGACCGCTTCAAGCGGGTCAACGACACCTGGGGACACGCCGTGGGCGACGAGGTGCTGTGCGCCCTGGCCGCCATCTGTCGGGCAGAGGTGCGCGACGTGGACACCGTGGGGCGCATCGGCGGCGAGGAATTCGCCGTGCTGCTGCCGGACACCGCCCCGGAAGAGGCCATGGCCGTGGCGGAACGGCTGCGGGTGTCCGTGCAGGCCGCGCCGCTGCTGACCGCCGCCGGGCCGCTTTCCGTCACCCTGAGCCTGGGCGTGGCCGCAACCCCGCCCTGTGATGGGGCCGACGAACTGCTGCGCGAGGCGGACAGGGCGCTCTACCGGGCCAAGGCGGGCGGCCGCAACCGGGTGGAGTGGGCCGCCGAGCCGTCAGGCGACCTGCCCGGTGGCCTGTCCGGTGAGCTGTCGGGCGCCCGCGAAACGGGCGACGCCGCCGATTCCCTGCTCACCATTCCTTGAAGATGAAGAACGTGGCCAGCACGATCATCCCGAACCCCACAAGATAGTTCCACTTCATCGGCTCGCCCAGGTAGAGCACCGAGAAGACCATGAACACGGAGAGCGAGATGACCTCCTGGATGGTCTTCAGTTCCGCCGCGTTGAAATGGCCGTATCCGGCGCGGTTGGCGGGCACTTGCAGGCAGTATTCGAAGAAGGCGATGCCCCAGCTCGCCATGATGGCCACCATGAGCGGCGTGGCCCTGAACTTCAGGTGGCCGTACCATGCAAAGGTCATGAACACGTTGGAGAGCAGCAGCAGGCCGACGGTGACCACCGGCACGGGCAGCGCGAAGGGCGCGGGCATGGGAAGGCTCCGGTTGGAGGTGCGCGGGGGCGCGCCCCGCATGGCCGCCGCCTTTTCGCATGGTGCGCGGCGGCTGGCAAGACGTCCGCCAGGGGGCGTGGCGGCGGGGGATGCGCGGGACCGGGCCGGGGGACGCGACGGGGGCGGCCCGGGGATCATGCAACGATGCGGGGCCGCCGACCGGTGAAGGTCGGCGGCCCCTGTCCGTCGTCAACATGTGCCGTTCAGGGAACGGCACGTCCGGGCGCTATTGGGCGGCAGCGGGCGGCACGGGACGGTCGTTGCCGCGATCGTCCCTGTGGGCGTCGGGGCGATTGTCGGGGCCGTCCTTGCGGTCGTCACGCCGGTCACGTTGATCACGCTGATCGTGGCGGTCGTCCTTGCGGCCGTCATGCTGGCCGCGCCGGTCGTCCTTGCGTTCCATGCGGTCATCCCGGCGGCCGTCCTTGCGCTCCATGTGCTGGTCGCGCCGATCATCCCGACGGTCGTCACGGTGATCCTTGCGGTCGTCCTTGCGTTCCATGCGTTGGTCCTGCCGGTTGTCCGGCCCGTGGTTCCGCCGGTCGTCCTTGTGTTCCTTGCGCAGGTCGGGGCGGCCGTCGGGGGGCGTGGCGTCGTCCGCCAACGCGGGAAGGGCGGGCAGGGCAACGGCGGCGGCAAGGGCAAGCGAGGCGAACAGGGAGGTCGTTTTCTTCAGCATGTCGGTCTCCTTCATGAAAACCGTGGGTACGCCGCGGACAGGGCGGCTGGAGTCGGTGAACATGCGGTCCCGCGTGGTTCCGGCAGTGGCCGGGATCCGCGACGGGGCCGCACGTGCCGGACATACCGGCACTCGAGGCGCATATCGCGCCGAAGCCGTGCGAAGTCAACGGCGGCGGCCCACAAGTTACATTTCGTAACATCATGTAGCGCGGCGATAACGGAACGGTGGGGGCTGCCTAGGATATCAAGGCGGTTCGCAAGGAGTGGCGCGGGCCGGGAGGCCGGGGAGTCTCCGGCCATGTTGCGGGCGAGAGTGGCGCTGCCGATGACGGGAGGGCGATGGCGCCGGGCCGCCTGCCCGAGAAGGACGCGGCAATCCGGGGAGCGTGCGGCTCAGGCCTCCTTGTCGGTGATGGTGCCGGTTTCGCGCAGCAGGAGGTCCAGCACCAGTTCTTCCAGCGAGCGGTTTTCGTTGGCCTTGGCGCGGGTGGCGGCGGCGGTGTCCATGATGTCGGCCTGGGCCGCCAGCGCCGCGGCCTGGCTGTCCAGGTTGGTGGAGCGCGCGGCGTAGTTGGCGGCCACCGTGCCCACGGTGGTGATGTGCCCGGACAGGGTGGTGACCATGGCGGCGGCCTTGCCCACGGTGTCGATCTGGGTGCTGGCGAAGGCGTTCTTGAACGACGAGAAGTCGTACAGGGCCAGGGTGAAGCTGCCGGTGCCGGACTGGATCGCGATGTTGCCCGAACCGCCGGCCGCGGTGACCCGGTCGTCGGAGGCCCAGGCCGAACCGTCCAGCAGCGCGATGCCGTTGTACGAGGTGGAGGCCACGGTCTGGGTGATCTGCGAGGCCAGCGAATTGTATTCCGCCTGTACGGCGGCGTAGGTCATGGTGCCGGTGGCCACGCCGTTGGCCAGTTCCTTCATGCGGGCGAGGGAGGTGTTGATCGTCGCGGCGGCCGAATTGGCCAGGTCCACGATGGACTTGGCCTCGGACACGTTGTTCGATGCCTGGCGCAGCATGGCCGCGTCGGAGCGCAACCGCCCGGTGAGCGCGGCGGCGGTGGGATCCGTAACCTTCCGCGATTGGTTTTCAGTCAGCAGCATGTCGCGCAGCGACCTGCCGACGGACCCGCCCATGAACAGCGAGTTGGTCAGCATGTCCTGCTGCAAGAGTTGCAGCGAATATTCCACCAGCATGGTGTTCAGCGACTTGTGGGCCACGTCCGCTCCCCGGCGGGTGGAAGCACCACGCCTCATGACGCCTATCGGCGGATTCCGCGTGGGCTTTAGGGTTGGTTCCGGGCTGGTCGCCGTTTCGTGCGGGGGCGCACCCCGTGGCGGGCAGGCCGGGTTGGGCGGGGCGCGCACCCCGGCGGGGAGCTTTTTTTCCGCCTAGGGCGGCAAGGGCTGCGGGCCATGTGGGGGCCGCTTTGGACCACCGGCGGCGCGTTCGGCTGTTGAACCCGGCACCCGGTTTTGCTACATGCTGAAGGCATTGGCGACGCGCGCCGCAGGGCCGCGCCGCCCCGCAAAAAACAGTCACGAAGATTTTCAAGGATCTCCGGCAAAGGGAATCCGGTGCGAAACCGGAGCGGTCCCGCCGCTGTGATCCCCGCGCGCCTGGCGCGCAACGTCCGCCCACGGGGCCGGGCGCGCGAACCCCGCCGTTCGCCGCCCCGCCGCCGCAGCGCCACTGGCACCGGGTTCCGCCCGCGCCGGGAAGGCGGGCCGGACGGGGGAGAGCCAGAAGACCTGGCCGGAGCGCTTCTTGCCGCCACGGGCACGCGGATGCCCGGAACGGACTCAAGAAGATTCACGGAACACGCCGCGCGCCGGGGGACGTTACCGACGTACCCCCGCGACGCGCCCGACCACGGGCGGCCCGCCGCCGTGCGCCATTGGCGCGCGGAAATCCGTCGGCCCGCCGTCCGGGAGCCATTGCCCATGCCCCAACATATTCGCAAGCGCGACGGCCGCGTGGAAACCTGGTCCGTGGACCGGGTGGGCCACGCCATCAACAAGGCCCTGAAAGCCAGCGGCATCAAGGACCCCCTGCTGGGCAAGCGCCTGGCGCAGCGGGTGGAGGCCAAGCTCGACGGCGTGGACATGCCCGAGCAGGAGCAGGTGCAGGACCTGGTCCAGCGCGTGCTGATGGAAGCCCGCCTGTACGCCGTGGCCGAGCGGTACATCATCTACCGCGAAAAGCGCCGCGAACTGCGCAGCCAGAACGAGGCCTACCTGGACGTGGCCCGGATGATCGAAAGCTACCTCGACCGGTCCGACTGGCGCGTCAACGAAAACTCCAACATGGGCCATTCGTTCCAGGGGCTCATCCTGCACATGGCCGGGTCGGTGCAGGCGCGCTACGTGCTGGAAAAGTACCCCGAGGAAATCCGCCTGGCCCACACCCACGGCTATTTCCACGTGCACGACCTGTCCTTCGGCCTGGCCGGGTACTGCGCGGGCTGGAGCCTGCGCGACCTCTTGCTGGAAGGCTTCAACCTCAAGGGGCGCTGCTGCGCGTCCCCGGCGCGCCACTTCGACGCGGCCTGCGGGCAGATCGTCAACTTCCTGGGCACGTTGCAGAACGAATGGGCGGGCGCGCAGGCCTTCAACAACATCGACACCTACCTCGCCCCGTTCATCCGCCACGACAAGCTGAGCTACGACGAGGTCAAGCAGGGCGTGCAGAAGCTGGTGTACAACCTGAACACCACCTCGCGCTGGGGCGGCCAGAGCCCGTTCACCAACTTCACCCTGGACATGGCCCCGCCCAGGCATATCGCCAACGAGCCGGTGATCATCGGCGGCGAATACCAGGACTCCACTTACGGCGAGTACGCGGCCGAGATGGACATGTTCAACCGGGCCTTCATCGAGGTGATGCTGGAAGGCGACGCCGACGGGCGCATCTTCTCCTTCCCCATCCCCACCTACAACGTCACCCCCGACTTTCCGTGGGACACCGACACCGGCAGGATGCTGCTGCGCATGACGGCCAAGTACGGCGCGCCCTACTTCCAGAATTTCATCAACTCGGACCTCAACCCCGAGGATGTGCGCTCCATGTGCTGCCGCCTGCAGATGGACCTGCGCGAAATCCGCAAGCGCACCGGCGGCCTGTTCGGCTCGGGCGACCTTACCGGCTCCATCGGCGTGGTCACCCTGAACCTGCCGAAGTTCGCGTACCTGGCCCAGGGCGAGGAAGACTTCCTGGACATGATCACCGAGTACGCGGAAATGGCCCGCGACGCGCTGGAATTCAAGCGCAAGCTGTGCACCCAGATGCTGGAGGCGGGCATGTTCCCGTTCTCGCGCCGCTACCTCAAGAACGGCTACGCGGGGCACTTCTCCACCATCGGGCTCATCGGCGGGCACGAGGCGTGCCTGAACCTGCTGGGCAAGGGCATCGAGACCGAGGCCGGGCTGCGCCTGATGAAGCGCGTGCTGCATCACCTGCGCGAACTGACCGTGCGCTTCCAGGAAGAGACCGGGCACATGTACAACCTTGAAGCCACGCCCGGCGAAGGCACCTGCTACCGCCTTGCGCGCATCGACCGCGCCCTGTACGAAGACATCATGACCTCGGGCGGGGACACCCCCTATTACACCAACTCCACCCTGTTGCCCGTGGGCTTCACCGAGGACGTGTTCGCCGCGCTGGAGCACCAGAACGAGTTGCAGACCCTGTACAACGGCGGCACGGTGTTCCACTCCTTCCTCGGCGAGGCCGCGCCCGACGAGGCCTCGGTGAAGAACTACCTGCTCAAGGCCATGCAGAAGACGCGCATCCCGTACATCTCGGTCACGCCCACCTTCTCGGTGTGCCAGACCCACGGCTACCTGCGCGGTGAACACCTGAACTGCCCCGAGTGCGGGGAAGAGGCGGAAGTGTACACCCGCGTGGTGGGCTACTACCGTCCGGTGAGCCGCTGGAACCTGGGCAAGCAGCAGGAATACAGGGAGCGGGTGGAATACGGCATGGGCTCGTTCTGCGATTGCGGCGCGCCCGCGACCGAAGCGGATACCAGGCTGCCCGAGCCCGCCACCGTGGAGTAGCAAACGACGACCAGCGCCGCGCGGCGTCCCGTTCACGCGGGGGCCGCGCGGCCCGCAACCGGCCCCAACCCGGAACCGCCCACGGTTCCACCCGTGACCCCGTGATCCTGAACGCCACCCAGCTCGAAGCCATCCGCCAGCGCAACGACGAGGAATTGCGCCGGGGCGCGCACGCCACGCCGGGCTACCCGGCGCACACCGTGCGCGACCTGTTGCAGACCGTGGAGGCGTTGAAGAAGGAGAAGAAGAAGTGGCAGCGCCTGGCGCAGGAACGCGGCCAGGCCCTGGACACGGTGCGCGAAGTGCTGGACGCGGTGCGCCCGGCGGAAGGGCGCAACGGCAACGGGCATGGGGAACCGGGGTTCCGCGACCGGGACGCCGAGCCCGGCGCCCGCCAGCCGCTGGTGGGGCCGGACGGCGGGGACGCCCCCCTGCGGGAGTGACCCGCACGGGCCGCAACACGCATACGGAATGAAGATGATGGCCGCCCGGCATGCCCCGCGCATGCCGGGCGGTCGTGCGTCCGGCGGGGGCAGGGCTCGCGTGGCCGCGCACGCGATGGCGCGGGTACGGAAAACCGGGGCGGCACGCGCCACGGCCGGAAACGCAAACGGCCGCCAGGAGGGCGGCCGATGGACAGATGCGGGAATGCGGGCGGGGGCCCGACAGGCGGACTGTAGGCGGACTATTTTTCGGGCGCGGGCACGGGGTATTGTTCGCGGTAGATGATCCGGCCTTCGGCTTCCAGTTCCACCACCAGGGTCTGCACGTCGGTGGGGGCCACCCCTTCGGGCAGCGGGGCCGAGGTGACGATCTTCTTGAAGCGCGAGATCTGGAAGCGGGTGGTGTCCGGTTCCACCTTCAGGGGCAGGGTGCGCCCGTCGGCGGCCTGCACGGACAGCATGGCCTGGCCGGTCAGCTGCTTCTTGGGGTCCGGGTTGGTCAGGTCGAAGCTGATGCGCAGCCGTTTGCCCGACCCGTGGCGCACGGCCAGGTTGTCCACGCGGGCCTCGCCGGTGCTCAGGGCCTCGCGCGCCTCGCCGGGGGTGTCGGCCACGGCGGCGGCCACGGCTTGGCTGGCCGCGTCGGGCACGCGGGCGTCGGCCCCGTTTGGGGAGACGGGAGAGGCGGGAGAAGCGGGTTGGGCGGGGGCCGCGTCGGCGGTGCCGCCCCCCGGCTGGCCGGATATCTGGGGGGACGTCTGGGCGGATGTCTGGCCGGGGGCGGCCACCACCCCGTCGCCCGCGCCGTTGGTGTCGCCGGATTTGGCGGGGGTCGGGGCGGGAGCGGGGGGCGAGGCCAGGGCCGCGCTGCCCAGCAGGGCGCGCAGTTCCTCGGGGTCGCTGCCGCGCAGCAGGGATTCGAGGTTGGAAAGGCGCTCCAGTTCCACCCGCGCTTCCTTCAACTCGCGGTCCAGGGACTGGTTCTGGCCCACCAGCGCCCGGTTGGCCTGCCAGAACGAGAAACCGGCCCACACCCCGAAGGCCGCCAGCAGCGGCAGCAGCACCAGCGAAATGGTGAGCAGCCGCAGGGCCAGGGGGCTCACGCGCAGGCGACGCACGCGGCAGTCGTCGCGCATGAGCAGCAGGCTGTATTTCTCGTCGGTCATCATCGGGCGGCGGGACTCCATTCTTCCTTGACGATTTCCCAGCCCTGGCCGTCCTGGCGCAGCAGCAGGGTCTTCACGCCCCGGTCGGAGTAGCCGGTGGCGTCGCGGTAGTCCTGGGTCATGTCGGCGCGCACGCCGCCGGCCACGGCCTCTATGCGCAGGCCCTTCAACTGGACCCTGGCGGGCTTGGCCTTGCGCCACAGTTCCTGCTTCTGCTGGCGGATGGACGATGCGCCCTTGCGCGGGGCCTGTTCGGCGTCGTTGGCGTAGCAGGCGATGTAGCCCTTCACGTCGCCGCGTTCCCACGCCTTGCGCCACTTTTCGACGAAGGCGGTGACCTGCGGCGATACCGTTTCAAGATAGTTGGCTTCCATGCCCACGTCGGCGGGCACCCATTCCATGCCCACGATGCGGTACTCGCCCTTTCTGTCGGGCTGCCAATACAGGCGGCGGATGCCTTCGGTGGTCATGTTGGGGGCGCGGTAGTACTGGTTGAACCAGGTCACCCAGTAGCCGGGGCCCTGCATCACCTGCACGTCGGAAACGGAGGTCTGGATCCACGCCAGTTGCTTGAACAGGCGTTCCTTCTGGCCCCGGAACGCGGCGAACGATTCGTCCTGCGCGGCGGTGTAGGCGTCGGCGTCGTAATAGTCGAACATGGCGGGCGAGCGCGAGCCCCACGCCCTGGCCCAGCCCTTGACCTTGTCCTCCAGCTTGCGCGCGGTGGCCTTGTCCTCCCTGGAGGGGGAGGCGTCGGTGCCCACGTCGCCCGCCACGGCCACGGCGGTGCCGGGCGCGAACAGCTTGCCGGCCCTGTCGATGTCCGCGCGGTTCAGGGCGATGCAGCCCTTGGTCTCGCGCGGGACGATGTCGTGCCCCTTGCTGTGGATCCAGATGCCGGAACCGGTCTTGCGGCGCAGCTTGTCCACGGGGTTGGGGTAGTTCAGGGTGTAGGCGATGCCGCCGTACATCTCCATGTCCAGCCCGGCGGACAGCCTGTTGACCACGAAGTAGATGCCTTCGGGGGTCTTCAGGTCGCCGGCGGTCTGCTTGTCGCCCGCGGCCTGCCCGGTGGTGCAGACGTAGCTGGCGGCCAGCTTGAGCGGGCTGTGGCGTTCGTAGATGTGCAGCTTCTGGTCTTCCTTGTCCACGGCCACCAGGCGGCGCGGCGTGCCGGGGTCGTCCGGGATGCGCACGCGCCAGCCGTCGGCGGCGGCGGAAAGGGGACAGAAAAGGGAAAGCAGCAGGGCAGCGGCGGGCAGCAGGCGGTGGAGGGTGCGGATGGTGCTTCGATGCATCTCGGTGCGCGGGCTGTGCGCCCCGTGCGGGGGCGCGGTGATCCGTCGGGACGGCGGATATGCTGCGTGCCCCCCTGGGAACGACCGGCGGCCGCCGTGGTGGCGCGGTGCCGGTGGGGGCTGGCCGCCGGGGCCTTTCGCTGTTCTGCCGGAACTGCCGGTGTGGACCGGGCTGGCCGGGTTGTCTGGACATGGGCTGGACATGAACCGGACATGAGCCGGACGCGCCGGATGCGCCGGACGCCCCGGGCGGAAAATCCGTCTAGGAGCGGGCGGCTTCCACCAGTTCCTTGCGGGTGAAGATGGAGATCAGGTCGTACCCCGCATCCCTGATGGCCTGGCGGCCGCCTTCCTCGCGGTCGAGCACGGTGCACACGGCCACGATGCGCAGGCCGGCGGCCTGCACCCGTTCGCAAGCCTTTAGCAGGGAACCGCCAGTGGTGACAACGTCTTCCAGCATGGCCACCGGGTCGCCGGGGGCGAAGTTGGCAAGGCCCTCCACGTACTGGTCGGTGCCGTGCCCCTTGGGCTGCTTGCGCACGATGAAGCCCGCCAGCGGGCGGCCCCGCTCGTGCGAGATGACCGTGGTGGCGGAAATCAGCGGGTCGGCGCCCAGGGTCATGCCGCCCACGCCCACCACCGGCACGTCGCGCAAAAGATCGTTGAACAGCGAGCCGATGAGCCATGAGCCCTCGGCGTGCAGGGCGGTCTGCTTGCAGTCGAAGTAGTAGTCGCTCTTGCGGCCCGAGGTAAGGGTGAAATCGCCCTCACGATATGATTTTTCCACAAGCAGGCGGGCCAGGCGGATGCGAAGGTCGTTCATGGATATCCTTGGTGGTGGCGGGTGGGCATGGCGCCGGAATCCGGCAGGGCCGGAGCCGGGCGGCCGCGCGGACCTCAACTGCGGCCGAACACCCGCTGGAAGATCAGGTTTTCGTGGCGCAGATAGTAGCCGGGATCAAACAGTTCATCAAGGACGGAAGGGGCGAGGCGCGCGGCGATGTCCGCGTCGGCCCGCACCATGTCCGGGAAGGGCTTTCTGGTTTCCCAGCTCTGCATGGCGCAGCGCTGCACCATCACGTAGGCCTCCTGGCGGGCCATGCCCGATTCCACCAGGGCCAGCAGCACGCGCTGCGAGTAGTACAGCCCGTACGAACCGGCCAGGTTGCGGTCCATGTTCCCGGGGATCACCCGCAGGTTGGACAGCAGGCCCGACAGGCGGTGCAGCACGTAGTCCATGAGGATGGTGGAGTCGGGCATGATCACCCGTTCCACCGAGGAATGGCTGATGTCGCGTTCGTGCCACAGGGCCATGTTTTCCATGGCGGCCAGCGAGTTGGAGCGGATCAGGCGCGAAAGGCCGGTCATGTTCTCGGCCGAGATGGGGTTCTTCTTGTGCGGCATGGCCGACGAGCCCTTCTGCCCCTTGGCGAAGCCTTCCTCGGCCTCCAGCACTTCGGTGCGTTGCAGGTGGCGCAGTTCCACGCACAACCGTTCCACGCCGCCGGCGGCCAGGGCCAGCGCGGTGAAGAAGTGGGCGTGCCTGTCGCGCTGGATGACCTGGGTGGAGATGGGGTCCACCGCCAGGCCCAGGATTTCGCAGGCAATGGCCTCCACGCGGGGGTCGAGCATGGCGTAGGTGCCCACGGCGCCGGAAATCTTGCCCACGCGCACGCTGGCGAGCCCGTCGCGGAAGCGGGCCACGTGGCGCTGGAACTCGGCGTGGAAGCCCGCCATCTTCAGGCCGAAGCTGGTGGGTTCGGCGTGGATGCCGTGGGTGCGGCCCATGCACAGGCGGCCCTTGTTGGCGAGGGCCAGGGTTTCCAGGGTTCCCAGCAGCCGTTCGAAGCCCTTGAGGATCAGTTCGCCGGCCTGGGCCAGCAACAGGCCGTTGGCCGTGTCCACGATGTCCGACGAGGTGCAGCCCAGGTGGATGAACCGGGCCGAGGGACCCACCTTTTCTTCCAGGGCGGTGAGGAAGGCGATGACGTCGTGGCGGGTTTCCTGTTCGATCTCCAGGATGCGGTCCACGTCGAAGTCGGCCTTTTCGCGGATGGCGCGCATGTCGTCCGCGCCGATGACGCCCAGGCGGTGCCAAGCCTCGCACACGGCCAGTTCCACGTCCAGCCAGGCGCGGAAGCGGTTTTCGAGGGTCCAGATGCGGGCCATCTCGGGGCGGGAATAACGGTCGATCATCGCGGCTTCCTTGCTGGTGCTGTGCTGGTGCGGTTGCATGGGGCCGCCGGGGCGGCCGGAATGTCCGTTGTCGGCGTGCGGCGTGCGACGCCGGGGGCGCTCCAACGGCGTGCGGTGACGCGCGGCGCGGGCCGTGCCCCGGTCGTGAAAAGGGGCAGCCTTGCTGGCTGCCCCGGTGTTGCTACGAGCCCGTGGCCGACGCGGCGGCGCAGCCGCCCGACGGGGCGGCCGAGGCACACTTGGCCGGGCTTTCACCCGACGACGCGGCCGTACTCGACGCGGCGCCGTTGTCCGGGCTGCCGCCCGATCCGTTAGACCCGCCCGATCCATTGGACCCGCCGGAACCATTGGATCCATTGGACCCGGCATCGCCGGCAGAGGCTTCCGCCCCCGTCCCGGCATGCGAATCGGCGGACGAGCGGTTGCCGTAGTCGGTGACGTACCAGCCCCCGCCCTTGAGCACGAAGCTGGTGTTGGAGACGATGCGGTCGGCGCGGCCGCCGCACACCGGACAGGAGCGGGGGGCTTCGTCGAAGGTCTTCAGCCATTCCTCGAAGATCTGCTCGCAGTCGCTGCAACGATATTCGTAGATGGGCATGCTACCCTCCTTGCAGAACCTACGCGTGATGCACGAGCCTAAACAGCGTCGTACGCGTTTGTCAAACGGGAAGGCCATGCGATGGAGCACGGGCGGCATGCACGGCGGCGTGGCGCCGTGCGGCGGGCGGGGCGTGGTCACCGCCATGCCCGCTGCCTGGTGCTGCATGCATGGCGAGGTATATGTTCCGGATGCTGCATGAACCGCCACGGCGTCCCGGTGCATGCCGCTTGCAATGCGGCGGGCAGGCGCGGGCACGTGGGGCGGGCCGCACCGCAGGAAGCACACGCGCCTCGGGCGACGCGCCACCATGGGCACGTTGCGCGAAGCGCGGGGCGTTCTTGCGGCGGAACGAAAAACCTGGATGCCTAGGACTTGGCGGCGGCCTTCGCTTCGCGCACGCGCTGCTTCAGGCGCTTTTCGCGGCGCTGGCGGCGACGGTCCAGTTCCTTCTTGCGTTCGATCTTCTTGTGGGCCATGGGACTCCTCCGTGAAATCGCGTGAGATAAGAGGGACCACCTACCGCGAACCACGGGTTTTGTCCAGTGCTGCGCGGCCGGGACATGCGGCCGGGGCAGGGCATGCGGACAGGCGGGGCGTCAGCGGTCGAAGTAGCCGCTCACCGGGCCGCCCGTGTCGATGGCGGCATCGCCGAAGCCGTGCCGGGCCAGCACCCGCAGCAGGTCGTCGCGCCTGCCGTCGCCCGCCGGTTCCACGCGCTCCGCGTGCGCCGGGCCGATTTGCAGGCGGGGCGGCGCGTCCGGCGCAAGGCGCAGGCGGAAGTCCCACAGGCCAAGGTCTTCCAGTGCGCCTTCGGCGGCGGCCAGCCGGGCCAGGGTGGCCGCGTCGGGCCGCATGCCGTAGGCCAGCCGGGTGAGCAGGCAGGGCCGGGCGGCCTGGTCCGGGCGGTCCATGCCGGTGCGCGCGGCCAGGGCGCGGATGTCGGCCTTGGACAGGCCCGCCTCGGCCAGGGGCGAACGGACGGCCAGTTCGCGCAGGGCGCGCAGGCCGGGACGGTGGGCGGTCAGGTCGTCGGCGTTGGTGCCGTCGCACAGGGGCAGGGGCGCGGCCTGGGCGAGCAGGGCGGTGAAGGCCGCATGCTTGCAGTGGTAGCAGCGGTCGCGGTCGCCCGCCGCGATGGCCGGGATGGTCAGCGGGTCCAGCGCCACGGTGATGAAGGCGGCCCCGCGCGACGTGGCCCAGCGGCGGGCCTCCGCCGTTTCGCGGGGGGGCATGTGCGGGCCGGTGACGTGCAGGGCGGTGACGCGGCACCCGGCGAGCAGCGCGGCATGGGTCAGGAAGCGGCTGTCCAGCCCGCCGGACAGGGCCACGGCCAGTTCCGGCATGGCGGCCAGCATGTCCCGCAGGATGTGGGGCAGGACGTCGGGCCGGGCGTCCGGCCGGGCGTCGGGGGCGGTGTCGGGGCGTGGGGTGTGGGTGGTGGTCATGCGGCGTGCCTGGGGGATAGGATGGCTTGGGCAAGGCAGAAGGTAGTGCTTCCACGCCGCGCGGCAAGCCCTTGCGAGGCCGGAAAACGAAACCCGCCGGATGCGCGTCGTTGGCGCGCACCCGGCGGGCTGTTCAGTTCGTATGCGTAACTAGGGGGGTGTCTCCAAAGCAGGCATTTCGTCCGTTGGCAAGGAAAACGAGCCTGCCATGAGGGAGTATACTCTTATCGTATTCGACCGACATGGCAGGCGAAGTTTGACGTAGCCAACGGGCGAAAGGGCAATTTGGAGGCAGCCCCTAGGCGGAAGGCAGCAACTCCACCGGCTCCGTGAGCAGGAATTCGCCCTTCTCGATCCACGACTTCAGGATGTCGGCCACTTCCAGCGACAGCGGGTAGCTGGTCATGGGCACGGTTTCCACCTTCTTGCCCATAATTTCCACCTCGCCGCTCTTCAGGTCTTCGTAGGTCACGTGCTGGATGATGCGCGGCAGGCAGTTGGGGTAGTCGTGCCCGTAGTCCTTGACCGGCATCTGGATGTCGCTGTCGTCCACGCCGGTGAACCAGGCGATTTCCTCGTTCAGGATGGGGATGGGAATGCCCACGCCCACCGCCAGCGAGCAGCCGTAGCCCAGGAAGGACAGGCCGCGCAGGAAGCGCGCGTTCATGCCCTTCAGGTCGCCCTTCAGCATCAGGGTGCCCGAGGGGGTCAGCGGCAGGCCGCGTTCGTTGCGCTTGGGCGCCGCCACGTGCTGCGTGCCCGCCCCGATGACGTACCCCGTGCCGCCGCCCAGGAATATCCTGGTGCCGAGGCCGATGGTGCGGAACAACGGGTCGTTGAACAGCGGCGAGATGCGGCCCGCCGTGGCGAAGTTGACGTTGCGCAGGTTGGGCTTCAGCGGGCCCATGTACGTGTAGATGATGCGGCTCGTCAGGTTCACGGCCGCGTTGTAGTTCTGGTAGCAGTTGCGCGGGTTCAGCAGGTGCGCGTAGGGCAGTTCGGCCAGGGTGATCTTCTTGTCCAGCGACTTGCGCGGGTAGCAGTCGGTGCCGTAGGCATCCGCCCGCAGGTGCACGGCCTTGCCGCGCACCAGGTCTTCGATGACGTGCCCGCCGCCGTACTTGAACCGGCCGGGGTAGACCTTGTTCAGGGGGTCGTCCTCGGTGGGTTCGGTGGCGCCCAGGTAGGCGTCCACGGCCGCCAGGCCCGCATAGGCGGGGACGTCGTTCATCCAGACCTTGGCGGTCTTGAGGGTGGGCGGATCCTGCTGGCCGATGTTGAAGAGCAGCCCGGAGGAGCACATGGGCGAGAACGTTCCGGTGGTGACGACGTCGATTTCACGGGCGGCCTTTTCCTTGCCCATTCGACGGACGGCCTCGGTCATCTCCTCGGCATTCAGAACCACGGCCTTGCCCTGGCGGATGCGCTCGTTGATTTCCGCGATCGTCTTGTTCACCTTGAAACTCGCCATCTTGCTATCCTCCGTTGGTGGCGCGGTGCGCCGTTTCAGTAAATCAGGATATCAGCATATGGAAAAGCAGTCCGGATTGCAACCCGCAAAAAGGGGGACCCTTGCAGGCCCCCCATGAAATCGGTGGATCGATCCGTGGGTCGAACGCGGATTGACCGGGCAATCCATCAGGATGATTGCCCCAATCGTGCCAGGGCCTGCCGCGCGAGGTCGAAATCCGGGTCCATCTCCAGCGCCACGCGCAGGCAGCGTTCGGCATAGTCGCGCCCGCCCGCCCGCATGAACACCAGGCCCATGTTGAAGGCGATGGTCTTGTCGCGCCGGGGCAGTTCCGGGTTGATGGTCATGGCCTTCAGCATGTTGGCGCGCGCATCGCGGAATTCCTTGCCCTCGGCGAAGGCCATGGACATGTTGTAGTACAGGTTTTCGTCGTCCGGCGCGATGCGCAGGGCCTTCTGGTATTCGATGGTCGCCTCGCGCCACTTGCCCTGCTTGCGCAGGGCGATGCCCAGGCGGTTGAAGGTGCCCAGGTCCCCCCGGTCCAGCATGTCGCCCTTGGCGTCCAGGGCCTTGCGCAGGAAGCGTTCCGCCCGTTCCGGGTCGCGCTCGCTGTAGATGCTGGCGATGCGTTCGGAAATGTCGCCGATGTAGGCCATGGCCTCGCGCGTGGCCTGGGTGACGGCCAGTTCGAAAAGTTCCTCGGCCTTTTCCTGGTTGCCCATCTCCACGTGGATTTCGCCCATGTCCACCTTGCGTTCCACGTTGAGGGGCGAGAGACGGTCCAGCTTTTCCAGGTATCCCAGCTGGGCTTCGCTGTCGCCGATCTGCTTGTTCAGGTCGGCCAGCTTCTTCAGCGGTTCCAGGTACAGGTCGGCGTTGCGGCTGGCCTCTTCGAAGCATTCGCGGGCGCGGTCCATCTTGCCCAGCGCCTGGTAGGCGTCGCCCATGACCAGCAGCCCGGCGGCGCTGTTGGGCTTCAGTTCCAGTATCTTGCGGCACACCTTCAGGGCGCTTTCGTGCGAGCCCTGCTGCACCATGGCCCGCGCCGTGTCGATGAGCTGGCCCAGCTTGCCCTGCGGCTTGATGGTGAAGGCGATCTTCTCGATAAGCGTGTTCACCGAGATGGGCTTGCTGATGAAGTTGTCCGCGCCGATTTCGTGCAGCAGCACCAGGCGCTGCCGCTCCGTCTCGCCGGTGAGGATGATGATCTTCACGTCCGAGTAGGCGTTCTTGACCTGCCGGACCAGGATGCCGGTGTCGCGGCCTTCCAGCATGCGCTCCATGAACACCAGCACGTTCTTCTTGCGCAGGGAGACGTCGCGGATGGACTTGATGATGTAGTCCGTATTGGTGACCACCGAGAGGGCATCCGTGGCAATGGCGAGATGTTTGGCCACCGTGTTGCGCAGCAGGGAGATGAAGTTCTGGTCGTCGCTCACCACGAGAAAGTAGCCTTTCTTCTCGTTGATGAACTCGACGACGGTGCTCTCGTACTGCTTCTGCTTGAGCTTGAGGTTGATGTTGCTCGCCATGCGTGCTCCTTGCGGCATGCTTCCCCCCGCCGAGGGCGCTGGCCTGTGAGTGTGTCTTCGCGCCGTGCGCGGTGTGGAACGGTAGGTACGCGTGCGGGGCTTGTCAATGTAAGCGATGGGCGAGGATGGCCCGCCGGAATGCTCCGCCCGCAAGCATGGCACGGTCTGCGGGACGTGGCGAGCCGTGCGCGCCCGCTCCCCGCGCGGTCGACGCCCGTTCCTTCCGTTGCGCCCGCTACTTCCGCGCCGCGCCCTGCGCCGCCACGGCCCTGGCCTTGGCCTCGGCCACGGCCGGGTCGCCAAGGTACCGGTGGCCCAGCGGGCGCAGCCGGGCGTCCAGGGTGTAGACCAGCGGCAGCCCGGTGGGGATGTTCAGTTTGGTGACGGCCTCCGGGGTCATGCCGTCCAGGTGCATGACCAAGGCGCGCAGGCTGTTGCCGTGCGCCGTCACCAGCACCCGCCGCCCGGCCAGCACCTGCGGCGCGATGACGTCGTGCCAGTAGGGCAGCACGCGGGCCACGGTCTCCTTCAGGCTTTCGCTGGCGGGCAGCACGTCGGGCGCGAGGTCCGCGTAGCGGGCGTCCCCGGCCGGATTGCGTGGGGCGTCGGCGGGCAGGGGAGGGGGCGGGATGTCGTAGCTGCGCCGCCATTGGAACACCTGGTCCTCGCCGAAGCGGGCGGCGGTTTCCGCCTTGTCCAGCCCCTGCAAGGCGCCGTAGTGGCGCTCGTTGAGCCGCCAGTGCTTGTGCACCGGCAGCCAGCACAGCCCCATCTCGTGCTGCACGATGTACAGGGTGCGGATGGCCCGGGTGAGCACCGAGGTGTGGCAGACGTCGAAGGTCAGCCCTTCGTCCGCCAGCAGGCGGGCGGCGTCGCGGGCCTCCTGCTCGCCCTCGGGCGAAAGGTCCACGTCGGTCCAGCCGGTGAAGCGGTTTTCCAGGTTCCACGCGCTTTGTCCGTGACGCAGAAGTACCAGCGTGTGCATGTTGCCTCCCGTCTGTGCCCGATGTGGCCGGTGTGGACGGAGCCGCCGCCGTGCGTGCCCGTGGCGGGAGCCCGGTCAGTCGGCCGTCTGGATGTTGTAGCCCTTCAGCTTGCGGTACAGGTGGCTGCGCTCGATGCCCACGGCCTCGGCCAGCCGGGTGACGTTGCCGCCGCACTCCGCAAGGCGCGCGGCAAGGTAGTGCGCCTCGAAGGCGGCGCGGGCCGCCTTCAGGTCCATGCCGGGGGCCAGCAGCGCGGCCATGTCGGGCAGGTGGTCCCCCCCGGAAGACTGGTCCGGTGACTGGTCCGGTGAATGGCCTGGCCCGGCTGCCGCCCCGGCGGCGCACGCGGTCCCGGCTCCCGCCCCGCCTCCCGCGACTCCGCCCACGCCCGCGCCCCGGCGGGGCAGGAATTCCGGGGGCAGCATGGCCCGCGTCACTTCCAGCCCGGCGTGCAGGATGAGCATGCGTTCCACGAAGTTGCGCAGTTCGCGCACGTTGCCGGGCCACGGGTAGCGCGCCAGCGCCTCCATGGCGTCGGGCGCGAAGGTGGCCGGGCGCACGCCGTAGTCGCGGGCCAGGCGCTGGGCGAACAGGTCGATGAGCAGGGGCACGTCGCCCTCGCGCTCGCGCAGGGGGGGCAGCAGCAGGGGGAACACCCGCAGCCGGTAGTACAGGTCTTCACGGAAGGTCCCGGCGGCGATTTCGTCCTCCAGGTTCTTGTTGGTGGCGGCGATGACCCGCACGTCCACGCGCATGGTGCGGTGGCCGCCCACCCGTTCGAACTGCTGCTCCTGCAGGATGCGCAGGATCTTGGCCTGGGTCTTCAGGCTCATGTCGCCGATCTCGTCCAGGAACAGCGTGCCCTTGTGGGCCATTTCGAACTTGCCCGCCTTGGCCGCGTCCGCCCCGGTGAAGGCGCCCTTCTCGTGCCCGAACAGCTCGCTTTCGATGAGTTCTTCCGGTATGGCCGCGCAGTTCACGGCCACCAGCGGCCGGCTGGCCCGGCGGCTGCCCGCGTGGATGGCCCGGGCCGCCAGTTCCTTGCCGGTGCCGTTCTCTCCGGTGATGAGCACCCAGGCGTCGGTGGGAGCTACCCGGGCGATCTGGCCGCGCAGGGTTTCCATCACCGGCGAGCGGCCGTTCATCTCGTCGGCGTGGGCCGTGGGCAGGCTGTCGCGCAGGGCTTCGTTCTCGCGGCGCAGGTCGCCGTATTCCAGGGCGCGTTGCGCGGCGATGAGCACCTTTTCCAGCGACAGCGGCTTTTCGATGAAGTCGTGCGCGCCCTTGCGGATGGCGTTGACCGCCGTCTCGATGGTGCCGTGCCCGGAAATCATGATCACCGGCAGGCCGGGGCGCTGGGCGTGCAGCTGGTCGAGCACGGCCAGGCCGTCCATGCCGGGCATCCAGATGTCCAGGAACACCAGGTCGGGGGTCTCGCGGGCCAGCAGGGCCAGGCCGTCCTCGCCGCTGGGGGCTTCGAGCACCTCGAAGCCCTCGTCTTCGAGGATGCCGCGCAGGGAGAAGCGGATGCCGTCTTCGTCGTCGATGATCAGGATGCGGGCGTGCATGGCGTGTCCGGTGGCGGGTTCGGGAAGGTTGCGGTCAGGAAAGGATGAAGCCGTCGTGGAACAGGCTGACGCACACGTCCACCATGTTGCGGTCGTAGCGAGTGCCGCGCCCGGCCGCTATCTCGGCCAGGGCGGGGCCCAGCCCCAGCGAGGCGCGGTACGGCCGGTGCGAGGACATGGCCTCCACCACGTCGGCCACGGCCAGGATGCGCGCCTCCGGCAGGATGGACTCGCCGGAAAGGCCCTCGGGGTAGCCGGAACCGTCCAGCCGTTCGTGGTGCTGCAACACGATCTGGGCCACCGGCCACGGGAATTCGATTTCCTTCAGGATGTCGTAGCCCACCTGGCTGTGGGTGCGCATGATGCCCATTTCCAGGTCCGTCAGGCGGGTAGGCTTGGCCAGTATTTCCGCAGGGATGTGGATCTTTCCGATGTCGTGCAGCATGCCTGCCACGCGCAGTCCTTCCAGCCGTTCGCCGGAAAGGCCCACCCGCACGGCCATGGCGTGGGCCAGTTCCGCCACGCGCGACTGGTGCCCGGCCGTGTACGGGTCGCGCTTTTCCGATGCGGTGGCCAGGGCGGAAACGGTCTGGCGCAGGGTGCGGCGCAGGTCTTCCACGCTGCGGCGCAAGGCCTCTTCCGACTGGCGGCGTTCGGTGATGTCGCGGAACACCAGCACCGTGCCCACGCGGCGTCCGTCCGGGTCGGCCAGGGGCGAGGCGCTCATCTCCACGGGGTGGGCCGCGCCGTCGGGACCGTGCACGAAGGCTTCGGTCATGGCCGATTGACCTGCGGGGGCCGATTGCCCTGCGGGGGCGGACTGGATCGGGGAAGTCGGCTGGATCGGGAGGGCGGGCCGCGCGGCGGGTGGCGTCGGCGACAGGTGTGACAGGTACGGCTGGTGCGACAGGTGTGACGGGGGGGAGAAGGAAGAGGCGGCGAAGCCGAAGCCTGTCCCGGTGGCCTGCGCCGTCTGCGCCGTCTGCGCGAGTTGGGGCATCTGGCCCAGCAGGTCGTTGGGGTCCTGGAGGCGGTGGCCGCCATCGGGCCGGATGTCCACGTGCTCGGCGAAATGGCGGTCGATGCAGGCGTGGTGGTCCGCGCCGGTCATGGCTTCGGCGCTGGCGTTGATGTAGGTGATGCGGCCGTGGCGGTCCACGGTGAGCACCGCGTCGGCGATGGAGCGCAGGGTGGTGGCGAACCAGCGTTCCTTGCGCCGGGTTTCGTGGTCCATCTGGTGCTTGTACAGGGCCATCTCGATGGACGTGCGCAGGTCGCGGTCCTCGAAGGGCTTCAGCAGGTACCCGAACGGCTCGGTGATCTTGGCGCGTTGCAGGGTTTCCGGGTCCTCGTGCGAGGTCATGTAGATGACGGGCACGGCATGGTGGGCCAGGATGCGCCCGGCGGCGTCGATGCCGTCCATGCCCTGGCCGAGCACGATGTCCATCAGCACGAGGTCGGGCTTTTCGTCCCGGGCCTTTTCCACGGCCTCCTCGCCGCTGGTGGCCAGCACCGGCTCGCCGTAGCCGAGCGAGCGCAGCCGTCGGCGCATGTCCAGCGCCGAAACGGCCTCGTCCTCGACCAGCAGTATCTTGCAATATGCCATGCCCGCTCCGGAGCGTTGGTGTGTCGTCCCCGCGCGGCGGGCTCCGGCCCGGTGCGGGGTATGGTTCCGCGCGGGGGCGCGGGTGCGTCAGGCGGCCAGCAGGTCCGCCAGGGCCGCGTCCAGCGTGGGGAACCGGAATGCATGGCCGGAGTCGGCCAGCCGGTCCGGCGGGGCCACCTGCCCGGCCAGCAGGGCTTCTTCCGCCAGTCCGCCCAGGGCCATCCGCAGGGCGAAGGCGGGCGCGGACGGCGCGGGCAGCCAGGCCGGGCGGCCCACGGCGCGGTTCAGCGCCGCCGCGAATCCGGCGTTGTCCACGGCCTGCGGCGCGGCAAGGTTGTACGGGCCGAAGCAGGACGGGGTGTCCAGCAGATGCAGGATGGCCCCCACCTCGTCCGCCAGGTGAATCCACGAAAAAGGCTGCCTGCCGCTGCCCAGCGGGCCGCCCAGCCAGGCCCGGAACGCGGGCAGCATGCGCGCCAGCGCGCCGCCGGCCCCCAGCACCACCCCGCTGCGGATGATGCAGCGGCGCACGCCCATGGCCTGCGCGGGGGCGGACGACGCCTCCCACCGGGCGCAGGTTTCCGCCAGGAATCCGGCCCCCGGCGGGTCGCCCTCGCCGCAGCGCGGCGCGGCGGCCATGTCGGGCCAGCAGCCATAATACCCCACCGCCGACGCCTGCACCAGCACCGCCGGAAGCCCCGCGCCGTTCATGGCCCCCAGCGCCGCGGCCACGGCCTGCCCGGCCGCCACGCGGCTGTCCACGATGCGCGCCTTGCGCTCCGGCGTCCAGCGGCCGCCCGCGATGTTTTCGCCCACCAGGTTGACCACCGCATGGACGCCCTCCAGCAGGCGGATAAGCGGTTCCGGGTCGCGCCCGTTCCACGTGGCGGTGCTGAAGCCCCCCGCGTTTCCCGCACCGGGCGTACCTGGCGCACGCGGCGCGCGAGAGGGCACGGTGACGGCATCGCCGCGCGCCAGCAGGGCGCGGGTGAGGGCCGAGCCGATGAATCCCGTTCCACCAAGGATGACGACGTGCATGCGGGAACTCCCGTGGCGTGTGGCCGGATTGCACTGACCCCGCCGGGCCGCGAAAGGGAAAGGCGCCCCGCGCGGCACAGGGGGCGCCGGTATATATTCCCTTATGCCACAGGAAGCTCGACGGTGACAACGGTGCCGCTGCCGGGGGCGCCTCTGCCGGGGGTACCGCTTCCGGCAGCCGCACCGGCCATGCCCGGCACATGGGACGGATCGGGCGCGGAGGGCGCGGCGGGGGCGGCGTGGGCGCGCACGTAGCCGCGATGGTCCGACACCACCGACTTGACGATGGTCAGGCCAAGGCCGGTGCCGCCCTTCTTGCGCGAGAAATAGGGCTCGAACAGGCGCGAACGTTCCTCGGGCGTGAGGCCGGGACCATTGTCGGCCACGTCCACCCGCACCAGGTTGAGGGCCGTGTTGTGCACGGCGGTGATGGTCACCGCGCCGTCAGCGCGCCCCTGCAACACTTCCGCCGCGTTGGTCAGGATGTTCAGGAAGGCCCGGTGCAGCGCTTCCTGGTCCATGGGCAGCACCGGCAGCGGCGCGGGGATGTCCAGCGTCCACGAGATGTTGCTGTGGCTGTTGCGGAACAGGGCGGTCAGTTCCTCCAGCAGCGGGGTGAGGTCGCCGGGCCGGGGGGTGACCTCCGGCAGCTTGGCGAAGGCGGAGAACTCCTCCACCATCTGTTGCAGGTGTTCCACCTGGCGCACGATGAGGTCGGTGCACTGGCCGAACACCGGGTCGCCCACCGCGTCGGCGAACTTGCGTTCCAGCCGCTGGGCCGAAAGCTTGATGGGGGTGAGCGGGTTCTTGATCTCGTGGGCGATGCGCCGGGCCACCTCGCGCCAGGCGGCCATGCGCTGCATGCGTTCCAGTTCGGTGATGTCCTCGAACACGGCCACCGCGCCCCGGTGCTCGCCCTCGGGCGTGGTCAGGCTGACGGCGGTGAGCAGCAGCTTCAGGGCGTGGTCGCCCTGGCCGGAGTCCACCTGGCTCTGCCAGCGGCGGCCGGGCCGCGCGCGCACTTCGTCCAGCATCTGGCGGTTCATGGCCGCGTCTTCGGGCGAAAGGTATTCGCGGGGGTCGCGGCCCACGATGTCGCCCGGCTCCACCCCGAACATGGCGCAGGCGGCGGCGTTGATGGTGGCCACCCGGTCGTCCGGGCCGAACGAGACCACCCCGGCGGCGATGTTGTCCAGCACCGTGGCGATGTACCGGCTGCGCTCGCCTATTTCCACGTTCTGCAGGGCCAGCATGTCGTTGGCGTCGGTGAGGCGGGTGCGGCTGACGGAAAGGTCCTCGGCCATGCGGTTGAACGAACGCACCAGCAGGCCCAGTTCGTCGGTGGCCGCGTCCTCCAGCCGGAAGGCAAGATCCCCGCGCGCGATGCGCTCCGTGCCTTCGGCCAGGGCCAGGATGGGCGCGGTGAGTTCCTTGGACAGCCGGAAGCCGAACCAGATGGACCCCAGGATGATCAGCACGCTGAGCACCGCCAGGATGAACAGGAACGAGACCTTCAGCGGTCGTTTCAGCGTCTTCAGCTTCTTGTACTCGTCAAAGCCCTGGGCGATGCGCTCCAGTTTCAGCATCACCCCCTCGCCGATGGATTCGGCCACCACCAGGTAGCCGGTGCGGCCGCCGTCCACGGCCAGCACGCCGAAGACGTAGTCCGCGCTTTCGCCCTTCCACAGCAGGGAAACGTACTGCTGCGCCGCCGCCTGGTCCCAGGCGATCTTGCGGCGCGCCTCCTTCCACGTGGGGGTCAGGTCCGCCGGGGCGTGCCAGTTCTGCTCCACCCGGCCGGGGGTGACCACCCCGGCCAGCGACAGGCCGTATTCCTTGCGCTTGCGCTCCAGCAGCGTGTCCATGGCCTGGCCGCCCCAGGTCAGGTGGCGGTCGGCGATCTCGGCCACGATGGATTCGCCGCGCGCGCGCAGCCGGTCGGCCGAGGCGGTGTAGAAGCTGCGCCCCACGTCCAGCGCGCTGTCCAGCGAGACCTCCACCTGGTTGTTGAACCAGTAGTCCACCGAGGTGCCCACCACCCGGTTGGAGGCCAGGAACATGATCACCGTGGGCACCAGCGACAGGGCCATGAAGGCCAGCACCAGCCGGGTGCGCAGGTGCGAGCCGAACACCCGGCGACGGCGTTCGAGGATCAGCTTCACCCCGTTGCGCAGCACGATGAACAGCACCACCAGCAGCAGGATGAAGTTGATGTTCAGCAGGACCAGGAAGATGTACGAATCGACGCCGAACAGGTTCAGTTCGACCCAGGTGGCCACCAGCATGGCCACCAGCACGCCCGCCGCCACGTAGATTTCGCGCTGGCGGCGCTTGCGTTCGCGGGTGTCCGTGGGGTTGACCCGGATGACGCGAGGAAAGGCGGGGTCGTCGTGCGGGTACCTGTCCGCAGGGTGCCCGTCATCCGGCCGCTGCCCGTCTGGAGGGCGGCCGGAGGGCTGGTCGGGCGTCACGGTGCGGCGGGCCATGGTGCGGCGGGGGGTCAGTAGGTGAAGTCCTGCGTGAAGGTCGCGTCGGGCACGACCTCCCAAGACCAGAAGAACAGGGTGCGCGAGAGCCAGGGCGGCACGTCGGTGTGGCGCAGGGACAGGCCCAGCGACACGCGGTGCGGTTCGCCCTTTTCCAGCGTGGAGATGGGGGCCAGGGGCAGCACCAGGCGTTTCCAGGTGGCCTCCAGCAGGCGGGAAAGGTTCTTGTCGCGCCAGGGTGACTCGCGGCCTTCCAGGCGCAGTTCGAACTCGCGGGTCAGGGTGTCGTGCCGCAGCACGCACGCGAAGACCTTTTCGGCCAGGGTCACGTCGGGCAGCACGCCCCGGCGGCGGGTGAGCGTGGCCGTGCCGCGCAGTTCCATTTCGGCGCCGTCCTTGAGCAGGTCGCGCAGGCCGTCGGGGTCGTCCACGCCCACGCCCAGGCGCAGCACCAGGGTGTCGTCGCGGGTTTCGATGGCGAAGGTGTCGAGCACGAACTGGCGCGGGGGCGCGGCCTGGGCCGGGTTGGCCGCGGGCAGCAGGAACAGGGCGAGCAGGATCAGCAGGACGAGCGGCGCGGCAAGGCCGCCGGACACGGGCCGGACGCCAGCGTCGAAGGGCCGGACCGGGGCGGGCCGGTGCGGCAGGGGGCGGAAACGGCGATGCTGGGAGTGCGGCGGCATTCGGTGTCCTTGTCTTGGATGCCCGCTCAAGGCACCACGTTTTCGCACAGCCGGGCAATGATGGCAAGACGGTGACAGGGGTTAGGGTGGGGGGGACGCTGCGCTGGGGGGCAGGGGTATCCCCCCTTGGGCGCTCTCCTGAACGTGTCCCCTTGGCATCCCCCCCCCCGACATCCCACCTGACATCCTGCCTGGCTCCCACCTGAAGCGTTCCCGTTCCCTTCCTTTTCCTTCCGCTTCTTTTTCGCTGTCGCGGCCATATCTCCCAACGGCTCCGGGCACTTGACGCCGCCCGTCCGGGTGCCGCATAGTGCGGGCGGGTGTACGTAGCACCTTTATCCACAGGCGGTCCGCCGCCGACACTGCGGGGTTGTGCATGCGCAAGCAGGCACGGCCGTCTTCATGCACGCGTGTCGGGAGTGCGGAGAATACAATACCCCGCAAGGGGGAATAATCCCACCGTCCTGTGGCGGCTACGAGCTCCCGGCAATTGCTCTTCCGGGAATCCTTTGCGGCCGGGCGTCCGTTCCTTCGGGCGTTCCGTGCTCCGGGCAGTTGCCAACCGCGCAATGCCGGAGCGTGCCATGAGCGAGATTCCTTCCTTTTACGGGCCAGATGCCAGGGCGCAACTGGCCCGTATCTTTGAGGCTACCGGGTGCCGGACGCTGGCCGCGCTGGCGGAACTGCTGGGCCTCAGGCTGTCCGCCATCGTCGAGGCCGGAAAGCACGGCCGTATCCCGGCGGACTGGCTGATACGGCTGTCGCGGCTGGGCATCAATACCTACTGGATCGTCACCGGCCTTGGGCCTGTCTTCGCCGAGCATGCGCCGGCCGCAAGGGAGAACGAGACCGAGGCCCGTCGACGGCCCGATGCCGGTGTCGTCCTGCGCGACATGCTGCGCTGCGTGCCCACGCAGGACCTGACCGAGGAACTGGACAGGCGGAAGGGGGCGGGGGGGCGCCGTCCGGCGGGGTGAAGGGGATGGGATATGTTGTGCCTTGTTGCACCCGGCTTCTACGAAGACAGTCGTGCCCTTTTGACCACGTTCGATTTCGTTATGCCCCCGGCGGGGTGATGAAAGGCTGCCGCGCGGTTGGCTGCGGCCTCTACGAATACACGTCAGCCACCAAGTCCACGCTCGATCTCGTTATGCCTCCGGCAGGCAGGGGGTGTTGTAACGAACACCCCCTGCACCCCCGCGTTCCAAGGGGCTCCGCCCCCTGGACCCCCGACGTATCACGCGCGGCGTCTCTTCGGCGGCAGCTTCCCTCCGGCGCTGGGCGCCTCCGGGCGATCTGCCGCCGGTGCCGCCAATGCGCACATGACTCCCGCAGGCATGGCAGAGCTTGGGTGCCTTTTACTCCACTCTTCTTGCGGCGCGCATCCGCGACGCCGGAGCTTCCGCCTCGCAAAGCCTCGGCGGCGATCTCCGGCTACGGATGCGTATCGCCGCACGGAGGTTTCCCGCGCTTAAGCGAAGGGGTTGCTTTTTTTGTTGAAACAGGCAGGCGACCGTGGAATTGATTCGGCTGCTCATCGACCGTGTTCCGCGCGTAGAAGCGTGTGACGCCGGGCCTTGACGGCGGCACATGCGTCGCAACGAGGGCGTGGGAGAGGCGCCCAAGCTCCGCCAAGCCAACGAGAGTCAGGCGCACATCGCATTCCGCCGGGCAGATCGCCCGGAGGCGCTTTGGCCGACGGGAAGCTGCCCGGCAAAGGAATGCGGTGCAGGATACGTTGGGGGTCCAGGGGTGGCGAAGCCCCCCTGGAGCGCGGGGATGCAAGGGGCCATCGCTTAATGGCCCCTTGCCCGCCGGAGGCATAACGAAATCGGGCGTGGTCAAAAGGGCACGACTGTCTTCGTAGAAGCCGGGTGCAACAAGGCACAACATATCCCCTCCCCTTCCCCCCTTACCATCGCACAACAAAACAGGGCCCCCGCCCGAAAGCGGAGGCCCTGTCTTCTCTTCTTTTTCTTCTTTCTCTTCCCAGCCTGCGGCAACCCCTAGAAAATATCCACCAGCAGCGGATTCTCTTCCAGGTCTTCCAGGAACTTGTCCGGGCGTTCCTTCTGTTCCGGCACGGAGATGTCGGAATGCACGTACTCGCGGTAGCCGGTCCCGGCGGGGATCAGGCGGCCGACGATGACGTTTTCCTTCAGGCCGCGCAGGTAGTCCATCTTGCCGCGCAGGGACGCTTCGGTGAGCACCTTGGTGGTTTCCTGGAACGACGCCGCCGAGATGAACGACGAGGTGGTCAGCGAGGCCTGGGTGATGCCGAGCACCAGCGGTTCGGCCGTGGCCGGGGTGCGGCCTTCGCCCATGGCGCGGGTGTTTTCCTGGCGGAATTCGCCCTTGTCCACCTGTTCGCCCACCAGGAAGCTGGTGCCGCCCGGATCGAGCACGGTGATCTTGCGCAGCATCTGGCGCACGATGACCTCGATGTGCTTGTCGTCGATGCCCACGCCCTGGAAGCGGTACACTTCCTGGATTTCGTCCACCAGATAGCGGGCCAGGAACTTCTCGCCCTTGGTGCGCAGGATGTCGTGCAGTTCCGGATGGCCTTCGGTCAGCAGTTCCCCGGCTTCCACGAAGTCGCCGTCGGAAACGGTGATGTGCTTGCCCTTGGGCACCAGGTATTCCTTGGCCTCGCCCGTTTCGGGGGTGACCACCAGCTTGCGCTTGCCCTTGGTTTCGCCCGCGAAGGTGACCGTGCCGTCGATTTCGGACACCACGGCCATGTCTTTCGGCTTGCGCACCTCGAACAGCTCGGCCACGCGGGGCAGACCACCCACGATGTCCTTGGTCTTGGACGATTCACGCGGCTTGCGCGCGATGATGTCGCCGGCCTGCACTTCCTGCCCGGCCTTGACCATGATCAGCGCGCCCACGGGCAGCGAATACGTGGCGGGCAGGTTGCCGCCGCGCATCTTGGGTTCGCCGTTCTCGTCGCAGATGGAGATGGACGGGCGGAAGTTGGTGGTGCGGTATTCGATGATCGACTGCGTGGTCATGCGCGTCGCGTCGTCCATCTTTTCCTGGTAGGTCTTGCCCTCGATGATGTCGGTGAACTTGACCGTGCCTTCCACTTCCGAGACGAACGGCTCGTTGAACGGGTCCCATTCGGCCAGGACGACGCCCTTCTTGATCTCGGTGCCGTCGGTGACGTTCAGGCGCGAGCCGTTGGGCAGGATGTACTTTTCGCGTTCGCGGCCCTGGTCGTCCACGATGGCGATCTGGCCGCTCTTGCCGAGCACCATCATCTGGCCGTCACGGTTGCGCACGGCCTTCACGCGCGACAGGATCACCCGGCCGGGGTGCTGCGCCACGATGCTGGACCGCTCGATTTCGCGCGACGCGGTGCCGCCGATGTGGAACGTGCGCATGGTGAGCTGGGTGCCCGGTTCGCCGATGGACTGGGCCGCGATGATGCCCACGGTCTCGCCGATGTTGACGAGGTGGCCGCGCGCAAGGTCGCGCCCGTAGCAGCGGGCGCACACGCCGCGTTCGCTCTGGCAGGTCAGGGCCGAGCGGATGGTCACGGTGCTGATGCCCGCGGCCTCCAGGGTCTGGGCCACGTCCTCGTCGATCAGCGTGTTCTCGGGGAACAGCAGTTCGCGGGTTTCGGGGTCGAACACGGGGTACAGCAGCACGCGGCCCAGCACGCGGTCGGACAGGCGCACCTTGATGTCGCCGCCCTTGATGAAGTGGCCGATCTCGATGCCGTCCACGGTGCCGCAGTCAAGCTCGCTGACGATGACGTCCTGCACCACGTCCACCAGGCGGCGGGTGAGGTAGCCCGAGTTCGCCGTCTTCAGCGCGGTGTCGGCAAGGCCCTTGCGCGCGCCGTGGGTGGAGTTGAAGTACTGCAACACGTCGAGGCCCTCGCGGAAGCTCGAGGTGATGGGCGTTTCGATGATTTCGCCCGAGGGCTTGGCCATCAGGCCGCGCATGCCCGCAAGCTGGCGCATCTGGTCCTGGTTGCCTCGCGCGCCCGAGGTGGACATCATGTAGATCGGGTTGAAGCTGCTGTTGATCTCTTCCTTCCCGGTCCTGGGGTCCACGATGACCTCGTGCGAGATCTCCTTGGTCATCTCGTTGGAGATGTCCTGGGTGGCCTTGGTCCAGACGTCCACCACCTTGTTGTACTTTTCGGTACGGGTGATGATGCCGTCGCGGTACTGGCGCTCGATGTCGTCCACCTCGTTCTGCGAGGCTTCCAGCATGGCCTTCTTCTTGGACGGGATGCGCAGGTCCTTCACGCCGATGGTGATGCCCGCGCGCGTGGCGTATTCGTAGCCCACGTCCTTCAGGCGGTCGCACAGGATGACGGCGGCCTTGGTGCCCGCGTCACGGTAGGCGGCGCCCACCAGGCGGGCGATGTTCTTCTTGGTCAGGGTGCAGTTGACGAACTCGAAGCCGACGCCCCTGGGCAGCACTTCCCAGACCAGGATGCGGCCGGGGGTGGTCTCCACGGTATTGCCGTCCTCCATGCGCACCTTCACGCGCGCATGCAGCGAGACGGAGCCGGAATCGTAGGCCGCCACCACTTCCCACGGGGCGCAGAAGGCCATGCCCTCGCCCTTTTCGAACGAACGCTCCACGGTCATGTAGTACAGCCCGAGGACGATGTCCTGCGAGGGCACGATGACCGGCGAGCCGTTGGCCGGGGACAGGATGTTGTTGGTGCTCATCATGAGCACGCGGCATTCGATCTGCGCCTCGACCGAAAGGGGCACGTGCACGGCCATCTGGTCGCCGTCGAAGTCGGCGTTGTAGGCCGAGCAGACCAGCGGGTGCAGCTGGATGGCCTTGCCTTCCACCAGCAGCGGTTCGAAGGCCTGGATGCCCAGGCGGTGCAGGGTGGGGGCGCGGTTGAGCAGGATGGGGTACTCGCGCACCACCTCTTCCAGGATGTCCCACACCACCAGTTCCTCGCGCTCCACCATCTTCTTGGCGCTCTTGATGGTGGAGGCCAGACCTCTTTTCTCGAGTTCGGAATAGATGAAGGGCTTGAACAGCTCCAGGGCCATCTTCTTGGGCAGGCCGCACTGGTGCAGTTTCAGCTTGGGGCCGACCACGATGACCGAACGGCCGGAGTAGTCCACGCGCTTGCCCAGCAGGTTCTGGCGGAAGCGGCCCTGCTTGCCCTTGATCATGTCCGACAGCGACTTCAGCGGGCGGCCGTTGGTGCCGGTGATGGCGCGGCCGCGGCGGCCGTTGTCGAACAGGGCGTCAACGGCTTCCTGCAACATGCGCTTTTCGTTGCGGATGATGATGTCGGGCGCGCCCAGTTCCATCAGCCGCTTGAGGCGGTTGTTGCGGTTGATGACGCGGCGGTACAGGTCGTTGAGGTCCGAGGTGGCGAAGCGGCCGCCGTCCAGGGGGACCAGGGGGCGCAGTTCGGGCGGAATGACGGGGATGACTTCCATCACCATCCATTCCGGCTTGTTGGCCGATTCCAGGAACGCCTCGACGATCTTCAGGCGCTTGGTGAGCTTCTTCTTCTTGGTCTGCGACTTGGTGGCCTGTGATTCCTCGCGCAGCATGGCGCGCAGTTCCTCGAGGTTCAGCTCCTCCAGCAGGCTGCGCACGGCTTCCGCGCCCATGCCCACGGTCAGGGCGTCCTCGCCGTAGTGGTCGATGACCTGAAGGTACTGGTCCTCGGAGATGACCTGCATCTTGGCGAGGTTGGTGGAGCCCGGATCGAGCACGATGTACGAGTCGAAGTACAGCACCTTCTCGAGGTCGGCCATGGTCATGTCGAGCAGGGTGCCGATCTTCGAGGGCAGGGTCTTCAGGAACCAGATGTGCGCGACGGGCGCGGCCAGTTCGATGTGGCCCATGCGTTCGCGGCGCACCTTGGAGGCGATGACCTCGACCCCGCACTTTTCGCACACGATGCCGCGGTGCTTCATGCGCTTGTACTTGCCGCAGTTGCACTCGTAGTCCTTCACCGGCCCGAAGATCTTGGCGCAGAACAGGCCGTCCCGCTCGGGCTTGAAGGTGCGGTAGTTGATGGTCTCGGGCTTCTTCACCTCGCCGTACGACCATTCCCGGATGCTCTCCGGCGCGGCGATGGAGATCTGGATCGCCTTCAGGTTGCGGATGTTCGCGACGTTGGCCGACGAGCCCCGAACGGTGAACAGATCGTCTAAGGTCATATCGTGTTCCCTACCCGAAAAGGTTGTTTGCACGCCTTCGGTGAGCAGGGGGCTTTACCCCCTGCATCCCCACAAGGAGGCGGTGGCCCCCTTGACCCCTTTTTCGGCGCAGTTCGCGCTGCGCGCGGAATGCGCCGTGGGGGGCGGAGAAAACGTTGTGCGCAGACTTATGGAAAGTTTTGGGGGAGGGGTCCGGGGAGGGAGACCTTTCTCAAAAGGTCCCCTCCCCGGTCGCTCTTTCCCGAAACCGTATACCGTTACAGCGCGTTCATGAAGCCGACGCGCTTGGGTCGCTTCTTGCCTTCTTCCTGGTGCAGGGTGACGTCGAGGCCCAGCGACATGAGTTCCTTGACGAGCACGTTGAACGATTCGGGCAGGCCGGCTTCCAGGAAGTTGTCGCCCTTCACGATCTTCTCGTACATCTTCACGCGGCCGGTCACGTCGTCCGACTTCACGGTCAGGAATTCCTGCAACAGGTAGGCCGCGCCGTACGCTTCCAGCGCCCACACTTCCATTTCGCCCAGGCGCTGGCCGCCGAACTGGGCCTTGCCGCCAAGGGGCTGCTGGGTCACCAGCGAGTAGGGGCCGGTGGAGCGGGCGTGGATCTTTTCGTCGACCAGGTGGTGCAGTTTCAGCATGTACATGACGCCGGTGGTGACGCGGTTGTGGAACCGCTCGCCGGTGCGGCCGTCGTACAGCACGGTCTTGCCGTCCTCGTCGATGCCGGCGCGCACCAGCCACGACCAGATTTCCTCTTCCGCCGCGCCGTCGAACACGGGGGTCTTGGTCACGATGCCGCGGCCCAGCTTGGCCACGGCGGCGCGGAAGTCGTCGTCGTCCATGGAATCCACCAGCGAATCGATGGCGGCGGAATCGAACGCCCGCTTCACCTCGTTGCGCAGCGCCTTCAGCGGGTCGTTGCGCTCCAGCATTTCGGCGAGCTGGCGGCCCATTTCCTTGGCGGCCCACCCGAGGTGGGTTTCCATGATCTGGCCGATGTTCATGCGCGAAGGCACGCCGAGCGGGTTCAGCACGATGTCCACCGGGCGGCCGTCCGCGAAGAACGGCATGTCCTCGGCGGGCAGGATGCACGAGACGACGCCCTTGTTCCCGTGACGGCCGGCCATCTTGTCGCCCACCGAGAGCTTGCGCTTCACGGCGATGTAGACCTTGACCATCTTGATGACGCCGGGGGGCAGGTCGTCCCCTTCGGTCACCTTGCCGCGCTTGGACTCGTAGATGTTGCTGATGAACTGCACCTGCTGGTCGTAGCTTTCCAGCAGGGCGTCCACGGCGTCGTTCACCTCGCGGTTCTTGAACAGGCCCGCGAACTTCTTCAGGGGCACGTCGGCCAGCAGTTCGGCGGTGGCGGAGGCGCCGGCCTCGGCGATGACCTCGCCCTTCTTCTTGCCCGCCAGGGTGGTGGCGATCTGCTTGCCTTCCACCACGGCCATCAGCTTCACGCGGGTGGCGTCGCCAAGGCCCCGGATGTGGTCCTGTTCCTTGCGGTCCAGGCGGCCCAGTTCGTATTCCTCGATCAGGCGGGCGCGCTCGTCCTTCTCGCCGGAGCGGCGGTTGAACACCTTGACCTCGATGACCGTGCCCTCGATGCCCGGGGGCACCTTGAGCGAGGTGTTCTTCACGTCGCGGGCCTTGTCGCCGAAGATGGCGCGCAGCAGCTTTTCTTCCGGGGTGAGCTGGGTTTCGCCCTTGGGGGTGATCTTGCCGACGAGGATGTCGTCCGGCTTCACGTTGGCCCCGATGCGGATGATGCCGCTGGCGTCCAGGTTGCGGAGCATGTCCTCGCCCACGTTGGGAATGTCGCGGGTGATTTCCTCCGGTCCCAGCTTGGTGTCGCGCGCGACCACCTCGAACTCCTCGATGTGCACCGAGGTGAAGGTGTCTTCCTTCACGGTGCGCTCGGAGATGAGGATGGAGTCTTCGAAGTTGTAGCCGCACCACGGCATGAACGCGACCACCAGGTTCTTGCCCAGCGCCAGTTCGCCGTCCTCGATGCCGGGGCCGTCGGCCAGGATGTCGCCCTTGGCCACGATCTGGCCGGGGTGGCAGGTGGGCTTCTGGCCGAAGCAGGAGTTCTGGTTGGACTTGTGGAACTTCTGCAGGTCGTAGGCGCGCACGCCGCCCCGTTCGGGGTACAGGCCGTTCTCGTAGCTGACGATGATGCGGTCGGCGTCGGCGTAGCGCACGATGCCCGGACCTTCGGCGATGATGCACGCGCCCGAGTCCTGGGCCACCGGGCCTTCCATGCCCGTGCCCACGATGGGCTTCTCGCACTGGAGCAGCGGCACGGCCTGGCGCTGCATGTTCGAGCCCATGAGCGCGCGGTTGGCGTCGTCGTGTTCCAGGAACGGGATCAGCGCGGCCGAGATGGACACCATCTGGCTGGGGGACACGTCCATCAGGGTCACTTCGTCGCGGGGCGACATGAGCACGTCGCCCTTGACGCGGGTGGTGACGAACTCGTCGGCCAGCTTGCCTTCGGCGTCGAAGGGCGCGTTGGCCTGGGCGATGACCTCGCCGTGCTCGCGCGAGGCGTCGAGGTAGACCACCTCGCCGGTCATCTTCGTCTCGCGGATGACGTGGTACGGCGTCTCGATGAAGCCGTAGTCGTTGACCTTGGCGTAGGTGGTCAGCGACACGATGAGACCGATGTTCGGGCCTTCAGGCGTTTCGATGGGGCAGATGCGGCCGTAGTGCGAGGTGTGCACGTCGCGCACTTCGAAGCCCGCGCGTTCGCGGGTCAGGCCGCCGGGGCCCAGGGCGGACAGGCGGCGCTTGTGCGTCACTTCCGACAGGGCGTTGGTCTGGTCCATGAACTGCGAGAGCTGCGAGGTGCCGAAGAATTCCTTCAGCACGGCGGCCACGGGCTTGGGGTTGATCAGGTCGTGCGGCATGAGCGTGGAGACTTCCTGCAGGCTCATGCGTTCCTTGATGGCCCGCTCCATGCGCACGAGGCCGATGCGGTATTGGTTTTCCACCAGTTCGCCCACGGGCCGCACGCGGCGGTTGCCCAGGTGGTCGATGTCGTCGGCCGGGCCGTGGCTGTCCTTGAGGTGCACCAGCACCTTGATGGCGGTCAGGATGTCCTCGTCGGTCAGCACGCGCAGGTCCAGCGACTGGTCGAGGCCAAGGCGCTGGTTCAGCTTGTAGCGGCCCACGGGGGAAAGGTCGTAGTAGTCCGGGCTGCGGAACAGGTTGTCGAAGAAGCTTGCCGCGATCTCGGGCGTGGGCGGCGACGAGGGACGCAGGCGGCGGTAGATTTCCACCTGGGCGGCTTCCTTGTCGGCGGTCTTGTCCAGCACCAGGGTGTCGCGCAGCGAGGACGAGGTGTCGATGCCCTTGGTGTGCAGGATGGGCAGGCGGTCGATGCCCGCCTCGCGCAGGCGTTCCAGCACGCCGGGGGTCACTTCGTCGGCGGCTTCGGCCAGCACTTCGCCGGTGGAGGGGTTCACCACGTCCTCGGCCAGGAACAGGCCGTCCAGGGTGTCGGGGGCCACTTCGAGCGCTTCGAGGCCGGCCTCGCAGATCTGGCGCCAGGCGCGCTTGGTGATGGGCTTGCCCGCCTTGACGAACACGGCGCCGTCGGCGCCCGCGATGTCGGCGAAGGCCGAATCCTTGCGGAACATGTCCTTCTGCACTTCCCAGAACACGCGGCCGTCGTCGGACAGGCGGTAGAACTCCTTCCTGTAGAAGTAGTCCAGGATGTCCGTCTTGTTCATGCCCATGGCCTTGAACAGGATGGTGGCGGGCATCTTGCGGCGGCGGTCGATGCGGACGTACAGGATGTCCTTGTGGTCGAAGTCGAAGTCGAGCCACGAGCCGCGCATGGGAATGACGCGGCAGGAGTACAGCACCTTGCGGCTGGAATGGGTCTTGCCCGAATCGTGCTCGAAGATGATGCCCGGCGAGCGCTGCAACTGGTTGACGATGACGCGCTCGGTGCCGTTGATGATGAAGGTGCCCTTCTCGGTCATCAGCGGCAGGGTGCCGAAATAGATGTCCTGCTCCTTGATGTCGCGGATGGTGCGGTTGCCGGAATCGTCGTCCACGTCGTAGACCACGAGCCGCACCTTGATGCGGATGGGCGCTTCGTAGGTGAGGCCCTTCGAGATGCATTCCGCCTGGTCGAACTTGGGCTCGCCGATGTCGTAGCTGACGTATTCGAGGCTGGCGGTGCGGTTGAAGTCCTCGATGGGGAACACGGACCGGAAGACCCCTTCAAGGCCCTCGTCGGGCTTGCGTTCGGCAATGCCTTCCTGAAGGAACTTGATGTACGAGTCCACCTGAAGGTTCAGGAGGTGCGGAATGCCGAGCGATACGGGAATCTTGCCGAACTTTTTCGTGAGTTGGCCCATGGTTTCACCTCAGAAAGACGGTTTTCCGGCGGGGCTCTCAGCGCGAGAGGCCGAACGACCCGTGCGGGTCGGATGGAGCAGACGCGTGCACGGCACGCTGGGCGGCGGGACGGGCGGCGTGGCCGACGTCCCGCGTTTCGGGGGCAGCGGGCGCGTGGCGCATGGCTGCCGGGGCGAAGCGACAACGAAAGGCGGCCGCGCGAAGGGGGGGTCCCTTCAACGCCGTGCCGCGGACGAGGCTGAGCGGACGCGCGACAAGAGCGACGCGCCCACCGGAAAGGCTGTCGGTTCGGGGGGTGGGAAAGAGGGGTGCAGCGTACAACGTACCGCCCGGGTCAGGAGCTGGGTTGGTGCGAAGTGAGTTCGACCAAATTGCAACAATAGTCGTTTCGGAAAAATTTTGCAAGCCTGTGCGGCTTGCCACACGACTGCTTCCCGTCCGGTGCGGCGGCATGGCCACCCCGTCCCTTCTCGTCCCTTTCCGTCCCGTGCCGCCGTGCCGCCCGCATTGCCGCGCCTGTCGGCATATGCCCGGCGCATGGCCGCCACCCGAAATGCCGCGGATGCCGGACAGGGCGATAAAGCAGAAGAAGCGCGGGCGATGAACTCGCCCGCGCTGTTCCGATCGCCTGTGCGGCGCAGCGAACCGAGTCTACTTGACTTCGACTTCGGCGCCGGCTTCCACCAGCTGCTTCTTGGCTTCTTCGGCTTCTTCCTTGGAGACGGCTTCCTTCAGGGTGGAGGGGGCGCCGTCAACCTTGTCCTTGGCTTCCTTCAGGCCAAGGCCGGTCAGGGCGCGCACGACCTTGATGACGCCGATCTTGTTGGCGCCGGCGGCCTTCAGGATGACGTCGAATTCGGTCTTTTCCTCTTCGGCCGGGGCGGCTTCGGCCGGACCGGCGGCCACCATGGCCATGGCCGGGGCGGCGGCGGACACGCCGAACTTCTCTTCAAGTTCCTTGATGAACTCGGAGAGTTCGAGGACGGTCATGTTGGCGATGAATTCGACGACCTGTTCCTTGGTGATGCTGGACATGATTTGCTCCTTTCGGGTGTCTTTGGCGTAAGGGGTTGGGCTCGGTGTCGCCTAGGCGGCGGCCTTCTTCTCTTCGATGCCCTTGAGGGCGTAGAGCAGGCCGCGGATGATGTTGGCGAACAGCGAAACGAAGTTGGTGGGCACGGCATTCATCGTGCCAAGGGCGCGAGCGATCAGTTCGGGCTTGCTGGGCAGCTTGGCGAGGTCGGCGACCTGTTCCCCGGAAAGGAACTTGCCTTCAAGGCTGCCATGGCGCACCGCGAAGATCTTGCTCGTCTTGGCAAAATCGGTGAGTGCCTTCGCCACTGCGACGGGATCGGCGAACCCAAGGGCGACGGCGCAGTTCTCTTTGAACGCGTCTTTGATGACGTCGTGCGCTCCGTCGGTAAAGGCGATCCGTGCCAGGGTGTTCTTCACGACGTGGTATTCCGCGCCGCTTTCACGAAGCTTCACTCTGAGACGGGTCAGCTCTTCCACCGACATACCCTTGAAGTCGGTCACGACCGCGATGGAAGCGCCTTCCGCACGAGCTTTCAACTGCTCGATGATGGCTGCCTTCTCGGACCTGTTCACGTGACTCTCCTCAGGTTCGGGTGTGTCTGGGTGGAAATGCCGAGCCAAAGACACTGTGGTCTCGGCAGGACTTAGCGCAAGGATGGAGAACCCCTGCCGCCTGCTTTCTTCGACTCGTATTTCCGGGCCTGTTGCCGGTAAAGGCCCGGCTGCGCAGCAACCGGGCCAAATATCGCGCGAAGGGGGTTAGCCTTCGAGGAACTTCTTGATGGTGGTCGGGTCGACCTTGAAACCGGGGCCCATGGTGGTGGAAACCGCCATGGCCTTCATGTAGGTGCCCTTGGCCGTGGCGGGCTTCAGGCGGTTCACGGTTTCAAGCAGCGACTTCAGGTTGCCCAGGATCTTTTCGGACCCGAAGGACACCTTGCCGAGCGGGGCATGCAGCACGCCGGCCTTGTCGACCTTGAATTCCACGCGGCCGGCCTTGGTTTCCTTCACCGCGGTGGCCACGTCGAAGGTGACGGTGCCGGTCTTGGCGTTGGGCATCAGGCCGCGGGGGCCAAGCACGCGGCCGATCTGGCCGACCAGGGCCATGACGTCGGGGGTGGCGATGGCCTTGTCGAAGTCCAGCCAGCCTTCCTTGATCTTGGCGACCAGTTCTTCGGCGCCGGCAAAGTCGGCGCCGGCGGCCTTGGCTTCGGCTTCCTTGTCGCCCTTGCAGAACACCGCCACGCGCACGGTCTTGCCGAGGCCATGGGGCAGGGTGACGGCGCCGCGCACCATCTGGTCCGAGTACTTGGGATCGACGCCGAGGCAGATGGCCACGTCGACGGTTTCGTCGAACTTGGCGAACGAAGCCGCGAGGGACTTGGCCACCGCGTCTTCGAGAGCGAAACGTTCGGCGATGTCGCGTCCTTCCGTCGCCGAGCGATATTTCTTGCCGTGCTTGGGCATTGTACCCACCTTTTCCTTTTGCTGACGTTCGCAATCTCCTGCCGCCTTGGTCACGCGCCCCGCTGTGGGCAGGGGATGCGCCCCGGCTTGGCCGGGAAGGCCGACCGTGTCGGCGGACGGCAGTGCAACTGATCCGAAACGCTACTTGATTTCGATGCCCATGCTCCGGGCGGTGCCCAGAATGGAGCGGGTGGCCGCATCGAGATCCTTGGCGGTGAGGTCGGGCAGCTTCAGCTTCGCGATCTCTTCAACCTGCGCCATGCTCACCGAGCCGACCTTGTTCCGGTTCGGTTCGCCAGAGCCCTTTTCGAGCTTGGCGGCCTTCAGCAGCAGCACGGAAGCAGGGGGCGTCTTGGTGATGAACGTGAAGGAACGGTCGGAGTAGACGGTGATCACCACGGGGGTGATCATGCCCTTCTGCTCCATGGTCTTCGCGTTGAAAGTCTTGCAGAATTCCATGATGTTGAGCCCGTGCTGGCCGAGCGCGGGACCAACCGGCGGGGAAGGGTTGGCCGCCCCGGCCGGAATCTGCAGCTTGATCTTGGCAACTTCTTTCTTAGCCATTGTTCTGTCCCTCTATGGGCGGCGCGGGCCGCGATGGTTACCGCGCAAGATCATCGAAAGGGGGCTAGCCCTTGGAAACCTGGACGAAGTCCAGCTCGACCGGGGTCTGCCTGCCGAAGATGGAGACCGACACCCTGAGTTTGCCCTTGTCGTAGTTGACGTCCTCGACGACGCCATTGAAGCCGCCGAAAGGCCCGTCTATGACGCGAACCTCGTCCCCGCGCTCGAAGTTGAACTTCGGCCGGGGCTGCTCCTGCCGCGATTCCATCATGGTCAGGATGCGCTCGGCTTCGCTGTCACGCATGGGGGTCGGACGGTTCTTGCCGCCGACGAAACCGGTAACCTTGGGAATGGACTGGACGAGATGCCACGAGAAATCGGTCATGGTCATCTTGACCATGACGTACCCGGGGTAGAACTTCCGCGTGGAGGTCCGCTTCTCGCCCTTGACGAGCTCGATGACCTTCTCGGTGGGCACCACGACCTCTTCGATGAGTCCCTGCGCCTGACCGGTACGGATCATCTCGCGTATGGTCTGCTCGACACGCTGCTCGAAGCCCGAATAGGTGTGGACGATGAACCAGCGGGCCTTGCCGGACGTGGGAATCGATTCGGTCATTTCGGTGTCCGTCACGAGAGGATGTATTCGACGAGCTTGGTCAGCCCAAGGTCCACGACACCGAGGAACAGGGACATGACGAAAACGAGAACGAGCACGGCGATGCCCGTTGCCGTGGTTTCCTTGCGCGTGGGCCAGGTGACCTTGCGCAGTTCGCCCTTGGCTTCCTCGAAGTAATCCCTGAGCTGGGTGATCTTGTCGCCGATGCCGTTGCCGGAATCGGCGGGGGTCGCCTCGGGCGCGTTCTGCTGCTTTTTCGCCATGATCGCCTCTGGAGCCATTTCGACTGGTCGACTTGCCATCGTTCGGGGGGGACCGGCCCGCCCGGCGGGCGAACCGTGGGTTCGCCGGGCCGGGCGGAAAGGTGCCTTGGGGCGCCCTGGCACGTTGCCGTGCGCTGTCCCGCTGGAAAGGAGGTGGCAGGGCAGGAGGGATTCGAACCCCCAACATCCGGTTTTGGAGACCGGCGCTCTAGCCGTTAGAGCTACTGCCCTGCACTATGAGGATACTACTTGGTTTCGCGGTGAACCGTGTGCTTCTTGTCCCAGGGACAATACTTCTTCAGTTCGATGCGGCCGGTAGTATTCTTCTTGTTCTTGACGGTCGCGTAATTGCGCCGCTTGCACTCGGTGCAGGCGAGCAGGAGATTGACGCGCATCGTTTACTCCAGGATTTCGGAGACCACGCCCGCGCCGACGGTGCGGCCGCCTTCGCGGATGGCGAAGCGCAGGCCCTGCTCCATGGCGATGGGAGCGATCAGTTCCACGGTGAAGGTGGAGTTGTCGCCGGGCATGACCATTTCGACGCCGTCAGCCAGCGCGATGATGCCGGTGATGTCGGTGGTGCGGAAGTAGAACTGCGGACGGTAGCCCGAGAAGAACGGGGTGTGGCGGCCGCCTTCTTCCTTGGACAGGACGTACACTTCGGCCTTGAACTTGCGGTGCGGCTTGATGGACTTGGGCGCGGCAAGAACCTGGCCGCGTTCCACGTCTTCACGCTTGATGCCGCGCAGCAGGGCGCCGATGTTGTCGCCGGCCTGGCCCTGGTCGAGCAGCTTGCGGAACATTTCGACGCCGGTGCAGGTCGACTTGACGGTGTCCTTGATGCCGACGATTTCCACTTCTTCGCCGACCTTGATGATGCCGCGTTCCACACGACCGGTCACCACGGTGCCGCGGCCGGAGATGGAGAACACGTCTTCGATGGGCATCAGGAAGGGCTTGTCGATGTCGCGCTGCGGCTCGGGGATGTAGCTGTCGCAGGCGTCGAGCAGGGCCACGACCGGAGCGGCTTCGGGGGAGTTGGGATCGTCGGTTTCAAGGGCCTTCAGGGCCGAACCGCGGATCACCGGGATGTCGTCGCCGGGGAAGCCGTAGAGCGAGAGCAGTTCGCGGACTTCGAGTTCCACGAGTTCGAGCAGCTCTTCGTCGTCCACCATGTCGCACTTGTTCAGGAACACCACCAGGTAGGGCACGCCGACCTGACGGGCGAGCAGGATGTGCTCGCGGGTCTGGGGCATGGGACCGTCGGTGGCGGCGACCACCAGGATACCGCCGTCCATCTGGGCGGCGCCGGTGATCATGTTCTTGATGTAGTCGGCGTGGCCGGGGCAGTCCACGTGGGCGTAGTGGCGGGTGGCGGTTTCGTATTCGACGTGGGCGGTGGCGATGGTGATGCCACGTTCCTTTTCTTCGGGAGCCTTGTCGATTTCGTCGAACGCCACGAACTTGCCGTTGCCGCGCAGACCGGCCACCTTGGTGATGGCGGCGGTCAGAGTGGTCTTGCCGTGGTCAATGTGGCCGATGGTGCCGATGTTGACATGCGGCTTCTTGCGTTCAAATTTTTCCTTACCCATAGGTGTTCTCCCTGGCGTGGTTTTCTTCTTGCGTTAATCGTTAGGCACGGAAATGGAGCCCACAATGAGACTTGAACTCATGACCTCTTCCTTACCAAGGAAGTGCTCTACCGCCTGAGCTATGTGGGCCGATTGCTTGCTTGAGGAGAACCCGGGCTAGGATGGAGCGGGAAACGAGACTCGAACTCGCAACCCTCAGCTTGGAAGGCTGATGCTCTAGCCACTTGAGCTATTCCCGCACGTCCAGCATGCTGCCGTACTTCCAGGAAGCCGTAGTTCTCCGACAGGCCTTCCTGTCTCCTACAGCCAAGATAGCTTGTCAAGTGGTGGAGGGGGGTGGATTTGAACCACCGAAGTCTTACGACGACAGATTTACAGTCTGTTCCCTTTGGCCACTCGGGAACCCCTCCACTGTGGAGCTGGCGATGGGACTCGAACCCGCAACCGGCTGATTACAAATCAGCTGCTCTGCCAGTTGAGCTACGCCAGCCAACGAGAAAGCGCTTCTACCCGCTCCCTTGGGAAAAGGCAAGGGGGAAAAGCGGGGGAATGCGCGTTTTTTTGCGCGTTGCGTGACGGATTGGCGTCCGGCGCGGCTTTGCGGGGACAAATTTGTGGGGTGTCTGCCCGGTCCCGTATTGACGTTTGCCGCCTTCGCCGCGCTGCAACCGCACGGTGGAGCCGCCGCCCATTCATTATAATAAGAGGGCGCCCGCTCGCGCAGGGCGCGCGTAAAGGCGGCAACGCCGCATCGGAAGACGGCGTACGCCCCGGTCCGGGATAGCCCCGCACAACGAAAAGGGCCGCCCGAAGGCGGCCCGGAACGGCGAAAGAGGAGGTGCCAACTAGACCGTGGCGGGCTGGCCGGTATGGACCGCAGCATGCGAGGGCGCATGCGCGGGGGCCACGGCGGGACGGCGGGCGGCCTTTTCGGCGGCGGGTTCGTCCAGCGTCACTTCCTGCAGGTAGATGTCCGCGTTTTCGGTCAGCACGCGCAGGAAGGCGTTGTTCAGGGCGTGGCCGGAGCAGTGCACGATGAAGTGCCCCTGCAACGGGGTGCCCAGCATGGCCATGTCGCCGATGAAGTCCAGGATCTTGTGGCGCACGAACTCGTCGGGGAAGCGCAGGCCGTCGTCGTTGAGCACGGCGTAGTCGTCGAGCACCACGGCGTTGTCCAGCGAGCCGCCAAGGGCTAGGCCCTTGCTGTGCATGTATTCCACCTCGCGCAGGAAGCCGAAGGTGCGCGCCTTGGCCACTTCGGCGAAGGTGCGGGGCGTCACTTCCAGGCTCATGTGCTGCACGCCGATGAGCGGGTGGGCGAAGTCGATGGTGTAGTCCACGCGGAAGCCGTCGTAGGGCAGGGCGCGGATGGACTTGCCGTCGCTCTCGTGGCTGATGGGCTTGGCGATGCGCAGCACGCGGCGGGCGCGCGACTGGGCGCGGATGCCCGCGTTGCGCAGCAGCATGACGAAGGAGGCGGCGCTGCCGTCCATGATGGGCACTTCACCGCCCTGCACCTCGATGATCAGGTTGTCGATCTCGAGGCCGCGGATGGCGGCAAGCAGGTGTTCCACGGTGGCCACCGAGGCGTCTTGGCCGTTGCCGGACACGCCGAGGGTGGTGGCAAGGCCGGTGGCGACCACGGCCTGGGGATTGGGCGCCACGCGGCGCACGCCCTGGGCGGTATGGATATCGAACACGACGCCGGTGTCTTCGGGGGCGGGACGCATGGTCAGGTGGACCATCTTGCCGCCGTGCAGGCCGACGCCGGAACATTCGATGGATTTCTTGATGGTGGTCTGGTTCATAACCCCTCCGCTGGCGGTAGAGCATGAACCGTGCCAAAATCTAGACTTTTGTAATATGCTGGAATGACAGGTGTTGTGTGCGCTGCGACACGCGCGCGAGTGTGTGTTTCACGCACTTGTGTGGCTTTTGCGCACCTGCCGTCGTGGTGCGAAAACCACACATTCGGGTGGCGTTGGCGTTACGCGCCGCCACTTACGTCGCATGCGGTGACCGCGCCGCCACCACGAAGCGGTCGAGGCCGGCCAGGTCTTTCCGGATGTCCACCCTGGCCCACAGCGGCGCATGCGGCGCGAACAGGTCGGCCACGGCCTGCCCCTGCGCGCTGCCGAATTCCATCAGGAACAGCCCTCCGGGCCGCAGCACCCGGCCCGCCTCGGCCACCAGCACCCGGGCATGCCCCAGCCCGTCCGCCCGGCCTTGCGCCGTGGCGGCATCATCCAGCCCCCCGCCCGCGCAGGGCACCAGGGCGGCTCGCGGCTCGCGGTCACGCACCTCCGGGGTCAGACCCGCGTGTTCGGTCTCGCTGACGTAGGGCGGGTTGGACACCAGCAGGTCCAGCGAACCGTCGCGGAACAGGGGGCGGGTGAAGTCGGCCAGCACCGGCTGGCAGCGGGAGAAGGCCGCCCGGCGCGCCGTGTCCGGCCAGCCGTCACCGGGTTGCGCCCCGCCGGGATGCTCCCCCCCGCCGAGATGCGCGATCATGTTGCGCGCGGCCACGGCCAGCGCCCCGGGCGAGATGTCGCAGGCCATGCCGGAAAGGTCGTTGCGTTCGGCGCACAGGGTCACGGCGATGCACCCGGTGCCGGTGCCGCAGTCGGCGAAGCGCGCCCCGCGCGGGGCCAGCGACAGGGCGGTTTCCACCAGCAGTTCCGTTTCCGGCCGGGGGATCAGCGTGGCCGGGGTGACCAGGAAATCGCGGCCGTAGAATTCCCGCTCGCCCAGGACGTGCGCCGTGGGCTCCCCGGCGGCGCGGCGGGCCAGCAGCGTGGCGGCGCGGGCCAGCGCGTCCTCCGGCACCGGGGCGGTGGGGTGCATGGCCAGGCGCAGCAGCAGGTCCTGCCGGGGCAGGCCCAGCGCCCGCGCCACGAACAGTTCCGCCGTCAGGCGCGGCGCATCGTCGCGCACCGAAGGGGCAGGACAACCCGCCAGGTATGCGGCGGCGGCGCGCACCACCTCGCGCAGGCCGTGCGGCGCGGCTGCGGCCAGCGCTGCATGGGTGGCTGCCGTGTCCGGCGCGCAGGGCGTCTCTGCCGCGCAGGTGTCGGGAAACGACGGGGTGCGATGGTCGCTCATGGGGCGGAGCAGTAGCGCAGCCGGGGGCGCGCCGCAAGTGGCGGTTGCATGCAGTCCGGAGGACGGGGGCGGGAGGCGGAGAACGGACGGGCGAAACCGGCCATGTACTGGCGGTCATTGCCACGCGAAACGGCCCGCCGCTTGCGCGGCGGGCCGTCTTCACATTCTTTTCGTCCCGTGTCCCTGCCCGTGGGCCTACTGCACGTCGGCCTGCGCCTTCAACGCCTCGGTCTGGGCGTGGGTGGACAGGGCGTCGAACAGGGCCTGCGCCTCGCCTTCCATCACCCGGTCCAGCGAGTACAGGGTGAGGTTGATGCGGTGGTCGGTCACCCGGCCCTGCGGAAAATTGTAGGTGCGGATGCGTTCCGAGCGGTCGCCGGAACCCACCTGCGAGCGGCGGTCGGCGGCCATCTCGTTGTGCTGGCGGTCCTGTTCGGCCTGCAACAGGCGCGAGGCCAGCACCTTCATGGCCTTGGCCTTGTTCTTGTGCTGCGACTTCTCGTCCTGGCACGAGACCACGATGCCGGAGGGAATGTGGGTGATGCGCACGGCGGATTCGGTCTTGTTGACGTGCTGGCCGCCCGCGCCCGACGCGCGGAACACGTCGATGCGGATGTCGTCGGGGCGGATTTCCACGTCCACTTCCTCGGCCTCGGGCAGGATGGCCACGGTGGCGGCGGAGGTGTGGATGCGGCCCTGCGATTCGGTGGCGGGCACGCGCTGCACGCGGTGGGTGCCCGATTCGAACTTCAGGCGGCTGTACACCTTGTCCCCGGCGATAAGGGCGATGATTTCCTTGTAGCCGCCGGTGTCCGATTCGTTGGCGCTGAGGATTTCCACCTTCCAGCCGCGCACTTCGGCGTAGCGCGAATACATGCGGAACAGGTCCGCCGCGAACAGGGCCGCTTCCTCGCCGCCGGTGCCCGCGCGGATTTCCACGATGGTGTTCTTTTCGTCCAGCGGGTCCTTGGGCAGCAGCAGCAGTTGCAGTTCCTGCTCGATTTCGGGAATGGCCGTCTCGAGGGATTTGGCTTCTTCATGCGCCATGGCCCGGATTTCCGGATCGGCGTCGTCCAGCAGTTCCTTGTTGTCGGCAAGGTTCCGGCGCAACGCCTTGTAGCGGCGGAACACGTCCACCACTTCCTTGAGGTCGGCGTGGGCCTTGGTCAGCTTGCGGTAGCGGTCCTGGTCGTTGAAGACCTCGGACGAGGCAAGCTGCTGCTCCAGGTCTTCGAAGCGGCGTTCCAGGTTTTCGAGCTTGGCGAACATCCGTCACTCCGTGGCGGGGGCCTGATGGCGGTAGGCGGGCGCGCGCACCGTTGCCGGGGCGGCGTCTCCCAGGGCCTCGCGCAGGGCCACTATGGCGACCTCGAGCTGGTCCCGGTCGGGTTCATGGGTGGTCAGCATCTGCAGCAGCATGCCGGGGGCGCGCAGCGCCGCGCCCAGCAGGCCGTCGCCGAGGCGGGCGGCGTAGCGGATGGCCTCGTAGGCAAGCGCGCTGATGGGCACCATCAGCAGAAATTTGAACAGCACCGTTCCGGCGTGCTTGGTCACCGCGCCGTCCGGCGTCCAGATCAGCAGCAGCAACGGCACCAGCACCGCGTGCAGGATGATGGAGATGGACAGCACGAACAGCAGAAAGGTGGTGCCGCAGCGCGGGTGCAGGCGGCTGTGGATGGCGGCGGTTTCGGGCGTCACGTCGCCGCGCGCCTCGAAGGCCCGGATCACCTTGTGTTCCGCCCCGTGGTACTGGAACACCCGGCGGATGTCCGGCAGGAACGAGATGGCCAGGATGTACCCGATGAAGATGGCGAACTTGAACAGGCCGTCCCAGGCGTGGAACGACAGCCCTTCCACGTCGCCGCCAAGGCCCAGCCACTTCATGCCCAGCGAGAACATGTGCGGCAGCACCACGAACAGGCCAAGGGCTAGGGCCACCGACACCGCAAGGGTCAGGGCCAGGTGCCACGACTTCAGTTCTTCGCCGGTTTCGCCCTGGGCGGCGTGCTCGGCCGAGCGGTTCAGGGCCTTGATGCCGTTGACCAGGGTTTCGACCAGGGTGGGAAAGCCGCGCACGAAGGGGCGCTTCAGCCAGTCCGCGGACGACAGGGTGTACCACGGGCGGCTTTCGGCCAGGATTTCGCCGTCGGGCAGGCGCACCGCAAGGGCAAGGCGCTCGCCGTTGCGCATCATCACGCCTTCCATGACGGCCTGGCCGCCGATGGTGCAGGGCGCGTCGGCCGCGAGGGAAAGCGCCGTGGGCAACGCACGGCAGGCGCGGCCCCAATGCGAAAACGCCGCGCGGAGCGCGCCGGTCACGCCGGTGGCCCGTGTCCTGCCCATTGCGCCCATGCTGAACCCCTTGCGGCTGATGGCAATGAAGATTTCTCCCCGGAGGGCGAACCCCTCCGGGGAGGAAAAATCGACGTCGGCGCGCGCGTGCGCACCGCCCGAGGCAGGCAGACTACTTGCCTTCGCCGAACTTGGCGTACTTCTTGCGGAAGCGGTCGATGCGGCCGGCGGTGTCAACGAAGCGCTGCTTGCCGGTGTAGAACGGATGGCACTGCGAGCAGATTTCCACGTGCACGACCTCGCCCTTGGTGGAGAGGGCTTCGGCTTCGTAGCCGCAAGCGCAGGTCATCTTGGCCTTGTACACGGTGGGATGGATGTTTTCCTTCATCTTGGACTCCTCGTGGGGAAAATCGGAACGCACGTTGATACGCCCATCTTCCCGTTTTGGCAAGGCCCCCGATGCAACGGCGTTGCGGGCCGTCCGGGCCTCGTGTAGTCTGCCCATCGCCGCGCCCCGTGCATCGGGGCAGGGCGGGCAGGCGCAGGCAACAGGTATGCCGGGGGCGTGTCCCTGTCAAGGCGGAGCCTGGCGTCAACTGGCGGGGTTGGCCCTGGGGGTGCTTCTCCGCTTGGCCGCCCGGCCGTCCGTGTCCCCATTGTTCCGGAATCCTTTCCCGCGCGGCCCGCGTCGCGTCACGACGAGTTTCCCATGTCCCGCATCACCGATGTTCGAAAGGATGTGGCCGTTGCGCCGCCGGACTCCTCCGGCGAAGGAGCCGTGGCCCCGCGCCCCCGCCCTGCGCGCCCCCCGAAGAAGGAACGCGCCGACCAGTTGGTGTTCGAGGCCGGGCTGGCCGAAAGCCGCGAGCAGGCCAAGCGGCTGATCATGGCCGGGCAGGTGGTGGTGCTGCCGGAGGGCGACGGGGACGAGGACGCCGACGGCGCGGGCGCGCCTGCCGCCTCTGGCGCGCCGGAACGGGCCGTGCGGCCTATGCGTGTGGACAAGCCGGGCCACAAATACCCGGTCACGGCGCGGTTCGAGCTTTACGGCCGCGAGCGCTTCGTGTCGCGCGGGGCCTACAAGCTGCTCACCGCCATCGAGTATTTCGGGCTGAATGTCACCGGATTCATCTGCCTGGACGCCGGGGCGTCCACAGGGGGATTCACCGACTGTCTGCTCCAGCACGGGGCGGCGCGGGTGTACGCCGTGGACGTGGGGCACAACCAGTTGCACGAGCGGTTGCGGGCCGATGCGCGCGTGGTGTCGCACGAGCACACCAACCTGCGCACCGCCCCGCCGGACCTGATTCCGGAGCCGGTGGACCTGGTGGTGGCGGATGTCTCGTTCATCTCGCTGACGCTGGTGCTGGCCCCGTGCCTGCAATGGCTGAAGCCGGGCGGGCGGGTGGTGGCGCTGGTGAAGCCGCAGTTCGAGGTGGGGCCGGGGCAGACCGAGAAGGGCGTGGTGCGCGACCCGGCCCTGCGGCAGGCCGCCGTGGACAAGGTGGTGGCGTATTGCCGCGATGCGCTGGGGCTGGACCTGGAGGGGGTGGTGCCCTCCGCCATCACCGGCCCCAAGGGCAACCAGGAATATCTGGCGGCGTTCCGGCGGCGGTAAGTAAAAAGCTCCGCGCCGGAAGACCAGCGCGGAGCATGAGGGCCGAGGAGCGGGCGGACTTGTTTCTGCCACGCGTCGTATTTTCGTTCTCCGGCAAGGAAGATGAGCCTTTTGCGAAGGGAGCGTGCGGCAGCCGTTACACGAACTTCGTGAGTGTTACGGCTGGCGACCGCAGCGCGCTCTTTGGTACGTGACCGGAGCAAAAGGCGATATCTGACGCAGCCGGGGACGAAAAGACGGCGCGTGGCTACAATCCTTTCTTCTCCATCAGCGCGGCCAGGTCCGCCACGCGGCAGGAATAGCCCCACTCGTTGTCGTACCACGCCAGCACCTTGGCCATGTCGCCGTTCATCACGGTGGTGAATTCGGCGTCCACGATGCTGGAATGCGGGTCGGCGATGAAGTCGGACGACACCAGCGGCTTTTCGCAATAGGCCATGATGCCCTTCAGCGGCCCTTCGGCGGCGGCCTTCAGGGTGGCGCGCAACTCTTCGGTGGTGGTGGGCTTTTCAAGTTCGGCCACGAAGTCCACGATGGACACCGTGGGCGTGGGCACGCGCAGGCTGATGCCGTCGAACTTGCCCTTCAGTTCGGGGATGACCTTGGCCACGGCCTTGGCCGCCCCGGTGGAGGTGGGGATGATGTTCTGCGCGGCGGCGCGGGCGCGGCGCAGGTCCTTGTGGGGCAGGTCCAGGATGCGCTGGTCGTTGGTGTACGAGTGCACCGTGGTCAGCACGCCCTTGACGATGCCGAAGGCCCTGTGCAGCGCCAGGGTGACCGGGGCCAGGCAGTTGGTGGTGCACGAGGCGTTGGAGACGACGTGGTGTTTTTCCGGGTCGTAGTCCGCGTCGTTGACCCCGAGCACGATGGTCAGGTCTTCTTCCTTGGCGGGCGCGGTGATGATCACCTTCTTGGCCCCGGCGTCGATGTGCGCCCTGCACTGCGGCCCGGTGCGGAAGATGCCCGTGGACTCGATGACGATGTCCACGCCAAGGTCCCGCCAGGGCAGCACCTTGGGGTCGCGCTCGGCATAGTTGCGCACGGTCCAGTCGCCCACGTGGATGTTGCCGCCCTGCACCTCGGCGTCCACCTTCAGGCGGCCGTAGCAGGTGTCGAACTGCAACAGGTGCACGTTGGTGGCCACGTCGTACAGGTCGTTGACGGCCACCACTTCCATGGTGTCGGGGTAGCGGTCCAGGATGGCCTTGAACACCTGACGGCCTATCCGCCCGAACCCGTTGATGGCAATGCGGAGTTTGGTCATCGGGGGTTCTCCTACAGTTCGTGGATGGTGTTGTTGTACGCGGTGAGCAGTTCGTAGTCGGTCTTCAGCGCCTGGTGCATGCGCGCGTTCTCGATGGCGATGGCGCTGAGGTTGGCGATGGCCCCGGCGAATTCCACCTCTTCGGGCGTGAAGTCGCGCCGCGTGTCGGAGTAGACGCGCAGCGAGCCGATGGCCTTGCCGTCCACCAGCAGGGGCAGGACCAGGATGGACACCAGCCCTTCGGCGCGGGCGGCCTCGGGGTACTGGAAGCGCGGGTCGGTGGCCACGTCCTGGATATGCACCACGTTGCCCGCCAGCACTTCGCGGTCAAGGCCGCTCTTGGCGATCTCGATGGGGCCCTTGCGCAGGTAGCCCTTGCTCAGGCCCCACGCGGCGCTGGCCAGCAGGGTGGTGCCCTGCCGGTCGATGAGCCGCAGGGTGCAGGCCCTGGCGTTCAGCGCGCCGGCCACCTGCTTGGCGATGGTGTCGAGCACGGTGGTCGGTTCAAGGCTGGAGTTGATGACGCGGACCAGGTCGTAGAGGGTACGGTAATAGGTGTGTTCGCGTTCGCCCATGGCGATGCCTCCGGGGTTGGGGTTGCGGTGGACGTGCGGCGATCGGGACATGACGCCGGGCGCGGGGGCGCTGGCGGCCGGCCGCCAGCCTGTCGCCGGGCGCGCGACGCCCTGGTCCTTGCCGCATGAATTCGGGCCGCATGAATCCGGGCCACATGAATCCGGGCCGCGTCATGTCGGCCGCATGGTGGGTTCGCATGCGGTTCCTGGGGGTGCATGCCGCCGCCTGACGGACATGCCGGGCCGGGGGACGGCGCGGGACGGCCGCCGGAAGTCCCGGCTCATGACATGGTATATCCGCTCGGGAGAAAAGGCACAAGCGGCCATGCCCACCGGACGCGGGTTGCCATTGGCGGCGAAGCGGGGTAGGGTGCGCCCGTCATTGGGGAGTAGCCGCCTCCGCAACGGAGGAGCCCACGTCAACAGACTTGGCCCGCGCATCGTGCCGCGAGCCATGGCGTGGGCGGCATCAGCCTGGCGAGACCTTTGACTCCACCACCAGAGCCGGGCCGGCGCTGGCGGATGGGGTCATGGGTATGCACCGTCGCCGGCCCCCAGGATATCCCGCGTGGAAGCATTCATCGCCGCCTTCGGAATGGTAGCCATCGCCGAAATGGGCGACAAGACCCAGTTGTTGTCGTTCGTCCTGGCCACGCGCTTCTGTGGCCGCCAGTGGCCCATCATCTGGGGCATCTTCGTGGCCACGGTGGCCAACCATTTCTGTGCCGCCTACGTGGGCGGATGGGTGTCCGCCAACATCGGCGAGGACATGCTGCGCTGGGGGCTGGGCCTGGCCTTTCTGGCTTTCGCCGTGTGGGCGCTGATCCCCGACAAGCTGGAATCGGAAGGCGAGTGCAAGACGCGGGAAAGCGCCTTCCTGTCCACCGTGGTGCTGTTTTTTCTGGCCGAGATGGGCGACAAGACCCAACTCGCCACCGTGGCGCTGGGCGCGCGCTACGCGGATCTGGCGGCCGTGACCTTGGGCACCACCCTGGGGATGATGGCCGCCAACGTGCCCGCCGTGCTGCTGGGCGAACGCCTGGGCCAGATGTTTCCGCTGGACAGGATGCGCTTCGTGGCCGCAGCGCTGTTCGCGGTGTTCGGCACGCTGATCCTGTTCAAGGTGGAGATGGGGCTGGGGCTGGGAGGGTTGTAGCCGTCCCCGCCGGGGCGCGGCCTGCCGTTCACCGTTGCTTTGGATGGCGGCCCGTCCGGAGGGTCGCGCCTAGAACGAGCCGTTCATGGTCTCCAGACAATGCAGCAGGGCGGCCTTCTGCTCGGGGGTCAGGTCGGCGGTCAGGTCGTCGGTCAGGCGGCGGTGCAGGCGGTCGTGTTCCTCGTACTGCTTCCGGCCGCGCTCGGTCAGGGCCACGAGGATGGACCGCCGGTCGTGCTCGTGCGGGCGGCGCACCACCAACTGCTTGTCCTCCAGCCGGTCCACCAGCACGGTGAGCGTGCCGGTGGTCACCCCCATGCGCGCGGCCAGTTCCTTCATGGGCAGCGCGCCGTGGATGCCCAGGATTTCCAGGGTGTGCGTCTGGGGCAGGGTAAGCCCCTGCTCGCGCACCACGTCGTGCTCCCAGGAGGAGAGTTTTTCGTAGAATTCCACGATGGCGTGGGTGAGCTTGCCGGTGTCGGACATGGCGGGCCTGCGTGCGAAGGGTGGACGCCGGAAGGGCGCAAGGGGGGGGCGGCGACGCACCCCGTTTTCGTCGTGGCGCCGGGCGGCATGGTTTCGATGCCGGTCCGGCAGTGGAGTTATAGCCAGCGCCGGGTGCGGCGGCAAGGGCGCGGCGCGCATGTCCGGCCCGGCGTCACCCCGGCAGAAAGGTCATGCCCACTCCCAGCCCCGCCAGCAGCAGGGCCATGGCCCATCGGGCGGGGCGGAAGGGAAAGTCCGGCCGCCATGCCTCGGGCCGGTCCAGCCCGCGCGCGGCCACGGCCACGGTCTGGGTCCAGGTGCGCTGGCCCAGGATGCGCAGCACGGCGGCGGGCAGCAGCACGGCGCGCCGCCGCAGGGGCAGCGGGCCGCGCAGGTCCGCCGCGCGGGACACCTGCGCGAAGGTCCCCTGGGCCATGGGCAGGAAGTGGACCATCAGGGCTACGCCCAGCGCGGGCTGCCACGCCCGCGCGCCCAGCACCGGGCGCAGCAGCCACACCAGGGCCAGCCCCAGCGCGCGAGGCGACGCGGCCAGCGCCAGGGCAAGGCCGATGCCGATGAGCAGGGCCAGACGCAGCCCCAGCAGCGCGGATTCGCGCGCGGCATGCGCCAGCAGCGGCCCGTCGGGCCATGCGAACCGCAGGGCGCCGAAGACACCGCCTGCCCCGCCATCCGTAGCGGGAGTGTCTCCCACCGGCCCCAGGCAGGCCAGCCCGAAGCGCAGCGCCACCCACACCAGCACGAACCACGCATGGCCGCGCAGCATGCCCGGCCGCAGCCTGTGCCGCAGCGGCGAGGCGGCGAACAGCCCGGCCAGTCCGGCCGCCACCACGGCCAGCCCCAGGGGCGGCAGGCGCCATACCAGCACGCCGTAGCACCCGGCCAGCAGCAGGTGCAGACGCGGGTCCGGAGGGCCGCCGGGGGGGACGCCGGGACATGCGGACCCCGGCGGAACGTCCGTCAGGGGGTCTGCGGGAAGGGAAACTCGGTTCGACATGGAACTATAACGAATGGCGCGAGTTAAAGTTTTTCTTGATTTTTTCGGATATGCCTGGAGCGGCTCGGCAAGGGGCTGTCCCGGCCGTGCACGGCTCCGCCGGACCCTTCACGCGGGTCCGGCCGGATTGGCCCGGGCCGGTCAGGTCAGTCCGGGTAGGCCGGAAAGGCCGGGCAGGTCGGGTCTATGGTAGCCGGGTCCCCGCAGTTCCGCAAACGGGCCGCCCCGCCATGACGGCCCGGCCGCTGGACATCGCGGAACGCCTGATCCGCGTGGCCGTGGACGGGGAACTTATCGTCAAGCGCCCGCACCCGCGCGAGGGGCGGCTGGCCCATGAAGGGCTCGACCGCGTCTTCCGTCCGGGGTATCCCTACGCCAAGCCGGGGCGACCCGCCTCCGGCCTCGATCCCGGCCCGGCTTCGGCCTGGTTTCGGCCTGCCCCCGCGCGACGCGGAAGCGCCTCCCGGAAACGCACCCCGGAAACGTTTCGCGAACCATGCCCGCGGGGCGCGGAAAACCACGGTGCTTCACGCCCGACGCCATTCCGACAAATTCATGCGCTATGCACACGGTACGGCACCTGTTGCCCGGCCGCCCCGCAGACGCCCCTTCCGCCGCACGTCCGGTTTTCCGGGTAACTGGCGGATGGCGGGCGCGTTCTGGTGAGGGGGGCGGGGTCGGCGGCAGGCGGCGGACCGGTGCCACGGCGCCACAAGGAACAGCCATGAAGGATTTCGTCTATCACAACCCGGTGGAGGTCCGTTTCGGCCCCGGCGTCCTGGCCGGGCTAGGCGCGCGGGTGCGCGCGGCGGGCTTGGACCACGTGGTGCTGGTGGGCGGCGGCGAGGCGGCGCGCCGCGTGGGCGCGTACGGCCAGGCCGTGGCGTCCCTGGGCGCGGCGGGCGTCCGGCGTAGCGAAGTGTGGGGCGTTGCCGCCAACCCGGACCTGGGCACCGTGCTGCGCATCGCCGCGGCGGCGGCCGCCGTCCCGGAAGGCGCAACCGGTCCGCAAGGCGGCGGGGCCGCCGTCGCTGGCGGCACGGGTTTGATCGCCATCGGCGGCGGCAGCGTCATCGACGCCACCAAGGCGGCCGCCGCCCTGGTGCCCCTGCTGGCCGAGGGGCGCGACCCGTGGAGCCCCTTTGCGGAGCGGGTGCCGGTCACCCGTTCGCTGCCGGTGTTCGTGGTGTCCATCCTGTCGGGCACTGGGTCGGAAATGAACGGCAACGCGGTGATCACCCGTGGCGCGTCGGGCCACAAGTGGGGCATGCGCTGCCCGCCGCCGGTGGCCACCTTCGTGGACGTGACCTTCCAGCAGGGGCTGCCCTGGCACCTGACCGTGAACGGCGCGGCCGACGCCATGAGCCACGTGCTGGAATTCTCGGTGACGGGCACGCCCGCGGCCCCTGTCGCCCCTGTCGCCCCCGTCACACCTGTCGCCGGGCGGAAGCACGCGGAATTTCCCTTCTTCGCGGAAGAGGCGGTGCTGGCCCAGAACGAGTCCTTGCTGCGCACCATCGTACGCGCCGCCACGCGCCTGCGCGCCGACGCGCACGACACCGTGGCGCGCGGGGCGCTGGCCTGGGCGTCGGGGGTGGGCCTGTCCGGCCTGACCGGGGTTGGCCTGGGGGCCGGGTCGTGGGAGTCGCACGCGCTGGAGCACGCCGTCAGCGGCCTGCATCCGCACGTGCCGCACGGGCTGGCCCTTGCCGTGATCTACCCGCGCTGGATGGAAGAGGTGGCGGCGGACAAGGCCCCGGCCATGCGCAGGCTGGCGGCGGCGCTGGAAACCACGGTGGCCGAGGCCCTGGCCGAACCCGGCGAGGACGGCGACCCGTCGTCCCCGCCCGCTGGCGACCGGGACGCGCCGGAACGCTGCGCGCTGCTGCTGGGCGCGCTGTTCCGCCACTGGGGCGCGCCCTCCGGGCTGTCCCACTGGGGCGTCACCGAGGGCGATGTGGAGCGTCTGGTGCGACTGGCCAAGGAATATCCACGTCCGCTGCAACTGGCGGCGGAACGGGTGGAACGGGTGTTCCGCGCGTCCCTGTAAGGCAGCCGGGCATGCCGGGCATGCCGCGCCGGGGACGGTGCGGAAACAGGGTGCGGATGCGGGCGGCAACGGCGCGAGGGGGTGTGCGCGCCGCCGGAACACCGACAGGTGGAGGTCTGCATGGGCACGGAACGGACGACGGGGGGGATGCCCGTCGCAACGGTGGATGACATAGCGGAACGACAACCCGGACAACCCGAACAGGCCGGACAACTCGGACAGAACGGGCAGGCCGGAACGGACGGGTTGGCGGAATCCCGCCCGGCTGAATATGCCCCGGAAACACATTGCCGGGACGATCGTGGCCGGGGCGGCCGCCGCCAGAAAGACCGCCGTCACGGCGACAGGCGGTGCGAGGACCAGAAACTGCGGGCCGCGCTGCCGCTGGCCGTGGAGGCCGCGCGGGCCATGGCGGGCCGCGCGCTGCCCGACCGGCCCGACCTGTCAGACCGGCCCGCTTCCCGCGCCGCTGCCTGCGCCGGTAATCCGGCAGGCCCCGACGGCATGCCCAAGGCCCGCTGCTGCACCTGCGGCAGCCGCGACGTCTGGCTGCTGCACGACGGGGTGCTGCATCTGGTGGGCTGCCGCCGCTGCGGCCGCACCGGGCCGGGGGCGCTGTCCGCGCCGCTGGCCGTGGAGGTATGGAAGGGCGCCGACGAGGCCCGGTTCAGCCGGGGGTTGCCGCCCGACGCGGAGATGATGGCCCCCTGCGTGTGCGAGGCCCAGCATCCCGACGCGGGCGTGGCGGTGTCGCATCCTGCCCACCTGCGCCCGCTGGGCAGACAGGTGATGCCCGCGCCGGTGCGGGTGCACCGGCTGTCGCCGTACGGCGTCCAGCTTTCCGGCCAGGGCGATGCCCTGTGCCAGTGGCTGGAGGGAGCGGATGCCGCCCTGTGCGAACTGGCCATGCCCATGGCCGACGGCCGGGGCTGGACCCTGTTCGCCCTGCGCGTGGAATCGGTGCGGCGCGAAGGGGACAGTCTGCTCGTGGGCGGCGGCTTCGTGCGTCAGGACGACCGCCAGCGCGGCCTGCTGGCCCGCCTGCTGGAAACGGTGGAGGAGCGCGCCGGGGGCGATGCGGCGCACTGACCTCCATTTCGTCCCGGAGTGGCGCGGTACCCTCACGGGGCAACGAAAAAGCCCGGCCTTTCGGCCGGGCTTTTCGCGTGGTGGACCATGCATGGCGCGGGTCCGGCGTTCCGGTCCGGTGGTTCGGGACGTCTTACTCCCCGGCTGCTTCTTCCGTCATGGCCGTCATGCCCACCATGGCCGCCGCATCCGTCCTTTCCGCCCCTTCGGCCAGTTCCGCCAGTTCGGAGGCCTTCAACTGGCCGCAGGCGGCCTTGATGTCCTGCCCCTTGCTCTTGCGGATGATGGCCGTGACGTTCTTGGACCACAGGTACTGCTCGAAGGCCAGGATGCGCGCTTCGCTCGGCGCTTCGTAGGGCAGGCCCTCGGCCGGGTTGTACACGATGAGGTTCAGCTTGGCCTTGGTGCGCGAGACAAGGCGCACCAGTTCGCGGGCGTGCTCGATGGAATCGTTCACCCCGCCCAGCAGCAGGTATTCGAAGGTGATGCGCTCACGCGTTTTCAGCGGGTACGATTCCAGCGCGGCCATGAGGTCGTCGAGGCTCCAGCGCGCCGCGCGGGGCATGATGTGGCCGCGCAGTTCCTGGTTGGGCGCGTGCAGCGACACGGCCAGGAAGGCCAGGCCGCTTTCGCCAAGCTCGCGCAGGCCCTTCTCGATGCCGCAGGTGGACACGGTGATGCGCCGGGGCGAGAAGCACAGCCCGAATTCGTCGTTGAGGGTGCGCAGGGAGCGCATGACCTCGGCGAGGTTCAGCAGCGGTTCGCCCATACCCATGAACACCAGGTTGCGCACGATGGGGTGGTCCGGCCGGTCGTCGCCCAGGTGGTCGCGCGCCACCAGCACCTGCCCGAGAATCTCGGCCATGGTCATGTTGCGCTCGAAGCCCATGCTGCCCGTGCTGCAGAAGGTGCAGCCCATGGCGCAACCCACCTGGCAGGACAGGCACTGGGTCATGCGCACCTTGCCCTCGCGCGATTCGCTGGGAATCAACACCGTCTCCACCAGCGCGCCGTCGGCCAGGGCCAGCAGGAACTTCACCGTGCCGTCGGCGCTGGTCTTCACGGTGCGGACTTCGGGCCAGGTTATGCGCGCCGCCTCGGCCAGCCGGGCGCGGGTGGCCTTGGAAACGTTGGTCATGGCGTCGAAGGACCGGGCGTTCTTCTGCCACAGCCACTGCCACACCTGACGGGCGCGGAAGCGCGGCTCGCCGAGGTCGCCGGTCATCCACGCTTCCAGTTCGTCGTAGGTCAGGTTCAGTATGTCGATCATGCGCTATGGGGGGGCAAGGGTTGGGCCGGATGGCCGGGCCGTGGCTGGCGACGTCCGGGTATGGGTAAGCCTGCGCGGCGGGTTCGTCCAGTGTACGGGATACAGGTGCGCGGCCCGCAGGCAATACAGCGGAACGGCCGCGAGGGGAAGCCCCCGCCCGTTCTGCCCGTTTTGCCTGTTCTGCCCGTTCGGCATGTCGCGCCTTCCGTGCGGGACGCGCGGCCGCATCCACCCCGGCGGGCATCAGCGGCCTTCGTCGGTTCCGGCAGGGGCGCCGTTACGGGGTGCCGTTACGGAGTGCCGGGGTGCACCACCTGTCCCTGCCCCATGCTCCGGACCCGTCCCAATGACAGCAGCACCCCCACGGCGCACAGCGCGCAGAAGGTCCACAGCGCCGTGCGCATGGCGGACAGGAAGCCCGGCAGGGTGGCCGCCGACACCGGCTGCCCGCCCATGAACACGGAAAACACGATGGTCACCACGATCATGGATGCCATCATGCCCAGGGTGCGCATGGTGCTGGTCATGCCCGAGGCCACGCCCAACTGGCGCGGCTCCACGCTGCCCACGATGGCGCTGGCGTTGGGCGAGGCGAACAGGCCGTAGCCCACGCCCAGCAGCACCAGCACCGTCACCGTCAGCGCGGTGGAGGTGTCCTGCCCGATGAACGCGGCCACGCCAAGGCCCACGGCGCACAGCACCATGCCCACGGTGGCCACCCGTTCCGCCGGAAAGCGGTCCGCCAGCCGCCCCCCGATGGGCGAAAGCACCATCTGGATCATCGGCTGGATGATCATCAGCAGGCCCGCGTCGCTGGGGGTAAGCCCGCGTACGTATTGCAGGTACAGCCCGAGAAAGAACAGCACCCCGAAGGTGGATGCGTAGTTGATGAGCGCGGCCAGGCAACTGAGGGTGAACAGCCGGTTGCGCGACAGCAGGGTGACCTCCAGCAGCGGAAAGCGGGTGTGCGATTCCAGCCACAGGAACAGTCCGCCGCAGGCCAGCCCGGCGGCCAGCGTGCCCCAGGCCCACGCACCCTCGTCCAGATGCGACGAACCCAGGGTAAGCAGCACGATGGTGCCGCCGTAGACCAGGCTGCCGCGCAGGTCGAAGGGTTCGCCCCTGGCCGACCGCCATTCGCCGCGCAGCCGTGTGAACACCAGCAGCAGGGCGGAAAGGCCGAAGGGCAGCACCATCAGGAACACCCAGCGCCATCCGAAATGGGTGGTCAGGAATCCCCCGATCAGCGGCCCGCACGAAATGCCCGCATAGGCCGCCGCGGAAACGATGCCGATGGCGCGGCCGCGCTCCTCGCGCGGGAACACTTCGAGCATGATGGCGAAGCTGTTGGCCACGATCATGGCCGCGCCCATGCCCTGCAGAAAGCGCAGGCCGATGACCATGCGGATGGACTGCGACAGCGAGAGCACGGCGGTGATGGACGTGAACAGCACAAGGCCCGCCAGGAACAGCCGACGCCGCCCGAAAATGTCGCCAAGGCGGCCCATGATCAGCAGGAACACCGACAGGGCCATGACGTAGGTGGTCTCCACAAGGCCCACCTGCATGGCCGTGGCCGCAAGGTCGCGCCCGATGGCGGGCAGCGAGACGCCCACGGCGGACATCATCAGGGGCATGAGGATCATGGACGTGCTGACCACGAACAGCACCGCGCCGCGCGAAACGGGCGCGGGAGCGGGGCGGGGCGCGTCGCCGTGGCCCGGAGCGCGGAAGGGAAAGGAGGCGGGGCTCATTCCGCCTCCCGGCAGGCCTGTCCTGTCCTGACCAGTCCGTCTGGTCTGCCCGGTTTGGCCGGCTTGGCCGGTTTGCCCGGTTTGCCCGGTTTGTCTGACCTGCACGATCTGCCCGGACGGCCCAGCTCGGCCAGCACGTTGACGATCATGCGGTCCAGAAAGCCCAGGGCCTGTTCGCGCTCGTCGTCGGAAAAGCCGCGCACCATGGTTTCGGTCAGTTCGCGCAGGGCGGCCAGGAAGGGCTCGCGCAGCTTTTCGGCGTCCGGGGTCAGGGTGATGACCATCTGGCGGCGGTTGCGCGGGTTCACGGTGCGGGTCACCAGACCGGCCGCTTCCAGCTTGGCCAGCGAACGGGCGGCCGCGCCTTTGTCGAAGTGCAGCTTTTCGGCCAGTTCTTCCTGCGACACGCCGTCGCCGCCCTGAAAGAGTTCGGCCAGGAAGGGTATCTGCCCCTTGCCCACCGGCCCCAGCGGGGCGATGCGCTCGATGGCCAGCAGCAGCACCAGGCGGCGCAACTGCCCCACGCGATAGGCGAAGGACGTGAGTCTTTGTTCCATGCGAAATGTCCCATTGTTGCCGTTGCAACTGTTGAAGGGGCAACAGATAGGCGCGCGGCGGCCGGGTGTCAAGGCGGGTCAAGCATGCTGCTCCCGCGAATTCCGCGCGGGCCGGGCATGAGCATGCCGGGGTAGGTGAGGTGGCGGCCTGCCGTTTTCGCATCCGCGAGGGGCATGGGGGTACGCCACAAAACGCGTCGGGGAGTGGCTCCTTGAACCACGCCATGGCAGCGTCACCCGCGCGGGTGACAGTGGACGCGGCGGCGTTGCGGCGCTATGCCGTGGCGGTGCGCCACGCTGCCGCATGCCGCGCCGCACGGACAACCGGACAAGGAGCCCCCGCATGCCCGATACTCCCGATACGCCCAAGTCGACCGGCCTTGCCGCCCTCGAAGCCGCGCAACTCCCCGTGCAGGTTCCCGCCGACCTGCGGGTGCACCAGGAAACCTTCCGGGTGCGCGGTTACGAGGTGGGGCCGGACGGCACCGTTTCCGCCCAGATCATCTGCGACTACCTGCAAGAGGCGGCCGGGGTGCATGCGGACCGGCTGGGGCTTTCGCTGGCCGCGCTGCACGAACAAGGGCTGGCGTGGGTGCTGGCCCGGCTGGTGGTGCAGGTGGAGCGCGCCCCGGCGGAAGGCGAGACGGTGACGGTGCGCACCTGGCCGTGCGGGGTGGAGCGGCTGCAATTCCGGCGCGACTACCTGATGCTGGGCGGGGACGGTGCGGTGGTGGCGCGCGGGGCTTCGTTCTGGGTGGTCATCAACCTGGCCACCCGGCGGCCGGAGCGCATCCCCCCCACGGTGGCGGCCCTGCTGCCGGAACAGCCGCCGCTGGCGCTGGAAACCGGGGACCGTCGGCTGCCGGCGCCCGAAGACGGCACGGCGCCGCTCTCTTCCATCCCCTTCGTGGTGCGCCGGGCGGACATGGACCGCAACCGCCACGTGAACAACGTGCGCTACCTGGACTGGGCGCTGGAAGGCGTGCCCGCCGAAGTGCAGGAATCATCCCGGCCGGCGTGGCTGGACATGCACTTCCGGGCCGAGACGGTGTACGGCGACACGGTGGAGGCGCAGTGCCTGTCCGCGCCCGCCGATGCGGCCACGCCCGGCACTGCCCGCTTCGTGCACATCCTCACCCGCCGCTCCGACGGCCGCGAGGTGGCGCGGGCGCTTACCGGCTGGCGCTGAGGCGATGTTTCAACATTGCGCCACCGTTTGTCAGCCAACGCAGTTCACTCATGCATCGGACTGCGATGTCGAGTTGTCTGTCGCTCCCGTTGCCGACAGCCCATTCCATTGCAGCCACCGTCATTGGTGCGGATTGCGCCCGCAGCCGGAGATCGCCGCCGGAGGCTTTGCGACGGCGGAAGCTCCGGCGTCGCGGGTGCACCGCAGACCGACCAGGGGTACACGCAGAACCCGAACGTGCGCCAAGGCTTCGGGAGCTTCGCGCGCATTGGCGTCACCGGCGGCAGATCGCCCGGAGGCGCCTTGCGCCGAAGGGAAGCTGCCGCCGAAGGGACGCCGCGCAGGACGCCCCGGGGTTCCAAGGGGCGGAGCCCCTGGAACGCGGGGGTGCAGAGGGTGTTCGTTACAATACCCCCTGCCCGCCGGAGGCATAACGAAATCGGGGGCGTTCAATAACGCTGACGTGCCTTCGTAGAAGCCGTGCCCAACAAGGCACTACTCCTGTCTTCTTCCTCTTTTTTCTTCCCCTCCCCCTCCGCCCCTCCCCAACAAAAAAACGGGGGAAGGAACCTTCGTCCCTTCCCCCGCGTCTTCCGCAAGGAATCAATCCGCATTCCGGCCCTAGCCGAAATTCTTCGCCTTGTACTCGCGCACGTAGTCCACGGCCTCGGGCACGCTGGTCACTTCGCCCGCCACCTGCGCCTTCAGCAGCGCATCGCGCAGCATGCCCACCTGGGGGCCGGGGTGCAGGTTGGTGAACTCCATGATCTCGTTGCCGTTCAGCAGGGGTTCCAGCATCTGCTCCGGCGTTTCGGCGCGCTCCAGGTACTTCATGTTGTGATTGAAGTAGGTGTAGCTGCCGTCGCGAGCCTCAAGGTCGGCGCGGGCTATCTGGATGAGCCGGGGGTATTCGTCCAGCGACTTGAAGCGGCGGATGCCCCGGTCGGTGAGCATGAAGTGGAAGCGCATGTGATGGCGCACCAGATGGCACACCGTTTCCACGTCCTCCGGCAGGAAGTGCAGGCGGCGCAACAGCTTGCGCGTCACTTTGGCGCCCACGCGATGGTGCTGGTAGAAGTTCCACTTTCCGTCGAAGTATTCCGCCGTGTACAGCTTGCCCACGTCGTGGAACAGCATGGCGAAGGTGCCCAGCCAGTCGTAGTTGTATTCACCCTCGGGGTAGTGGCGCATGCAGTCCAGGGTGTGTTCGAGCACCGACTCTTCCGCGCCCTCGTCGTTGCGCTGCTGGCGCACGCGGGACAGGGCCGCCACTTCGGGCAGCAGGCCGTGCAGGATCTGCGCATCGAACAGCAGTTGCACGAACTTCCACATGCACTCGGCTTCCACCTTGCGCCATTCGTCCATGATGTCCGAGATGCGCACGTAGTCCAGCACGCGGCTGGCGGCGCGGATGATGGCCATCCACGAATTGGGCTCGATGGGCAGGTCGAAGTTGGCCGCGAAGCGCATGGCCCGGATGACCAGCAGGTAGTTGCGGCGCAGGGTTTCGTCCGGAATGCCCCGCAGTTGCACCTTGCCTTGGGAGAAGTCCTCGAAGCCTTCGTACACGTCGCCGGTGTGGGCGATGTACGGGCAGGCCAGGGCGGGGGGCACCTTGCCCTGCTCTTCCAGCACGCGCAGCATGCGCGGGGTGATGCGGGCCAGGGTATGTTCCGGGTGCGAGGATTCCTCGGTATCGGTGTGGTAGAAGCGGATCAGCGCTCCGCCTTCGCGCATGGTGGCGACCACGCCCTCTTCGTTGGAGCGCTCGAGGCTGGGGAAGAGCTTGCCGAGCTCTTCGTAGTCGGGCTCGCAGGCGATGTCGATTTCGGTTTCGCGGCCGTCCAGCAGTTCCTTCTGCAACTGCGCGTTGACCACGTAGGCGTCGTAGCCGTTGCGAAGGATGGCCTTGCAGATGGCTATGGCGTCCTTGAAAGGTTGGCTCATCCCTGTCCTCCTGAAAGTGATGAAAAGCGCGCCCTCGGGCGCGGTGCCATCCGTGCATCACAGGCGCGGCCCGAAAAGTCAAGGCGCGGTGCGGCCAGCGGCCGGTCGGGCGTTCGCCGGAGGTGCCGTGCCGGGGCCGGACATCGCTGGGCGGGTGTGCACGGGAAATGCGTCCGCGTGATTGTGCCAAAATGCACAAAATCGGGAGGGGATGCAAGGGGGAGGGGATGGGGGTGGGCGGTTGCGGAAGGAAGGGAATAGTGCTGTTCGATTGGGTAATGCCTTGATGGGCACGGCATCTACGAAGACAGTCCCGCCCTTTTGACCACGCTCGATTTCGTTATGCCTCCGGCGGGCAGGGGGTGTTGTAACGAACACCCCCTGCACCCCCGCGTTCCATGGGGCTCCGCCCCCTGGACCCCCAGCGTCTCTTGCGCGGCGTCCCTACGGCGGCAGCTTCCCTCCGGCGCTGGGGCGCCTCCGGGCGATCTGCCGCCGGTGCCGCCAATGCGCACGAATCTCTCGTCGTTTTGGCAGCGCATGGGTGTTTCTATCGCGGGCATCCCGCACCGCGTTCCTTTCGCCGCCAGCTTCCCTGCGGCGCTGGCGCGCCTCGGGCGATCTGGCGACGGGAACGCGTATGTGCATGTGGCTCCCGTCGCTTTGGCTAAGGTTCGAGGCTCGCGTGTAGCGGTTGTTGTCCTGCGCGGCGTCACGGCGGCAGCTTTCCTTCGGCCAAAGCGCCTTCGGGCGATCTGCCGCCAGTGACGCCAATGCGCGCGAAGCTCCCATTGCCGTGACCATGCTATGGGCGTGTGTATATTCGGGGTTGGTCCAACGGACACGTACGGCGCGTAGAAGCGTGTGACGCCGGGCTTTGGCGGCGGCACATGCGTCGCAACGGGGGCGTGGGTAAGGGCACTCAAGTGGGATGGAGGCAGCGGGAGCTTGGCGCACATACGCATTCCGCCGGGCAGATCACCCGGAGGCGTCTGCGCCGGAGGGAAGCTGCCCGGTGAAGAATGCGGTGCAGGATACGTTGGGGGGACCAGGGGGGCTGTGCCCCCCGGAGCGCGGGGGTACAGGGGGCCGCCGCTTAGCGGCCCCCTGTCCGCCGGAGGCATAACGAAATCGAGGGCGGTCAATAACGCTGGTGTGTATTCGTAGAAGCCGCATCCAACAGGGCACAACTCCTTCCATTCCCGTCAGGAATTACCCCCCAGCCCCTACACCACCTTCACCCCGCCAAGCCACAGCCCCTTCACCCTGCCCACAAGCTCCTTCCCCAGAAACGGAGTATTGCAACTCTTCGAGTGCATGGTCTCGCGCGAAACCACCCACTTCTCCTCGGGGTCCAGCAGGAAGAAATCCGCCGGATCGCCGACGCTGAAGCCATTCACCGGCAATCCGAATATCTTTCCCGGTTCCACCGCCCACAGGCGCACCATATCCGCCTCGGTCAGCAGGCCGTCGCGCACCAGCCCCCAACTCAGGGCCACGGCGGTGTCCAGACCCGTGATGCCGTTGGGCGCCTCGTCCAGCGGGGTTTCCTTCTCGTGGGCGGCATGCGGGGCATGGTCGGTGGCCAGGATGTCGATGACGCCGGTCCGCACCGCCTCGCGCAGGGCGGCCACGTCGTCGTCGGTGCGCAGGGGCGGGTTGACCTTGGCCTTGGTGTCGTAGCCCAGCAGTTCCTTGTCGGTCAGCAGCAGGTAGTGGGGGCAGGTTTCCGCCGTCACGGGCACGCCGCGCTGCTTGGCCCAGGCGATGAGTTCCACCGAGCGGCGGCACGAGATGTGCGCGAGGTGGATGGGCAGCTTCAGGTAGTCGGCCAGCAGGATGTCGCGCGCCACGTGCAGCGCCTCGCCGATGTCCGGCTGGCCCTTCACGCCGATGCGGCCGCTGGTTTCCCCTTCGTTCATGTGCGCGCCCTTGGCCAGGTAGGGATCCTCGCAATGGTCGATGACCACCTTGCCCTGGTCGGCGGCGTATTCCACGCAGCGGCGGAACATCTCGGTGTCCGGCACGGGCGCGCCGTCGTTGGAAAAGGCCACGCAGCCCGCCTCGGCCAGTTCGGCCAGCGGGGCCAGTTCGGTGCCCTTCAGCCCCACCGTGGCCGCGCCGATGGGGTGCAGGCGCGGGCCATGCGGCCAGTGGCGGCGGGCGGTGTCGATCATGTCGCGGGTGATGGAGGCGTCGTCGTTGACCGGTTTGGTGTTGGCCATGCACAGCACGGCCCCGAACCCGCCGTGGGCGGCGGCGGCAAGCCCGCTGGCGATGTCCTCCTTGTACTCTTGGCCCGGTTCGCGCATGTGGGTGTGCGCGTCGATGAAGGCCGGGAACAGCACCATGCCGCGCGCGTCGATGGTGTGCGCGTCTTCCAGCGCTACGCCGGAACCGGCGCCTGTCACGGGGGGGGCGCAGCCCGCGCCACTGTCCGTCACGGACGCGATGCGCCCGTCGGCCACGGCGACGTCCACCATGCGCCCCAACAGGCGGGCGTTGCGAAGAAACAGGGAAGCGGAAGTGGTGGCGGTCATGCGCGGCCTCCGTGGTCGGCGGTCTGCCCGTCACCGGTACGGGTGGCGAGCAGGAAGAGGATTGCCATGCGCGTGGCCACGCCCGCGGCCACCTGGTCCAGGATCAGGCTTTCGGGCGCGTCGGCCAGCACGGACGAGATTTCCAGGCCCCGGTTCATGGGACCGGGGTGCAGCACTTTCGCGCCCGACGCGGCCATGTCCAGATGCCGGGGCGACAGGCAGTAGCGCTGCGCGTATTCACGCAGGTCGGGCAGCAGGCCCGCCTGCTGGCGTTCCAGTTGCAGGCGCAGGCACATCACCGCGTCCGCGCCCTGCACGGCGTCGTCCAGCCGGTTGAAGACGGTCACCGGCCAGTTGCGCACCCCGGCGGGCAGCAGGGTGCGCGGGGCGCACAGCCGCACTTTGACCCCCAGCGACGAGAGCAGGTGCACGTTGGAGCGGGCCACCCGGCTGTGGGCGATGTCGCCGAGAATGAGCAGGGTGCGCCCCTCGAAGGTGTCGCCCCAGGCCTGGCGCAACGAATAGCAGTCCAGCAGGGCCTGGGTGGGGTGGGCGTGCCAGCCGTCGCCCGCGTTGACCACCGAGCAGTCCAGCCGTTCGGCCAGGAACTGCGCCGCGCCGCTGGAGGAATGGCGGATGACGATGATGTCCGGGGTCATGGCTTGCAGGGTGAGGGCGGTGTCCTTCAGGCTTTCGCCCTTGGACAGGCTGGACCCGCTCTTGGCCAGCGAGAAGGTGTCGGCCGACAGGCGCTTGCCCGCCACGTCGAACGAGGTCTTGGTGCGGGTGCTCGGCTCCGCGAAGAACAGCACCACGCTCTTGCCCTTCAGGGTGGGCACCTTCTTCACGGGGCGACGGTTGATGTCGTGGAACTGGGCCGCCGTGTCCAGCAGGTGGAACAGTTCGGCCCGCGTCAGCTGGGTGACGTCCAGCAGGTCCTTGTGGGGCCACGTGGGGCGTTGTGCGTGCTGCATGTGGGTGTGGGGGTTTACGGGGTTGTCCCCAATGCTTCGGAAAAGTCTTGCGGCAGCAGGGCCAGCCGCGCGCGGCGGCCGGGAGCGATGGCGCCGATGTCGCCCCGTCCCAGGGCGGATGCGCCGTTCACGGTAAGCAGGCGCAGCAGGGCGGCGGGCGGCAGGTCATGCCCGGCGGGCAGGTCGCGCAGGGCGCGGGCTTCGTTCCACAGGTCAAGGTCGTGGTTCGAGGCCAGGCTGTCGGTGCCCAGGCACAGCGGCGCGCCCGCCTCGGCCAGCGCGTGGGCCGGGGCCGCGCCCACGTCGATGGCGGCGTTGGAGCGCGGGCACAGGCAGACGTGCGCGCCCGATTCGGCCAGCAGGCGGATGTCCGACGCGTCCAGTTGCACGCAGTGCACGGCCAGGGTGCCCTCGTCCAGCAGGCCCAGTTCGGCGGCGTAGGGGACGGGGCGCATGCCCGGCGCGGCAAAGCCCGGCGGCAGCACGCGCACGGCCAGCAGGTCCGCCAGCGCGCCGCGCCCGGTGGTCAGGAATTCCACCTCGTCGGGGTGCTCGGCCAGATGCATGGAAAAGACGCGGTGGTTGCGTTCGCACCAGCGGCGGGCGGCGGCCAGGGCCACCGGATGGGTGGAGTACAGGGCGTGCCCGGCCAGGGCGGCGTCCGGGTGGACGGGGAAGGGCGCGCCGGGGGGGCCTGATACGGCGGATGCGGAGGGCGCGGCGGATGCGGGCGCCGGGGGGGGCGCGAAATCGTCCTGCGTCATGTCCGCCATCAGTTCCGCCATGGCCCAGGGCCACAGGGCGGCGGTGTCCGCCGGGGCCGCCGGTTGGCCGTCGGGCGTGGCGAAGCGGTAGCCGAACACCTCGGCGAAGTGCGAGCAGCCGATGGATGCGGCCTGCATGGCCCGGCGCACGGCGGCCGGGGCCACGGCGGTGATGTCGCCCACGTGGGCGGTGTGGCAGGCTGCTAGCTGGCGCGCGGCGTCGGCCAGGGCCGCGGCGCGGACTTCCGGCGGGGTTTCGGCCCCCGCTCCGGCTCCCGTGAGAGACAGCAGGGTTTTCACCCACGGCACGAAGCCGCCGCCCAGCACGGTGCGCCCGGCCAGGTGCGAAAGTTCGAGGTGGGTGTGGCAGTTGACCACGCCGGGCATCAGGGTGACGTCGCCAAGATCGGCCAGGGGCACGCCCGCGCGGCGGCGGAAGGCGTCCATGGGCTCCACGGCCTCGATGACGCCCCCGCGCAATCCGGAAAGCACGCGGGCCGCGTCCTCTGTATGGGGGGCACCGGGCTCACCGGGCGGGGCGGCGCACGGGCCGTCCGCCGAGGCCGCCTGCCCCGCGCCGTCCAAGAAAACGCCCCGGATCACAACGACGTGGTCGTCGAGAACGCGGGGCGGCGAAAACAGGTCGCGCGGGTCTCGTGACGGACCCTCACCTGCGAGGGGTATGACGCGTCGCGCGCGGACGGCGATGAGCATTGTCTGTACGGGGGGTTGGGTGTACAAGCCGGGTTCGGCGATGCCGGGCGCGGGCGCATGCCGTTGGACGCACGCCCACAAGATAGTGTTCCACAATCGGGTGGGGATGTAAAGAAAACGGGCGCGCCCGCCGAACAGAAGGCGAAGGACCGGCCGCAGGCCGCATTTTCACCGCAACTCCAGCCGCCTTGTTTCGCGCAGATTCCCATGACCGCACCGCACCGCAGCCTCTGCCTCATCCACGCCAACTGCCAGGGCGACCCGCTGGCGGTCCTGCTGGCGGCATCGCCGCAGTTCGCGGAACGCTACGAAATCCGCCGGTACACCAACTACCTGCGCGAGCGCATCGCCCCCGCCGAGCTTTCCGGCTGCGGCCTGTTCCTGTACCAGCACCTGGGCGAAAAGTGGGACGACCACGCCTCGGACCGGCTGCTGGCCATGGTCAACCCGGCTGCGCGGGTGCTGCGCCTGCCCAACATGCTGTTTACGGGCTACTGGCCGTTCTGGACCAACAAGAGCCCCATGGATTTCGGCGACTCGTTTCTGGACCGGCTGGTGTCCATGGGCCTGAGCATGGCGGAAATCCTGCACGTGTACCTGCACGGCGACATCGCGGCCAAGTACGACCTGGACGCCATGCTGCGCCACTCGCTTGCGGTGGAGCGGGACAAGGAGCGCGGGGCGGGGGATGCGGCCACGCCCGCCGCCATTCCCGCCGTGGTGGCCCCCACGGTGGACCTGGTGGAGGCGCTGTGGAAGCAGGAACGGCTGTTCGCCACCATCAACCACCCCAACCGGCGGCTGGTGCTGCACATGGCGGAAGGGGTGCTGGCGGCGCTGGGCATGGACCCGCTGCCCCCGGCGGTGCGCGACGGCTTCACGGACCCGTACCCGGAATTCGAACTGCCCATCCACCCGCAGGTGGCCGCCCACCACGGTCTGGCCTTCGGCGGGCCGGACGCGACGTTCAACATCTACGGGCGGCGCATGACCTTCGAGGACTACGCGCGCCGCTACGCCGACTGCCGCCTGCGCGGCATCGACAACTTCATCGGATACTTGCAGCTGGTGTGATCCGCCGGGGCGTGGCGGCGTTCCGCTACCCGTCGAGCCCCAGCAGGGTGGCCGCGCCGGACAGCAGCACTTCTATTTCCCCGTCGGACAGATCCAGCCGCCGTTGCAGGCGGTGGCATTCGTCGGCGGGGTCGAACAGGGGGTAGTCGCTGCCGAACAGGATGTGCTCGCGGTCGTGCCCGTCGAAGATGGCGCGCAGGGTGGCGTCGTCGATGAACGAAAGGCTGCTGGAGGTGTCCATCCACACCTCGCGGCCCACCAGCGCTTCCAGCGCGTACTTCCAGTGCAGGTAGCCGCCGAGGTGCGCGGCGATGAACCGGGCGCGCGGAAAGGCGTCCAGCAGCGCGGCCAGCTTGTACGGGCAGGAGGGGTTCTCCGCCGGGGGCAGTTTGTCGCCGATGTGGCACATGAACACGAAGTCGTCCTGGGCCGCCTCGATGATGGGCAGCAGGCGCGGGTCGTCCAGCCGGAAGCCCTGGAATTCCGGGTGCAGTTTCAGCCCCCGGATGCCTGCCGCGCGCAGCCGGTCCAACTGGTGCTCCCAGTCCTGGTACTCGGGGTGCACGGTGCCGAAGGCCACCACCCCAGGGTGGCTGCGCTGCAAGTCCACGGCAAAGGCGTTGGCGGGCACCACCTGCGCGGCGGCGGTGGCGGCGCAGTGCACCACCACCCCGTCCAGCCCGGCGCGCCGGGCGCGGGGCAGCAGGTCTTCCACCACGCCTTCGCCCACGGGCGAAATGCCGTAGTGCGCTTCCAGCTGTTGCAGGACCTTGGACGCGATCTTGGGGTGGAAGGCATGGGTGTGGACGTCGAGGAACATGGGCCTTGCCTACGCCCCGGTCCACTGGTCAGTCAAGGAGCAGGCACATTCATTTCGTGAAGTGCGCCCGTTCGTGCGGCCTGGCTGCCCGCGACGGCCCGAAAGGATGCTATTGCAACAAATCGCGCAGCCAGCCGGGCACGGGCACCGGCCTGCCGTCGCGGTTGATGCAGGCGTGCTGGGTCATGCCGTCGGCCAGCAACCTGTTGCGTCCCTCGTCCCGAATCTCGTACACGAAGGTCAGCGAGGCGCGGCCCCATTCGCTGATGCCTGCGCGTATCTGGAGCAGGTCGTCGAACTTCGCCGGGCTGCGGTAGCGGCAGCGCGCCTCGCGCACCGGCAGGATGATGCCGCGCTCTTCCACCGTGGCGTAGCCCATGCCCCGCGAGCGGATGAACTCGCTGCGGGCGCGTTCGAAGAAGTGCAGGTATTCCGCATAGTACACAACGCCCATCATGTCCGTTTCACCGTAGGACACGCGATGGGCCAACCAGATTTCCGGCACGGGAAAGCCGTCCATATGTTTCGCAACCTCCTGCCGCGTGGCGCGGCGTCTCGATTCGTACGTCATTTTGTCCTGAAAGCCAAAGCCGCGCGCGTGCGCGGCGCGTCCCTGACCGGTCTCCCGGCCGCCGCCTTTCCGGCCGTCCTTCCGGCCGTCCTTCCGGCCGCCATGGGCTCGCTGGCGCTTTCGCTGTTCCTGTCCGGCTGCGCATCCCGCGCGCCGGAGGTTCCTGCCCCCACGCCGGTGACGCCCGTCGTCGAGCAGGTCCCGGCCCCGGCGCGCCCGGCCCTGTCGCTGCCGCCCCTGCCCGCGTACACGGAGGTTTCGTCCGACGAGATCCGCGCCGCCATCGCGGCCATGGACCCGCGCAGCCAGGGGCTTGCCTCGTGGAACGACCTGGCCCCGGCGCTGGCCCAAAGCCTTTCCTACATGGCCACCCGCCCGGCCGACGGCGTGGCCCTGGACCGGCCGGGAGTGCGCGTGACCAACGCGGACTTCATGGCCGCCCTGCGGCAGTTGTCCGGCCTGCTGCCCTCGCTGGACGCCAACCCCGGCCTGCTGGCCGAACGGTTCCGCTGGCTGCGCGTGGACACCGCCTGGACCGGCTACTACGAGCCGGTGCTGCTCGCCAGCCGCCGCCCCGCGCCCGGCTACGCGCATCCCATCTACCGCACCCCGCCGGACATGCGCGTGACGGAACTGGCCACGTCCGGCTCCGGCAGGCAGCGCATGACCTACCGGGTGGTGAACGGCCCCAAGGGGCGCGTGCTGCGGCCCTACTACGACCGCACGGAAATCGACGCCGGGGGGGCGTTGCGCGGCAAGGGGCTGGAACTGGCCTGGGCGGCGGACCCGGTGGACGTGTACATCCTGCAGGTGCAGGGTTCCGGCAGGCTGCGCTTCACCGACGGCAGCGAGGCCCGTGTGCTGTACGCCGCGCAGAACGGACGCCCCTACGTGTCCATCGGGCGCATCCTGAAGGAACGGGGCGATCTGCCGCCCGACGGGGTGAACATGCCTGCCATCCGCCAGTGGCTGGAAGACCACCCTGCACAGGCGCAAGCCCTCATGAACACCAACCCCAGCTACGTCTTCTTCCGGCTGGAGGAAGGCGCGGGCAGCGGCCCGCTGGGGTGCACGGGCAGGCCGCTGACCCCGTGGGTAAGCCTGGCCACCGACCGTTCCGTGCTGCCATCCGGCGCGCTGCTGGCCTTTTCCACCCCGGTGCCGCAGCACGCGGGCGGCGGCGCGGTGACCGGCCTCGGCCTTGCGCAGGATACCGGCGGGGCCATCAAGGGATACCGCATCGACCTGTTCTGCGGCGCGGGCGACCGCGCGGCCGCCGTGGCCGGGCATCTGGACGCCCCCGGCCCGGCGTGGCTGTTGTTGCCCCGCGACCGGTAGGGGCTGTTTGCAAATAGTCCTTTCGCCCGTTGGCTACGTCAAACTTCGCCTGCCATGTCGGTCGAATACGAGAAGAGTATACTCCCTCATGGCAGGCTCGTTTTCCTTGCCAACGAACGAAAATCCTCATTTGGAAACAGCCCCTAGGTGTAGTGTTTCGATAGGTTGTTCACCCGGAATCTGGCCGGTAAGCTGGAGTTACCAAGCAACAGCAACCGCCAAGAAACCGGGTGAACATGCACAGCAATGCCAAATTGACGCCTCGCGGTCGAGAG